>CADEEC010000238.1 GCA_902826255.1 uncultured Hyphomicrobiales bacterium | reverse complement strand
GCGCCAGGCCGAGCGACGGCTCGTCGAGCAGCAGCAGCCGCGGCCGGCTCATCAGCGCGCGGGCGATCGCGAGCATCTGCTGCTCGCCGCCCGACAGCGTACCGCCGCGCTGATCCAGCCGCTGTTTCAGAACCGGGAACATCGCGCAAACGCGATCCAGGCTTTCGGAAAAGTTGGCGGGATCGTCGAGAATGGCCCCCATTTGCAGGTTCTCGCGCACGGTCATGCGGGGGAAAATGCGGCGACCTTCGGGGGATTGCGCAATGCGCAAGCGAGAGATGTCGTGCGTGGGAAGTTGTGTGATGTCCTGGCCGCGGTAGACGATGCGGCCTTCCCGGGCGCGCGGATCGCCGAAGATCGTCATCATCAGCGTTGACTTGCCTGCACCGTTGGCGCCGATCAGGGTTACGATCTCGCCTTCGTTGACGTCTATATCGACGCCTTTGAGCGCCATGATGTGGCCGTAGTAGCTTTTCACGCCCCGAATGCTGAGCAGCGGCTCGCTCATCGCGTGATCTCCGCCTCGGCCTGCTCGATCTCCTCGTCCTCGATGCCGAGGTATGCGGCGATCACCTTGGGATCATTGCGCACGGCATCCGATGGACCATCGGAGATCTTCTCGCCGTAATCGAGCACCACCACATGATCGGAAATTTCCATGACGACGGACATGTCGTGCTCGATCAGCAGGATCGAGGTCTTGTGCTCCGTCTTTATGCTGCGCAGCAACGACTTTAGGTCTGAGGATTCTTTCGGGTTCAAGCCGGCCGCGGGTTCATCAAGGCACAGCAGCTTGGGCTCCGTGCACATGGCGCGCGCAATTTCCAACCGCCTTTGCGCGCCGTAGGGAAGGTCGCCGGCGGGATCGTCTGCCCGATCGATAAGATCGACTTTCTCGAGCCAGTACTTTGCTAGGTCCAGCGTGCGGGCCTCCGCTGTGCGATATCCACGGGTTCCAGCCATGCCAAGAACGGTCCATCCCGAGGCACGCATGAGCGCGTTGTGCTGGGCAACCACCAGGTTCTCCAACGCCGTCATGCCGGGGAACAGCCGGATGTTCTGAAACGTGCGCGCGACCTTCGCCTTGGCGGCGATTTCAAAGTCGGGCATCCGTTCCAGAAGGAACAGGGACCCGTTTGATGCCTTCATCCAGCGGCGTGCGGAACGGGTGAGCTGGGCGACCTCGCCTGCGTCGGCGGGTCCGTCCGGTGCAAGGAGTATGCGACCGCTCGAGGGCTTGTAGAACCCGGTGATGCAATTGAACACGGTGGTCTTGCCGGCGCCGTTGGGGCCGATGATCGAAGTGATCTCTCCGTGATTGGCGGTGAAGGACAGGTCGCCGATCGCGATCAGGCCGCCAAAGCGCATCGTCAGATGCTCGACAGCCAGCAGCGGGCCCGAGTTGGCGGCCATCAGCCGTGTCCCTCACCGACGAGATCACCGCGTACCGCCCGGCGTTGCCGCAGGTGTACCGTAGGCATGCGGTGCGAAATGAGCCCGCGCGGTCTCCAGATCATGACCAGGACCATGGCCAGGCCGAACAGCAGCAAGCGGTATTGGGTCGGCTGGAACTCCGCACCGAATATGCGCTTGAGCCAGTCCAGTTCTCGCAACAGCTCCGTGCCGCCGATCAGCACGAGGGCGGCGACAACAACGCCGGCTTGGCTGCCGAGGCCGCCCAGCACGACGATGGCTAAGATCAGAGCGCTCTCTGCAAAGGTGAAGCTTTCGGGGGTCACAAATCCCTGACCCCGCGAGGTGACATAGAAGGCTCCAGCAAACCCGCCGAACATGGCGCCGAGCGAGAATGCGGAGAGCTTTGTGTTTGTCGTGTTGATGCCAAGTGCACGACAGGCAACTTCGTCCTCGCGCAGAGCCTCCCACGCGCGGCCGACGGGCAGCCGCCGGAGCTTGAGCGTGACCCAGTTTGTGACCAGCACCATCATGAGGATCACGTAGAACAGAAACACGGTGCGATGGATCGACGCGAACTCGAGGCCGAAGAAAGCGGCAAAGCCCTCCTCTGAATCGTCGAAGGGCAAGCCGAAGAAGGTTGCTCGCGGCACACCGGAGATGCCCGCGTAGCCGCGCGTGAGGTCGACCCAGTTGATGGCGACGAGGCGTATGATCTCGCCGAATGCGAGCGTCACAATCGCCAGGTAGTCACCGCGAAGCCGCAGGACGGGAAACCCGAGCAGGATTCCCCAGAACGCCGCAAGGATGCCGGCAAGCGGCAAGCAGACCCAGAATCCAAGATCGTAATGAGTAGAAAGCAGCGCGAACGCGTAGGCGCCGATGGCATAGAACGCGACGTATCCGAGGTCCAGAAGCCCGGCGAGCCCGACAACGATGTTGAGACCCCAGCCCAGCATCACGTAGATGAGAATCTGGATCGCGAAGTTGTCGACCCACTTGATCGCACCGGCGGGACCTACCATGGCGATCGTCAAAAACGGGTACGCGAAGAGCAGGACAAGTCCGACGAGCTTGAAGACAGTGACAGCCGCGCCGCTTTCTCCACCCATGCGCAGGCGCGGTGCCGGCTTGAGCGCAATCGATGGCGCGAGAAGATACACAAGGCGTGCCGCGAAGGCGGCCAGTACGGCGAATGCAACGAACTGCCAGCGCTCTTGTAGAACGAGGCGATTGCTCATGTCCTGGTGCGTGCGGTAGGCGATGATCGGGATGCAGAGCCCTAACGCAAGAAGCCCGGTTCCGGCCGCGTCCTTGACGGCCGCTGCGAATGTCAGCCTCCGCTCTCCTTCGCCGGGCATCGCCTAGACTTTCTCCACGTCCGGCCGGCCGAGCAAGCCAGATGGCAGAAACACCAGCGTGATGACAAGAATGGAAAAGGTCGCGACGTCCTTGTAGTCGGTCGAGAAATAGGCCGACCAGAAAGCTTCTACCAGACCGATAAGTAATCCGCCGAGAACAGCTCCCGGCAAGGAGCCGATCCCGCCGAGTACCGCCGCGGTGAAGGCTTTGACGCCGGGCACGAAGCCATCGTTGAAGTGCACGACCCCGTAGTAGATCAAGAACATCAGCCCGGCGACTGCCGCCAGCGCCGCGCCCATGATGAACGTCAGCGAGATGGTGCGATTGACATCAACACCAAGCAAAGCCGCCATGCGGCGATCCTGCTCGCACGCGCGCTGAGCTCTTCCGATCGGCGTCTTCTGCACCACGTACCAGAAGGCAGCCAACAGCACGGCTGTCACCGCAACGATCAGGATCTGGCGGTGCGACAGCGTGACGGTGAACCCAGTGCCGTCCCCGAACGTGAAGACGCCGGTCAGCGTCGTCGGTGCAGGCTTGTTGCGCGGCCCCTGCGCAATCTGCACCAGGTTGGCGAGAAAGATCGACATGCCGATCGCGGAGATGAGAGGGGCGAGCCTGAACGAACCGCGCAGCGGCCTGTAGGCGAGGCGTTCGATCGCCCAGGCCCACAGCGAGGTCAGCAGCATGGAAAGGATGAGAACAAGAAACAGCGCGATCGAGAGAAATCCCAACCCGAGGATCTGCGTGAAGATCAGCAGCAAGATGAGCGCTATGAACGCCGAGAGCATGAAGACATCGCCGTGGGCGAAGTTCACCATGCCGATGATGCCGAACACCATCGTGTAGCCGATGGCGATGAGACCGTAGATTGAGCCGAGCGTGACGCCGTTGATAAGCTGCTGGATGAAGTATTCCACGATCCCTGCCCGTGCCCTGGCTCCGAGTCGAGCCGCAGGCTAGCAGCGGCGCAGGGCTGCTACAACGCGGCACAATACGGAGGCGCCTCAGATTGTGCGGCGTGCCCGCCTGCGGGGCAGGCTGTGCGTCAACAGCGAGCGAACCTCGCACTGCAGCGCAGGCAGCAAATCCCGCTCAAACCAGGGATTGGCCGTGATCCAAGCATTGTTGCGCCAGGACGGATGCGGCAACGGGAGGTAGCGGGGCCGCTTCCCGGATTTGAGCACCGCGCGCCAGTTCCGAACCGTTTCCGTCATCGCGGCATCGCCGGATTGCCTGAGGTGCCAGCGTTGGGCGTAGCTGCCGACGAGCAGAATGAGTTCGAGTTGCGGCATGGCCGCGAACAGCGGTGCATGCCAGGCGCGTGCACATTCCTTGCGCGGCGGGAGATCGCCGCCGGTTGCGTCGTGACCGGGGAAACAAAAGCCCATGGGGACGATGGCAACGCGTCCCTGGTCGTAGAATTCATCCGGGGTGACGCCGAGCCATGCGCCGAGGCGATCACCGGATGGGTCCGTAAAGGGCGTTCCGGAGGCGTGGACGCGCGCTCCCGGGGCTTGGCTGCAAATGCAAAGCCGTGCCGTCGTGCTCGCCCGCAACACCGGGCGCGGCTCGTGCGGCAGGCGTTTCCCGGTCGGCGTGTCGCGACATATGCGGCAGGCGCAGATCTCCGAGACGAGCGCGGTCAATGAACGCTCGGCCGGGTTCATACGCGAACGGTAAGGCCGTCTTCGGCAAGGATTGCGCGCGCATCCACGATCTCGCCGCGGCGCTCCAGCATGCTGCTCGCCATGTGCGTCAAAAGTATCCGCCGGGCGCCGATCTCGTCGAGTTTGGCCTCGATCGTCTTCCAAGCCATGTGATAGCGGGGTGCGCCGTCGAACTGGTAGCACTCCATGATGTAGAGATCGGCATTGCGGCCGGCAGGAACGAGG
>CADEEC010000237.1 GCA_902826255.1 uncultured Hyphomicrobiales bacterium | reverse complement strand
CGCACCCCCGCATGTCATTCCCACGAAGGCGGGAATTCAGCGCACCGTGCAACGAACGCAGCGCGCACATTCGGAAAGGTCGCGCGCCGCACGTGCCCTTTGTCCTACGGCCGTCCTGGCATTGCCGTCCTGGGTGAAATCCTTCGCCCCCATCGCGGCGCCGGCTTCCTCCGCATCGTCGCAGGCGTCGCCCTCACCTCCGCAACCCGCGGCCGGTTGCCCGTGAGACTGCCGCTCGAGGCGGGTCGTGCCCCTCGGAAACCTGATACTGTCAACGGCGCAGCCGGGGAATTCAGGGTGAGCATGAGCGAGCGTGACAGCGGCCTTCCGCCGGCCGAGGAACTCCAATCGGCACGACGCGACGGTGATGCAGGGACCCTCGTCTGGACCGCGGCAGCGCCGGCTGTATTCGTAGTTCTGTGGTCGACCGGGTTCATCGGTGGAAAGGCGGGGTTGGCCTACGCCGAGCCGATGACGTTTCTCGGTGCCCGCTTCGCGATTGCCGCCGTCGTAATGCTGATTGCAGCCCTGCTGGCCCGCGCCGTGTGGCCGCGGGGCATTATGATCGTCCATGTGGCCGTGGTCGGACTGCTGATGCACAGTCTCCAGCTGGGCGGGGTATTTTCGGCGCTGCATATGGGTCTGCCGGCAGGGTTCGCGGCGCTGATTGCCGGCCTGCAGCCGATCCTGATTGCCGCCGTGGTCGCGCCGCTGTTGGGCGAGCGCGTCGGGCCGGGCCAGTGGCTGGGTTTGATCTTGGGCTTTGGCGGCGCCGCCCTTGTCTTGAGCGAGCGCTACGGACTGGCTGCCGGATCGGCGGGCCTTGCTGCGCCGGCACTCGCCGTGTGTGGCCTCTTCGGCGGTGCGGCCGGGACGCTCTATCAAAAGCGCTATTGTGCCAATGCCAATCTGTGGACCGCCACCGTCATTCAGTATGCGGCAGCCACGGTGCCCGTCATGCTTCTCGCCGCGCGCTTTGAAACCATGGAGATTACGTGGTCATTGCCCTTCGTCGCTGCGCTGGCCTGGCTGGTTCTGGCGCTGTCGGTCGGTGCGATCTGCCTGCTTTACCTGCTGATCCGGCGCGGCGCCGTCTCCAAGGTCGCGAGCTATTTCTTCCTCGTCCCTCCGACGACGGCGCTGATCGCCTGGCTGATGTTCGGCGAGCAACTCGGGCCGCAGGCTTTGGCCGGCATGGCCGTCGCGGCCGTCGGTGTGGCCCTGGTGCAGAGGGGATGAGTCTTGCGCAACACCGCCGCGCGCGCAGGTCGCCGCCTCAGTTCTTCGTATCGCAGCCCGCCGCCTGCACCTGGCAGAACGGGCGCCGCACCAGGCCCGCCGTCTCCTCGCACATGGTCATGGCCTTGTCGTTGGCTTCGATCTGGTCCTGGCCGATGCCCCAGCCGGCGCCCGGCGTGCCCGACTGCGGGTCGAGCGCCACCGCGTAGCACTGCCGGCTGAACGTCGCCTTCACCTCGCACGCGCTGTTGGCTTCACGCGAGGCCTTGAAGGCACGGCAGCGTTCGAGCGCCATCTGCGCCGCCTTCTCCTTCGGCTCGTCCGCCACCATGCCGAAGGCAATGCCGAACTTCACGACGTCGCCCGTTGTGCCCACGGCAAGCGCCCCGTCCGCGCGTGCGCTGGCTTGCAGCGCAGAAACCACTGCAAGCGTGGCAATCAGGGAGACCGTTGTCCGGCTGCCGGCAACCGCGATCGGAATTTTCAAGCCCAGCTCCTTGCGGAGAAATCCATTCATGTTCTCGTAAGGGGACGCACCATCGCAGCGTGCGCGCGCGTGTTCAACACGTTTCACGGCCGCGTGACGCCCCCTTCGCCGCGGTCACGCCCAGCCCATATTCGCTCCGTGCGGGCCACAAAGGCGCGCCGTGAAAAATCAACACTTAGGAGATGAGCATGAAGACCGTTGCATCCGCGCTGATCGCGCTGTCCGTTTTGACCGGCGTTGCGAGCTCCGCTTCTGCCGCTGAGCCGGCCTGGGTTCAGGAGCTTTGGGCGCAGGTCGAGCGCAACTCGCGCTAACCGGCTGCGGGGTCGGGGTGGCACGCGCAGGTGTGCCCTGGCCAGCCCGAAACAAAACGATAGGAGATGACCATGAAGACCATCGTATCTGCGCTTGTCGCGCTTGCGGTTCTGACCGGCGTTGCCGGCACGGCTTCAGCCGCGTCGCACGACTGGACCAAGAACTTCTGGATCGAGAACCAGCGCAACAGCGGCTGATTTTCGCCCCTGCCAATGAGACCGGCGCCTGTGGGCGCCGGTTTCTCGCGGTTTGCTTATCCCCGCGTGTCCGCGACGTGTTAGAATGGATGCATCCGAGTATAATCGGAGATGTACTTGAGCCGTTAAGTATAACGGGTCTAACGCGCAATATTCGTCTTGACAGCGTCGTGCTGATCTGCTAGTAAACAGGTATCGTCCGACAGTTGTGTCGAAACCGGGGTGGCCGCAAGCCGCCCCGTTTGCGTTTTCGGGCCCATGTCGGTGCCCGACGCTCTACCAGCGCATCCCCGATGAGATTTCAAAACAAGTATCCCGATCGGCAATGGGCCAATGCCCGCCGCCTGCGTACCGAAGGGCTGTCCCTGGCAGCCGTCGCCGAGCGCGCCGGCATCGCACTGGGCACGCTCACGAAGCGTGCTCGCAAGGAGCGGTGGGAAATCGCTGGCGGCAAGCGCCGCGCTGTCCCCCGCACCGTCGCGGTCCCGCCGGCTGCTGCCCGCGCGCGGCTCGCGCTCGTGCAGGGCCTCTACACCTACATGGACCTCGAACTGAGAGCACTGGAGCTCAACATGAAGCACAAGCTGGACGCCTTCGAGAAGTCTCCCGATGCGCAGCCGCCGATCGTCACCGAGGCGGAGCGTGCGAGCTTCGCCGCCCTCATCGACAACATCAACAAAGTGACGGAGATCGCCTCTGAACCCGCCATCGCTGCCGATGGGAGGAGAAAGTCCGCCACCCTCAACCCCGAGCTCACCGCCCTCAGCGACGAGCTCGATGCCGACGCCTTCGCCGCGGCATCCCAGAAGGACGAGCTACGCCGAGAGATTGCGGACAAGCTTGAGAAGCTTGTCCCAAAGCCCGCAGGGACCTGACCACCTCGCTGCCACCATCGATGGAATAGAGTGGCGCGAAATCACCTACCACTGGGCCGCCCACGCGCGTGATGATCAGCTGGCCCCGGTCTTCGCCAACGGCGGCGGCCGCTGGCACACCTGGCTCGTGCTCGGCGGCCGCGGTTCCGGCAAGACGCGCACCGGCGCCGAGTGGGTCCGCGCGCAGGTCGAGTGGGAGCTTCCCCTCGCCGACCGCCGCTCGCACCGCATCGCGCTCATCGCCGA
Source organism: uncultured Hyphomicrobiales bacterium (assembly GCA_902826255.1). GTDB lineage: Bacteria > Pseudomonadota > Alphaproteobacteria > Rhizobiales > Hyphomicrobiaceae > AWTP1-13. Next base: position 1,362 of record CADEEC010000237.1, on the reverse strand, counting down.
CACCATCGCACAGGTGAGAAGCGTCATGGTCGAAGGCGTCTCCGGCCTGCTCTCTGTCTATCCACCCGACAAGCGGCCGAAGCTGGAGGCGTCCAAGAACCAGCTCGTTTGGCCGAACGGCGCCATCGCGCAGATGTTCGCCGCCGACGATCCCGACAGCCTGCGCGGCCCCCAGTTCGATGCCGCCTGGTGCGACGAGCTCTGCAAGTGGCGCACGCCCGACTATGCCTGGGACACGCTGCAGTTCGCGCTGCGCCTGGGCAGATGGCCGCAGTGCGTCGTCACCACCACGCCGCGCGCCATCCCGCTGTTGAAGAAGGTGATGGACGATCACGCCACCGCCACCACCCGCTCGCGCACCGCCGACAATGCCGGCCACCTCGCGCCGGCCTTCCTGGCCGAGATGGAGCGGCGCTACGGCGACACGCTGATCGGCCGTCAGGAGCTCGAGGGTGAAATCGTGGAAGAACGCATGACCGGATTGTGGAAGCGCGCCTGGATCGAGCAGGGCCGCCTCGCCGCGCGCCCCGAGCTGACGCGCATCGTCGTCGCCGTCGATCCGCCGGTCACCTCCACCGCCGGCTCCGACAGTTGCGGCATCATCGTCGCCGGCCTCGGCATCGACAAACGCGCCTACGTCATCGGCGACCGCACCGTGCAGGGTCGCGAGCCGGCGGTGTGGGCCAAGGCCGCCGTCGCCGCCTACCACGACTACGAGGCCGATGCTGTCGTCGTCGAAACCAACCAGGGCGGCGATCTCCTGGTGCAGATGTTCAAGAGCATCGACGCCCGCGTGCCCGTGAAGAAGGTCTATGCCAGCCGCGGCAAGTACGCGCGCGCCGAGCCGGTCTCGACGCTCTATGCCGAAGGCCGCGCCGCCCACGTCGGCACCTTCCCGGAGCTGGAGTCGCAAATGTGCGACTTCGCCGCCGACGGCCTCGCCCACGGCAAAAGCCCCGACCGCCTCGACGCCCTCGTCTGGGCCATCACCGAGCTGATGCTGGTCTCCCACACCAAGCCCAGCGTCCGCTCGCTCTGGAGCTGATCGCGCATCGCACGTTTTCTCTGCCGAACACCCGCGTCGCCTACCCGCCCCTTACCCTAACCCTCTCCCCATGAAGAATGGGGAGAGGGAATTGGTGCCCTTCTCCCTCTCCCCGCTTGCGGGGAGAGGGCCGGGGTGAGGGGCAGCTCCACACTGTAACCCCTCAATCGCCCTCTTCGACGAACGCGAGCAACGCATCCAACACGCGCTCCACGTTTTCATAGACATCCCGATTGCTGACGCGAAACACGCGATATCCGAAGCGCTCAAGTTCTGCCGTTCGCACTTCATCATCGGCAACCTGCGCCGCGCGCTCT
>CADEEC010000236.1 GCA_902826255.1 uncultured Hyphomicrobiales bacterium | reverse complement strand
TCTCGAGCGCCGGATAGATGTCGCCGCCGGCGATCTGCTGCGGCACCACGCCGAGACGCTCGAGGATCAGGCCGGCGAAGCCGCCGACGCGGAACTTCAAGCCCTTCATGTCGTCCATCGACTTGATTTCCTTGCGGAACCAGCCGCCCATCTGGCAGCCCGTCCCACCGAACGTCAGCGAGCGGAAGTTGTACTCCTTATAGAAGTCATTGATCAGGTCATGGCCGCCGCCGAACTCGAGCCAGGCATAGTACTGGCGCTGGTTCATGGAGAACGGCAGGCCCGTCTCGAACACGAAGTTCGGATGCTTGCCGAAGTAGTAGTAGGCGGCGGTCTGGCCGGCCTCCACGGTGCCGTTCTGGACCGCGTCGGCGACCTGCAGGCCCGGCACGATTTCGCCCGCGGCGAAGACCCGGATCTGGAACTTGTTGTCGGACATCTCACCAATCAGCTTGGCGAACAGCTCCGAACCGCCATACAGAGTATCGAGAGACTTGGGGAAACTCGACGTCAGACGCCACTTTACCTCCGGCATGCTCTGCGCGATGGCCGGCGCGGCGACAGTCGACGCGGCGGCTACGCCCGCGGCGCCGATGCCCGCGGTCCTGATGAACTTTCTACGCTGCATTGATAGTTACCCTCCCTACAGGCAAGCCCACATGGCCCCCTTGGCGGGCGAACACTGACACGCGGAACTCAGTTTGGAAAGGCGACTTCAGTCGCAGTCGGGCAAAGAAAAACCCCGCCGTAGCGGGGTTTTCCGCGATTCTACAGCGTTAAGTGATCAAACCTTACCGGCTCCATACATCCGTGCCATGAAGCCATCGAAACCGCCTTCCGCGATGCGCGACCACAGAACCTGCTCGGAGCGGTAGGGTTTCCAGTTGTCCCACACCTTCTTGAACTTGGCGTTCTTGGCCACGATTTCGTTGCAGACCTCATTGGTCGCGTTGAAGCAAGCTTCCAGGACCGCGGTCGGGAAGGGTTGCAGCTTGACGCCGGCCGCCACCAGGCGACGCAGCGCCGCCGGATTGCCGTTGTCGTACTTGCCCAGCATCCAGAGCGTGACCTCATTGGCCGTGGTCTCTATCGCCTTCTGATAGGACGGCGGCAACCCGTCCCACGCCTTCTGATTGATATAGGCCGTGCCCATGCCGGTGCCTTCCCACCAGCCAGGGTAGTAATAGTACGGCGCCACCTTGTGGAAGCCGAGCCGCTCGTCGTCGTAGGGACCGACCCATTCCGCGGCATCGATCGTGCCCTTCTCCAGCGCCGGATAGATTTCGCCGCCGGGTATCTGTTGGGCGATGACGCCGAGCTTGCCCAGGATCTGTCCGGCGAAACCACCGACGCGGAACTTGAGCCCCTTCAGGTCGTCGACGGTCTTGATCTCCTTGCGGAACCAGCCACCCATCTGGGCACCCGTGCCGCCCATCAGGTGGCCGACGACGCCGTAATCCTTGTAGAACTCGGCCATCGCCTCGCGGCCGCCGCCGTGCATCCACCACGCAACATGTTGTCGGCTGTTCAGGCCGAACGGGACCGCCGTATCGAAGGTGAACGTGATGTCCTTGCCGATGTAGTAGTAGGCTGCGGTCTGACCGAGCTCGACCGTGCCGTTCTGGACGGCGTCGAACACCTGGAAGCCCGGCACGATCTCGCCCGAGGCAAAAGGCTGGATCTTGAATTTGCCGTCGGTCAGCTCGCCGACGCGACGGCAGAACAGTTCGGCGCCACCCCAAAGCGTGTCGAGCGATTTGGGAAAACTCGACGCCAGACGCCACTTCAACTCCGGCAGGCCCTGCGCCAGGGCCGGTGCCGCCACCGTCGTGGCGGCAGCAGCCCCCACGCCGGCGGTCTTGATGAACTTGCGACGTTGCATGTGATTCCTCCCGGGATCGTTTTCTTGGGTACGCTACTGGCTCCTTTCACTTCACCGTCTGGCTGGCGGTGAAGGCGAAGTTCTCATAAGTGAGTTCGGCGACCCGGAACCACAGGAACTGTTCGTCGCGGAACGCCTTCCAGTGGTCGTAGATCTTCTTGAACTTGGCGTTCTTGGACGAGAACTCGTCGTACAACTCGTGCGTCGCTTTCCATGCCGCTGCCAGCACGTCGCGCGGATAGGGTTTCAGCTGGGCGCCGGCAGCCACCAGCCGGCGCAGCGCCTGCGGATTGAGGTTGTCGTAGCGCGCCATCATCTCGCCGTTGACGTCGCCACACACCGTCTCGACCGCGAGCTTGTACGCCGGCGGCAAGGCGTCCCAGTGCTGCTTGCCGACCATCAGAGTGATCTGCGTGCCGGCCTCCCAGAAGCCCGGGTAGTAGTAGAAGGGCGCCACCTTGTAGAAGCCGAGCTTCTCGTCGTCATACGGCCCCACCCACTCCGCGCCGTCAATCGCGCCGCGTTCGAGTGCGGGGTAGATGTCGCCACCGGCGATCTGCTGCGGCACGGCGCCGAGCTTGGACCAGATCTGGCCGCCGATGCCGGGGATGCGCATCTTCAACCCCTTGAGGTCGTCGAGCGTCTTGATCTCCTTGCGGAACCAGCCGCCCATCTGGCAGCCGGTATTGCCGGCCGGGAACGGCACGGCGTTGTAGTCGGCCATGAACTCGCGCATCAGCTGGAGTCCGCCGCCCATGGACATCCAGGCGTTCTGCTGCCGCGCGGTCAGCCCGAACGGCACGCCGGAATCGAATCCCATCGTCAGGTCCTTGCCGACGAAGTAGTAGGATGCCGTGTGGCACATCTCGACGGTGTTGTTCTGCACCGCATCGAGGGCCTGCAGCGCCGGCACGATCTCGCCCGGTGCGAATATGCGGATCTGAAACTTGTTGTCGGTCAGCCCGGCAACCTTCTTGGCGATCGATTCAGCAGCGCCGTACAGCGTGTCGAGCGACTTGGGGAAGCTCGACGTCAGACGCCACTTGAGCTCCGGCATCGACTGCGCAATGGCAGGCGCCGCGAGCGTGCTCGCGGCGCCGCCGATGCCGGCGGTCGTTAGGAACTTCCGCCGTCTCATACCGTCCTCCCTATCCGAGCTTGTTGGCGGCCGACTGGCGCGCCATGAAACTGTCGAAGGTGAACTCGGCAACGCGGAACCACAGAATCTCCTCGTTACGGAACGGCTTCCAGTTTTCGTAGACCTTCTTGAATTTCGGGTTCTTCGCCGAGAGCTCGGCGTAGAGCTCGTTGGAAGCGTTGAAGGCGGCTTCCATCACCGACTGCGGGAACGGCAGCAGCTTGGTGCCGGCCGCCATCAGCTCGCGTAGCGCCTTGGGATTCTCGGCGTCGTACTTGGAGAGCATCAAGGCCTGCGCCCTCGAGGCAGCTGCCTGGACGACGGATTGATAGGCCTTCGGCAGCTCGTTCCACTTGCCGAGGTTGATGTAGGCCGACGTCTGCGGACCGCCTTCCCACCAGCCGGGATAGTAGTAGTACGGCGCGATCTTGTTGAAGCCGAGCTTCTGGTCGTCGTACGGGCCGACCCATTCGGCGGCGTCGATCGTGCCCTTCTCCAGCGCCGGATAGATGTCGCCGCCGGCAATCTGCTGCGGAACCGATCCGAGCTTGGCGCAGACCATGCCTGCGATTCCGGCGATGCGGAACTTCAGGCCCTTCATATCTTCCAGGCCCTTGATCTCCTTGCGGAACCAGCCGCCCATCTGGGCGCCGGTATTACCGCAGGGGATCGAGATGGTGTTGTAGTCCTTGTAGACCTCGCCCAGCAGTTCCTTGCCGCCGCCCCAGTTCATCCACGCTTCCTGCTGGCGCGCGTTCATGCCGAACGGCAGAGTGGTGTCGAAGGCGAGCGTCGGATCCTTGCCGATGTAGTAGGTGCCGGCCGAGTGGCCCATCTCGACGGTGCCGTTCTGCACCGCGTCGAGCACCTGCAGGCCGGGCACGATCTCTCCCGCCGCGAAGATGCGGACCTGGAATTTATTGTCCGTCATCTCGCCGATGAACTTCACGAAGTTCTCACCGGCACCGTAGAGCGTGTCGAGTGACTTGGGGAAGCTCGAGGCCAGACGCCATTTCAGCTCGGGCATCGATTGGGCGATGGCGGGTGCCGCGACAGTGCTCGCGACAACGGCAGCGCCACCGCCGACACCGGCGGTGCGCAGAAACTTGCGACGTTGCATACTTTTCACTCCCAGGAACGTATTTTTGTATACCGATATTCCATTCGGCGGAACTAAGCCTGCCATGCCTGCATGTTCCGCGCAAAGAAAAAGCCCCGCCGAAGCGGGGCTTTTCCAACGGTCCAGAGGATCTTTCGGCCCCTAGAGTTTGTTGGCGGCCGACTGGCGAGCCATGAAATTGTCGAAGGTGTTCTCGGCCACCCGGAACCACAGCACCTCTTCGTTGCGGAAGGGCTTCCAGCTCTCGTAGACCTTCTTGAACCGGGGATTCTTGGCGATGGTCTCGGCGTACAGTTCGTTGGCCGCGTTGAAGCAGGCTTCCATCACCGACTGCGGGAACGGCAGGAACTTGGCTCCGGCCGCCACCAGCTCGCGCAGCGCCTTGGGGTTCTGCGCGTCGTACTTGGCGACCGACCAGCTCACCGTGTCGCCGCTGGCCGCGGCGATCGCCTCCTTGTACATCGGCGGCAGTGCCTCGTAGGCCTTCTCGCCGCAATAGAGCGAGAGCGCGGCACCACCTTCCCACCAGCCGGGATAGTAGTAGTACGGCGCCACCTTGTTGAAGCCGAGCTTCTGGTCGTCGTACGGGCCGACCCATTCGGCGGCGTCG
>CADEEC010000235.1 GCA_902826255.1 uncultured Hyphomicrobiales bacterium | reverse complement strand
TCTTCATCGAGACTGATGCACGTCCTTCGAGCGACAGCTCTTGCCACTGGTCAGCACGCGAGGCTGTTCAGCTGAGCCCAGAAAAGGGCTGGGCTAGTCGAACTTCCAAATCAGACCGGCATTTGTGCGATTCCCGTTCAGTGGACGGGGCGCTAGCCGGCGAGGTAGCTGCGCGCACTACACCATCACCCAACCAGGACAAAACCTACACTCCCGCGGCGATGGATTACTCCGGCGCCATCAAGCGTCGAGTGCGTCCGCCCGATGCGAGAATGCAGTGCTCCCGTTGTTCCGCTGAGCTTCGCCAGGCTCCTATTCGACCGTCCACTTGCCGCCGTAGAACTCGCTGCCCCAGACCCCTGTTGAGACAAGGTTCCCCGTCTCGTCTTTCATGATTTCCAGAACCGCCTTCATCTGCGGCGAGACTGGCCGCTCCGCGTGCCAGGCGGCAAACAGGATGCGATGTATGGCAGGCTTGACGATACGCACGGCTACAAGCCTGCCGACGGCAAGGTCCGCATCGAGTTCGCCGAGCGGAAGGATGGTGTACGCCTTGCCCTGTTCTACGAAGCGGCGAAGGCCGACCATTGAGTCTATCTCCGTCCTGATAGTTGCACGCGTTCCGATCGAGTTGAATCTGTCGTCGACGGCAAATCGCAAGCCGTGCTCGCGGCTCGGCAAAACGAGCGGCAGCGAGGCCACCTCCGCAAGCGTCACTTTGGAGCGTTTGGCCAGACGATCGCCAGGGCGGCAGATCAAGTACTGCTCTTCCGCCACGAGCGGCTCCACGTGCAGAACATCACTCTTCAGTGTGTGATCGTAGATGACACCAAGATCGAGGCGGCCCAGCATGAGCCATTCGATGATAAAGCCGGTCCAGCCATCGATCACGCGAATGGACACACCCGGCAGTTTCGCGTGAACTCGATCCACGAGGCGGCTGGTTAGCGCCTGGCTGAGCGATAGCGGCATGCCGACATCGATGCGCCCACCCGGCGAACGCGACAGCGCCTTCACCTCCACTTCCGCGCGGTCAAGATCGCGCAAGATTGATTTCGCCCGTTCGCGATAGACGAGTCCTGCGTTGGTGAGCTTGATGCCGCGCCCGTTTCGGGTGAATAGCTGCACCCCCAGAGAATGCTCAAGCGTTCTCATGTGCCGGGTCAGAGCAGGTTGCGCGACATGCAGGCGCGCGGCGGCCTTGCTAACGCTCTCAAGGTCGCTGACCACGACGAAGTATTGAAGCTGCCTTAGGTTCAAGAGGCGGACTCAAGACGATTTATGCGCATTCCATACATATCGCATTTGATATTCGATATCTACGGAAACGGTATTGGTCCCGCTTTCCAGAGCCCAATACAATCGCTTCGCTACGCCCGTGCACGCAAGGGGAAAAGCCCGAAAATGGCGCAGAAAATCATCGATCTCACTGTCGAACTCACCAACAACATGCCCTGCCACAAGTTCTTTCCGCGTCCGGTGATCATCCCTCATTTTACCCATGACGATATGGAAAGTTGGGGCAACGGGACGCCCGAAGATCCGCTGGGCGGCTGCACGACGTACCTCGGCATGGTCGATCACGTCGGCACTCATATCGATGCGTTCTGCCATACCAAGCGCGGTGGCCTGAGCATCGAGCAGATGCCGCTCGACATGTTCATGGGCAAGGCAGTCTGCCTTGATATGCGCCACATCCCGGACCTCGGCGACACCGACGTCAAGGATTTCGAAACGGCAGAGAAGAAGGCGGGCGTCAAAATCGACGGGCACATCGTCCTGATCTGCAGCGGCCTGCACAAACGGCATTTCCCCACCGACAAGGTCGTTTGGTCGAACCCAGGCATCACTGCGGAGGCGACGCACTGGCTTGCCGACCGCTCGCGTGTGCATGGCGTGGAGGGCCCGTCGACGGACCGCCCGAACCACAATCTGTTTCCCAATCATCGGGTCTGCCGGGATCGTGGCATTACTCACTACGAGTGGCTGTGCAATCTCGAGGAACTGGTGGGTAAAGGCGAATTCTACTTCCAGGGACTTCCGTTGCGCGTAAAGGGCGGCAGTGGTTCGCCTGTGCGTGCCGTGGCCATCGTGGACTGAACTGGAGCCGACAAGTCGTGACGATGGGCAAACGCGAACGCAACTTGGACGGATGGAGCGATGGCCGCTGAGTTCTCCTATATGAGCGCGCTCGACCTGCTGCAGTTGATGCGCTCCAAGCAGGTATCTCCCGTCGCGGTGGTCGAGAGCGTCTTGCGTCACGCCGAAGCGACTCAGCCGACCCTCAACGCCTTCGTGACTGTCACTGCTGACCTTGCCCTGGAAGCTGCGCGACGGGCGGAGCAGGCCATCATGACCGGCAAGGACGGTGGCGTTCTTTGCGGTCTTCCCATCTCCATCAAGGATCTGACAGCGCTCAGGGGCGTCCGCTTCACATCCGGGTCGCGGACGAGCGCCGACTTTATCGCCTCGGTCGATGCTCCGGCTGCCGAACGTGTAAAGCAGCAAGGAGCGTGCGTCATCGGCAAGACCACGACCACTGAGTTCGGTTGCAAGGCATCGAGCAGCAGCCCGCTCACGGGAACGACGCTGAATCCCTGGAGCCTGGCCCATACACCTGGCGGATCGAGCTCTGGCGCAGGAGCAAGTGTTGCGGCCGGGGTCACTCCTTTCGCCCTCGGAACGGATGGCGGCGGCTCGATCCGCATACCCGCATCCTTTTGCGGTCTGTTTGGTATCAAGGCCCACTTCGGACGCGTACCCATTTTTCCCACGTCGGCGACGCCCACGCTCGCCCACGTCGGACCCCTGGCTCGCTCGGTGCGCGATGCCGCCCTCCTGCTCGGCGTGATCTCAGGATGGGATGCACGCGATCCTGCGGCCGTCGCAGCTGACACGCCGGACTACCTCGCAGCCTGCGAACGCAGTCCCAAGGGTCTAAAAATCGCCTGGAGCCCGACGCTCGGCTATGCCCGGCCGATACCCGAGGTGGTTCGACTGGCCGAAGCCCAGGCCCGGGCGCTGGAGGGTCTGGGGTGCGAAGTCGAGCTCGTCGAGAATGTGTTCGAGGATCCGGCCGAGCTTTGGATGGCCGAGTTCTATGCGGGGGTTGGAACGCGTCTCAAGGAGACGCTGCAGAAGGACAGCGCGCTGATCGATCCTGCCGTTGTCGACCTGCTGCGACCGGCGCTCGATCAACGCCTCGAAGATTACTACGCGCGTGTATTCCAACGCTACGAGTTCCGCGAGAAGGTCCGCAACTTCTTTGAACGCTACGATGCGCTCCTCACTCCGGCGACGCCGACGCACGCGTTTGAGGCCACCCGCGACATGCCGGCCGGCTTTGAGGGTCGCGATATCGTTTCCTGGGTTGCCTACACCTATCCCTTCAATCTTTGCGGACTGCCGGCTGCCTCGGTCCCGTGCGGCTTGACGCAAGGCGGTCTGCCAGTCGGCTTGCAGATTGTCTCGCGCCCTCTCCGCGAGACCGACATCTTCTGCCTTGCGGCCGCGCTCGAGGCGGCACGTCCCTGGTCGGCGCTCAGACCGGCCGTGCATTAGGAGAACGCTAGAACGCAAGCGAGGAGCATGGGGTGGAGGACGATGATCCACCCGTCCGTTGGTGAAGCGAACGAAGGGAGTTAGCCATGTCGTTGTTCTCTCGCAGTAGGTATTTGACGTTCTTCTCATTCATGGCCGCGTCAGCCGCGGCCTGCTCGGTCGCCATTGCACAGGAGCCGATCAAGATCGGCGTCGCCGCGGCGCTAACAGGCCCAGCCTCGCCGGTCGGTGTCGATATCCGGCGGGGCGCGGAGATCGCGGTCGATGCGATCAATGCCAAGGGTGGGATCAACGGCCGTAAGGTCGTCCTGGTTGCCCGTGACGACGAGCACAACCCCGTCAAGACCGTAGCTCAGTACCGTGAGCTCGTGGAACGCGAGAAGGTCGTTGCCCTAATTGGGGCGTCCAACAGCGCCTCCATGCTGGCCGTGGCGCCGATCGTCAACGATAGCCTCAAAGTACCGGTGATCTGTCCGGCCACCGACGCGACTGCGATCACCGAGAATGATGCACACAAGGCTGGGCGCAACAATTACATCTTCCGTGTCGGCATGTACGGCAGCGGCCAAGCGAATTTCATGGTCGACACCGTCGTCAAGAAGTTTGGGCACACCAAGGTCGGACTGCTCAACTGGACAGGTGGATGGGGCGTAACGGGCAGAGGGGAACTGCAGCGGCGCCTCAAGGAGCTGGGACTGGCGCCGGTTGGCGACGAAACATTCGACAACAGCGACACCGACATGACACCGCAGATCATCAAGTTGAAGGCTGCTGGTGCGCAGAGCATCCTCAACTATGCTTTGGTGCGCGAGAACACCTTCGTGGTCCAGACCAAGGCCAAGCTCAACGACACCACGCCCTACGTTTCCGCGTGGGGTATTGCCGGTCCCGCCTTCTGGACAGCGGCCGGCGATGCGGCCGAAGGCGTGTTGACCAGTACCACCATCACCAGCGACGGACCGCAGTCGCCCGACCGCATGGCACTCATCAACGAGTACCGGAAGCGGCACAACAAGGATATGGATCTGCCGGTGTTCGTGTTCGGTGCCTACGATGCCATGAATATGCTGGCCCTAGTCATTGCACGTGACGGTACCGATCCGTCCAAGATCCGCAGCGGCCTTGAGAACATTCCCGAGTTCAAGGGCCTTATCAAGCACTTCAAGCGGCCAGTGTTCACCAAAGATCGCCATAACGCGATCACAGAGGATGAAATGATCATGGGCCGCTGGACCAACGGCAAGCTGCTCGAAG
>CADEEC010000234.1 GCA_902826255.1 uncultured Hyphomicrobiales bacterium | reverse complement strand
CGCCCCTGATCCGAGGCGACCACATGATCGCACACTCCACACCCCCGGGGATAAGTGCCTTCTCCCTCTCCCCCGCTTGCGGGGAGAGGGCCGGGGTGAGGGGCAGCCACAAACACCGTGTCGTCAACCAAGGTTGTCATCCCAGAACGCGCACGGTGCGTATCCGGGACCCAAGGGTCACCAGTCGCAAGCTGCGTACAGCCCTGCGTCCCGGCTCTCGCTGCGCTCGCCGGGACGACAAGCTACGCGACGGGGCTGAGAGACTGGACCGGCTAAATTTCGCCGGACCCGTGCGCGTCCATCAGGATCGGGCGCATGCCGTTGTAGATCGGCGCGCCGAGGATGCCGTCGTACTCCATGCGCTCGACGATATCGGACGCGCGCATGTAGCCAATGGCGAGTCTCTGCTGCAGGTATTCCTTCGACGCCTTGCGGTCGCGCAGCACGATGGCGACGGCGCGCCCATAGAGATCGTCGAAGGCCGGATCGTGCCGCGGCGGCTGCGCGATCGGCGGCCACGCGTTGCGCTCCGGCGCGCGCCATTCCTGGCGGGCGGGCGGCGCAAACTTCTGCATCGGTGCCACTGGTTCGGGTTGAACGTACGTCTCACCCGAAGGCCATCGCTCGTCGGCGAACTCCATCTCAACCGGCTCGCTGTTCGCCTCGCGGCGCGCAGGCGCGAAACGGCGAGCGATCTCGCTCGTCTCCTCGGACGGCAGCTCGAGCTGCGGCTCACGCACGTGAGCCTCACGCGAAAACGCATCGCCCATCGCCGGCGCGCTGGGCAGCGCGAAGGGCGCCGGCACGAACGCCGGCTGGAACATGGAGCGACCCGCCGGCATCTTCAGCGACGGCTCGCGGCGGATGAGGCGCGGAATGTTGCGCCGCTCGGCCATCGAGCTCAAGCGATCGAGGAGCGGCGACAGCTTGAAGCCGGTCGGCCAACGGAAGATCAGCTTCACGTCCGCGCGCGACAGGCCGATGCTTTTGGCGAGCAAGGTCAACCCACCCGCAAAGCAGAAGAGGCCGGCGGCAGCGGCAGCGCGCTGCGGCCGCAGCATCGCCAGCAGTCCACCCGTGAGCTTGAGAACTTGGTCGCCAACAATGCCGCCCATGCCGTAGTTGCCAAGCGGCCAGTCCGTGGCCGTCGGCAGGGACGAAGCGGCGCAGGCAAGTAGCGCGATGGCAATCGGTGTCAGCACGATGCGCACGCGCGGACTGTCGAGCCGATGCACCGTGATGAGCTGCAGACCCCAGAACAGCGGCGGCAGGATCAGGAGGATGCCCGTCAGACCGAACAGGTGGATGATGATGTCGGCGACGATAGCCCCGATTGGCCCGAGCGCGTTCTGCACGGGGTTCGGCGAGGAATGCAGGATGGCGGGGTCGGCGGCGGTCCACGATACCAGCGTCAGCGCGGACAGCGCGCACGCGGCAAGCAGCACATAACCCAGCACGCCGCACAGCCACCCGTTGAACCAGGTGCGGATCGGGCCATAGGCCGGGAGGGCGGATTCGGACGCGGACGCCATTGCAACGCTACTCGGACTGCACCACTCGGACGCCTCCTCCGGGCCAGCTCGTCCGGCCCGGCACAAAGAGGTGCCCGCGCTTAACTGTGATGCCCCAGCGTTGCCAGTTGGTTAACGCGCGCTCACCATGTTTGTTATGGTTAACAACGGCTTAGCCAAAAACCGAAGGAGGGCGGCCTGGCCGCCCTCCCAACCCCCCGGGACCCCAAGCGGGCGAAACGCCCGCCCACGGGTCAAATCCGGCCCATACGCACGTCTTCCTCGGGGTTGGCGCCGATCTTGTGGATCGAGAGGTCTGCACCCCGGCGCTCCTCGTCCGCCGACAGCCGGAAGCCGAACAGCGTGTCCACCAGCGTGTAAACGACAAGTCCCGCCACCGCGGCGTAGCCTGCGCCCAGCAGGCTGCCGACGAGCTGCGACCAGAAGCTGACGCCGCCCATGCCGCCAAACGCGGTCAGGCCGAAGATGCCGCAGGCGATCCCGCCCCACAGGCCGCACAGGCCGTGCAGGGGCCACACGCCGAGCACATCGTCGAACCGCCACTTGGAGTCGGCCGCGGCCTGGAAGGCGTAGACGAAGATGACGCCGGCAATGCCGCCGACGAACAGGGCGCCGATCGGATGCATGACGTCCGAGCCCGCGCACACCGCCACCAGGCCCGCCAACGCGCCGTTGTGGATGAAGCCCGGATCGCTGTCGCCCGCAATCAGCGCCGCAAGGATGCCGCCGCACATGGCGAGCAGCGAGTTCATGGCGACGAGGCCGCTGACCGACTGCAGCGTCTGCGCGCTCATCACGTTGAAGCCGAACCAGCCCACGCACAGCAGCCACGAGCCCATCGCCAGCCACGGAATCGACGACGGCGGGATGCCGATGGTGCGGCCCTTGTCGTAGCGCCCGAGCCGCGGCCCGAGGCGGCGCACGGCGGAGAACGCAAGCCATCCACCGACGGCATGCACCACGATCGAGCCCGCGAAATCATGGAACTCCTCGCCGAACTTCGCTTTGAAGAAGTGCTCCTGCAGGCCGAAGTTCTTGTTCCAGACGATACCTTCGAAGAACGGGTAGACCAAGCCTACAACCAGCGCGGTCGCCACGCACTGCGGCAGGAACCGCGCGCGCTCGGCGATGCCGCCGGAGATGATGGCCGGCACCGCGGCCGCGAACGTGCACAGGAAGAAGAACTTCACGAGGCTCAACCCTTGCGGCCCGAACCCTTCCACGCCCGCGTTGCCGGCGAGACCCTGCGCGGCGATGAAGAACGAGACGCCGTAGGCGATCGAGTAGCCGACGAAGAAGTAGGCGAGCGTCGATATCGCGAAGTCGACGATGATCTTGCTGAGCGCGTTGACTTGGTTCTTGTGGCGCACGGTGCCGACTTCGAGAAAAGCGAAGCCGCCGTGCATGGCGAAGACAAGAATGGCGCCCATCAGCAGGAACAGAACGTCGCCGCCGTTCTGCAATCCTTGCACCGCCGTTTTGATGTCCGGCATGCCCAGCTCCCTGTTTCCCCGTATGCCCGTTCGTTAGGCAGAGCGCGTTTGTGTGCAGCTCCGCTCGCGCCATAGGCAAAAGCAGCCTGATTTCTGTCAAGACGGAAAACGGAGGTGCACAAATAGTAGGCAACCCACGCGGTGGACAACGCGGGCTGGCGTGCTTCGCTGAGACGCGCGTTAGCGCACGCGGCGCGGGTTCATGTAGAGGTCGGTCTCTTGCTTCTCGAGCTTCGGCACAAACGTGCCCGCGGCGACATCGCGTGCGAGCCGGCGCATGTGCCGGCGCGCTTCGTCGTTGAAGATGAGCATGCCGCAGAACAGCTTCAGCACCACCAGCAGGCGCGGATCGGCGTGCTCGGAGCGCACCTTGCCGTACCACTTGCCGCCGATCGAGAACACCTTGCCGTCGAGGCGGCCGATCTTCTCGTCGAGATGATTGTAGAGATCGTAGTCGCCGCCGAAATTGATGAGGTCGCGCCGCAGCCGGTAGAACAGCGGCTTGCCCTCATCCAGCAGAAAGAAGGAGAAGTACTCCGGCATCAGCGGCCACTTGTTGGCCGAGCGCTCGATGTAGACCATCTGCTCGTGGTCGCCGGTGTTGACGGAGAAGCACGTCACAGGCAATCCGCGCGCGCCGAGCGTGAGCTGCAGGCTGCGCCCGATCATCAGATCCATGGTGGCGCGCCAGTTCACCGTCTCGTTGAACAGCTTGAACACCAGGCGCTTGTCCATGCCGGCGTTCTTGCGCCACAGATCCTCGCGGTAGGCAAGCAGCCCGGTGCGCTCGCCGTCCTGCGTCACCTCGGCGAACACATCCATGTCGGTCGTGAACTGGCGCGATTTCGCCCGGTTGCGGCTGTGCTTGTAGATGCCGAACTCGACCGAGTTGAGGTTGGTGATCCAGACGTTGACGGTGAATTCCGACCACTCGGCCTTGCGCTTCTTCAGCCGCCGGCTCGCGCGCGATTCCTTGGGCAGCGTCGCCGCGTTTTCGACCGTAACCGCGCGCTCCATCACGTCGGCGCGGGCTTCACGCGCGGCCTCTGCCGCCGCGGCGTCGGCCTCGAGTTGAATCGATCGTGTTCCGTCCGCCATGGTGTGCCTCCTCGCGGAAAGCGCCGGCACGCGGGACGGTGGCGCGAATCAGTTGGGGGACGTTAGCATTTGGTTGACGGCAAAGGCGTGTCCACCCCGCACACGGATTCAAATTCCTGTGCGTGTGGATGCCCTGCCTGCGAGAGCTTCACGCTGGGTCGAATGAGGACGGGCGTTCGCCGAAAATCTGCGAGCCGACGCGCACGTGCGTCGCCCCGAACGCGACCGCCGTCTCAAAATCGGCGCTCATGCCCATGCTGAGCTGTGACAGGCCGTGGTCCTGCGTGAGCTTCCTCAGGAACGCAAAGTGCACGCCGGCCTCCTCGTCGACGGGCGGAATGCACATCAATCCTGCGATGTCGAGCTTCAGCTCCTCGCGGCACAGGCGCAGCAAGCCGCCCAACTCCTTCGGCATCACCCCCGCTTTCTGCGCCTCCTCGCCGGTGTTCACCTGCACGAACAGTTGCAGCCGCTTGCCCTGTCGTGCGCTCTCCTGCGCGATCGCCTCCGCGATCTTCGGCCGGTCGATGCTGTGAATGGCATCGAACAGCTGCACGGCCTCCTTCGCCTTGTTGGACTGCAGCGGGCCGATCAGATGCAGGTCGATACTGGGATGGCGCTCACGCAGCCCCGGCCACTTGGCCTTGGCCTCCTGCACGCGGTTCTCGCCAAACGTGCGGTGGCCCGCGTCGAG
>CADEEC010000233.1 GCA_902826255.1 uncultured Hyphomicrobiales bacterium | reverse complement strand
TGCGACCCTGTCCATCCTGACCCGCTTCTGACGGGCAGTAACCTTCCCGGCCCGCCCGCGCGACTTTTAGAGTCACTTTCCGGCCGTGTGTGTGCTATGCTTCGCCAGTTACAAAAACAATTCCGTCACGTGAGAGGAATGCCATGAAGAGCATTCTCCTGCCTATCGACCAAAGCGAGCACATGAATGCGGTGCTGGAAACAGCGCGGCAGCTGGCGAGCACATCCGGCGCCACCGTGGAAGGCGTAGCGCTGCGCCCCGCGTTCGCGGAGATCGTGGCGCCCGACCCCATCGTCGCCGTCACCATTCCACCGGCGGATTGGAATGAAACCGAGTTCTGCCGCGCCGTTCGGCAGCGTTTCGACACCTTCGCGGCGGCACACCCGGCAAGCGGCGAGCACGCGGCCCGGTTTCGCTGGCGCGGCGGATCGGCCATAGAAGACAACGCGTTGGGAAGCCTGGGCCGGGTCTACGATCTGACCGTTCTCGGCCGCCCCGGCGGCCAGGGCGCGCGCATGACAGCGCTGGAGTCCGCCCTGTTCGACAGCGGCCACCCGGTGCTGATGGCCCCGCCCGTGCCGCGCCCAACCTTCGGCGAGACTGTTCTCATTCATTGGAATGCAAGCACGGAGACGGCGCGCTGCGTCCTGTTCGCAATGCCGATCCTGAGGCGCGCCAAGCGGGTCGCCCTGATCGCGGTGGAGGGCGCCATCTCAACCGGGCCGTCGGTGCGCGATGCCGTGGCTTACCTGGAGGCCAACGGCGTCAAGGCCACCGAGAAGACAGTGACCGGCATGGGGTCGCGACCCGGCGAGGCCATTCTTGCGGAAGCGACGGCCATCGGTGCCGATCTTCTGATCAAGGGTGCCTACACGCAGAGCCGCCTGCGCCAGATGATCTTCGGCGGCGCCACAAGCCACATCCTTTCGGCGGCTGGAATTCCCGTGTTCTTCGCCCACTGACCTAGCGCGCCTGTGCGGGCTAGGGGTTTGTGTTGGCTTCGCGCAGGCTCGGCACGCACCAGAAGGTGAGCAGGCCCGCGCACGCCGCCGCGGCAGCGAGCCCAAACGAGGCAAGATAGCTGCCTGTGATCTCGTAAAGCGCGGCGGACCCCCAGGAGCCGAGCCCCGCACCCGAGCCCATTGCCAGCGACAGCGTGCCGTAGATCGCACCGACGCCGCCGCCGGGAAACAGCCGCGCAACCGTGGCGATGATGATCGGACCGCGCGCACCCTGCATCAGGCCGAACAGCAGCACGAAGGCGTAGGCCAGCAGCAGCGTCGGCCACACCGACACCAGCATCAGGGCAACGATGCCCGCGATCGTGAACAGATAGGAGTATGTCGCCGACCACAGTCGCCCGATCCTGTCGGACAACCAGCCGATGGCCAGGATGCCGATTACCGACAGCATGCCCGTCATCCCGAATGCGCTTGCGGCCACCAGCGGGTTGAAGCCCTCCTCGATCAGGTAGGCAACCGAGTGCGGCAGCACACCGTAGGCTGCAATCGACGTCGCCATATAGGCCGCGAACAACCCCCAGAATGCCGGCGTGCGTGCTGCAGAGCTAAGGGTCCAGCCGCCGGTGTCCGACATCGTCGTCTGCGACCGCGCGGCGCGCCACTCCGGCGATCCTTTGGTCATCTTCCCAAGCGGCACGAGCACCAACAGCGGCAGGGTCAGCAGGACGAGCCCACCGAGCAGATGATGGGCCGTGCGCCAGTCGGTGGCCGAGATGGCGAGTTGGGTCAGAGGCGGGAACAGCAGCATGCCGGCCCCGATCGCCGCATAGGGCACCGAGATGATGGCCCCCATCCGCCCCGTGAACCACCGGGACAGCAACGCAGAGGCCGCGATCATCCCGAGCGAGGCAGACCCGAGCCCGCCGAAGAAGCCCGCGCCGAGCAGATACTGCCCGAGCCCGCCCGCTGATCCAGCGAGAACATAGCCGCACCCCAGGCTTGTCAGCCCGAACCCATAGGCCACGCGGGCTCCGAGCCGGTCGATGAGCTGACCGGCCAGCGGCGCCGACAGGCCGTAGGACAGCATGAACACCGAATAGGTAAGCGTGATCTCCGTGCGCGACACCCCGAGCCCCTGCTGAACCGGCAGGAGGAACACAGCGAAGGTTTCCGTGACCCCGCGCGCCAGCATGTTCATGACGAACGTCACGACGAGCAGGGTGATAAGAAATTTGCGTCCGGCCTCGTCGGTGGAGCTTGTCACGCGATTGTCCCAGCTGGCGCGGCCGAACTCTTAGATACGCTTGAACTTGGCCATTGCCTCGGTGAAGGACAGTCCTTTCCTCAGTTCGATCGCGGCATCGGCATCGTCGGTCGCGTAGCGCGTCGCCAGCTCCAGCACCTTGACCGCATGCCGTGCCGGGATGCACACCACACCCGATCCATCGGCCACGATCACGTCGCCCGGCGCCACGCGCACGCCGCCGCAGCTCACCACCTCGTTGAGGCCCGTTACCGCGAGCCGCGAGCGCCCGGTCAGCGGCGTCATGTGCCGCGCGAACACGGGAAACGCCAGCTCGATCATCTCCTCACGATCGCGCACGCCGCCATCCGCGACCAATCCCGCGACGCCTTTCACCTTCGCCGCCAGCGTCGCCAGTCCGCCAAACGTCGACACGGCATGCCCACCGTTGTCCACGACCAGCACATCGCCGGGGCCCGCAGCATCGATCATCCTGCCGACCTTGAAGTCCTCGGATGTGAAATCGCCGCGCCGGCCTGTCACCTGGCGCACGGTGGCTGCACGCCCCACACAACGCGTGCCCGCCACCATCTGCGCGAGCCCATGCATCACGCCCTCGAAACCCACGTCGTCGAGCGCGTTGGCGATGGTCGGCGTGGCGAGGGCGGAGAATCCCGCCACAATCTCATCTGAAACAATCATGGCCTGATGTCCCGGCGAAGTTTGCATGCGCGCACTTTGCGCGCCCCCGTCGGAAGTCGTATCGTTCTCCTCAAGTCTTCACAACCGGAGCGTAGACATAAGAGATGCGTGCAACAGCGCCGGCAACCCACTTGAAGCTCGCCGTCCTGGCGGTCGCTGCGTGCGCGCTCGCCGTGCCGGCTGCTGCCCTCACATGCTCGGAGGAGACCGTGCAGGCGCGCGGCGAACCCTCGCGCTTCGAGGCCGTCGCCAAGCTGAAGGCGCGCGGCAACTGGCGCGCGCACGTGCGCGCACACCCCAAGTTCGGCCCCGACTATGCCAACTGGAGCATCGCCGCGTCCGCCGACTATTCCTGCGCGGACGTGAAGAGCGGCACCGCCTGCACCGCTATCGCGCGGCCATGCCGCCACTGAGATTTGCGCCTTCGCGCGGTGGCATGGTTGATCAATCCTTGCCGCAAACCGTCAAAAGCAACGGAAGTCCTCAAGAATTCCATTACTCAATTTCCCGTTAATTAATGCAATTTTCAGCCAATGCCGCATGATCCGCTTACCGCCGCTCAAGACGTGCGGGACACGGATGAATTGGGGTAGCTGCAATGGTCGCTCTTCAGGAAAGGCAGCTTCTGCGTACGCTGCGCGTGACCCTGGCGGACAAGGCTCAGGGATACACGGTCGAGTCGGCGGGGCTGACCGGGGTCGTGATCCTTAACAAAGGTCACTACCGTGGCGTCTGGCACTGGTCGGACGGCAGCTACTCGTTCACACCCGGCGGCTACGGCAGCTCGACCCATTCGGCCGCTTCGCCGGGCGACGCGGTCCGCTACACGCTGGACCACGTCTGCCGGCAGTAGGGCCTAGAACAGACCCTCGATCTGGCCTTTCTCGTTGAGGAAGATCTTCTCCGAGGACGGGACCTTGGGCAGGCCCGGCATAGTCATGATCTCGCCGCAGATGGCCACAACGAAACCGGCGCCGGCCGCCAGCCTGACCTCGCGCACCGGCACGGTGTGGCCGGTGGGCGCGCCGCGCAGGTTCGGGTCAGTCGAAAACGAGTACTGCGTCTTGGCCATGCACACGGGCAGGTTGCCGTAGCCGGCCTCCTGCCAGGCCTTGAGCTGGTCACGCACTGATTTGTCGGCGATCGCCTCCGAGCCGCGGTAGATACGCTGCACGACGGTGTTGATTTTTTCGAACAACGGCATCTCGTCGGGATAGAGCGGCGAGAATTGGGAGGCGCCGGACTCGGCGAGTTCCACGACCTTGTGCGCCAGCTCCTCGACACCGGCAGAGCCATGCGCCCAGTGCTTGCAGAGAATGGCCTCCGCGCCTTGGGCCTTCGCATACGTCTTCATCGCCGCGATCTCGGCATCCGTGTCGGAGATGAAGTGGTTCATGGCGACCACAACCGGCACGCCGAACGATTTCACGTTCTCGATGTGACGGCCGAGGTTGGCGCAGCCCTTCTTGACCGCGTCGACGTTCTCCTTGCCGAGGTCTTCCTTCTTGACGCCGCCGTTCATCTTCATGGCGCGCACGGTGGCGACGATGACGGCCGCAGCCGGCTTCAAGCCCGCCTTGCGGCATTTGATGTCGAAGAACTTCTCGGCGCCAAGATCCGCGCCGAAACCTGCCTCGGTGACGACGTAGTCGGCGAGCTTCAGTGCCGTTGTCGTGGCAACCACCGAGTTGCATCCATGTGCGATGTTGGCGAAGGGGCCGCCGTGCACGAACGCCGGGTTGTTCTCCAGCGTCTGCACGAGGTTGGGCTGCATGGCGTCCTTGAGCACGACGGCCATCGCGCCGTCGGCCTTTAGGTCGCGGGCGAACACCGGGCTCTTGTCGCGGCGGTAGGCGACGATGATGTCGCCGATGCGCTTCTGCAGGTCCTTGAGGTCGGTGGCAAGGCAGAGAATCGCCATGACCTCCGAAGCGA
>CADEEC010000232.1 GCA_902826255.1 uncultured Hyphomicrobiales bacterium | reverse complement strand
GGCGGCAAGATCCTCATCGACCAACTGGAAGCGCAGGGCGCGAGCACGGCCTTCACCGTGCCCGGCGAGAGCTTTCTGGCGGCGCTCGACGGCCTGCACGATTCAAACCGCATCCGCACCATCATCTGCCGGCAGGAAGGCGGCGCCTCCATGATGGCGGAGGCCTGGGGCAAGATGACCGGCCAGCCCGGCGTGTGCTTCGTCACGCGCGGCCCCGGTGCGGCCAATGCCATGAGCGGCCTGCACGTGGCGCAGCAGGATTCCACGCCGATGGTGCTGTTCGTCGGCATGCCCGCGCTCGGCCATGAGGACCGCGAGGCGTTCCAGGAAATCGAGGTGAAGCGACTGTTCTCCTCGTTCGTGAAGTGGGCAGCCGTGATCCGGCAGACGGAGCGCATCCCCGAGTATGTGAGCCGCGCGTTCCATGTTGCGAGCTCGGGGCGTCCCGGCCCTGTGGTGCTCGGCTTGCCGGAGGACATGTTGTCGGCGGCGTGCGAGGCCGTCGACGCCAGGGCCGCCACCGTTGCCGCTGCGCATCCGGCGCCTTCCGATATCGCGATGGTGCGCGACAAGCTCGCCAACGCCAAACGCCCGCTGATGATCGTCGGCGGGCCGGGTTGGAGCCGGGACATCCAGGACACCGTGCAGGCCTTTGCCGAACGCTTCGATCTGCCGGTGGCGCCGGCGTTCCGGTATCAGGACTATTTCGACAACCGTCACCCCTGTCACGCCGGCTGCGCCGGCATCGGGATCGATGCCAAGCTTGCTGCGGCGATCAAGGATGCGGATGTACTGCTGGTGGTCGGTGCGCGCCTCGGGGAGATGACGACCAGCCAGTACACGCTGCTCGACATCCCCAATCCCAAGCAGTTCCTTATTCACGTGCACCCCTCGCCCGACGAGCTGGGCTCGGTGTACCGGCCAGATGCGGCGATCGCGTCGACCGCCGGTGCGTTCGCGGCCGCGCTGGCGACGATGGAGGCGCCGTCGGCCAAACCATGGTCGGGACTGCGCGCAGAGCTGCATGCCGCCTACGAGAAGACGCTCGAGCCGCGCGTGCTGCCCGGCGCCGTCAAGCTGGCCGACGTGGTGCGCACCATCTCGCGCATGCTGCCCGAGGACGGCATCGTCACCAACGGCGCGGGAAACTACGCGGCCTTCGTACACCGCTACTTCGAATACAAGGGCTACCGCACGCAGGTGGCGCCGACGTCGGGCTCGATGGGTTACGGGCTGCCTGCAGCCGTGGCGGCTAAACTTGCATATCCGACCCGGCCGGTCGTGAACATCCAGGGCGACGGCTGTTTCCTGATGACGTCGCAGGAGTTCGCCACCGCCGTGCAGTACGCGCTGCCGATCGTCACCATCGTTGCCAACAACGGCATCTACGGCACGATCCGCATGCACCAGGAGCGCGAATACCCGGGACGCGTGATCGGCACCACGCTGGTCAATCCGGACTTCGCGGCTTTCGCTCGCAGCTTTGGCGGAGAAGGCTTCACCGTCGAGGACGGCAAGGATTTCGCGCCGGCGTTCCGGGCCGCCCTGGAGTGTGGAGCCCCCTCGATCATCGAGCTGAAACTGGATCCGGAGGCTCTGTCGCCACGCAAAACGCTGGCGGAGGTTCGCGCCGGTTCTTAAAGTATAACCAGAATGTTAATGAATGTATCTCTTTGATATCCCACGAGTTGTATTCAAACTCCAAGGTTAAGTACGTTCTAATCGAGAATTGGACCCGCTATGCTTTCCGAATTATACATTGGAAACCTAATCGGCGGACCTCGGTCATGGACTTGTTCTCGGCAGAACAGTTGAACGGAAGGTTCTGGAACCTTGCGAAACAGGGCGCCTTTCTCTGTTTCGTGGTCGCGTGCGCCCTGCTCGGTGCCTCTCTCGTCCTCCCCGGGAGCGGCATCGTCGACGGGGTGTTCGTATCCCAGGCGGCCATTTCCGGTCCGCCACCGCGCTAGACGTCTGGCTCTCCCACCAACGGCCGCGCAAAACCCGGGCTGTCCTCTCAAATGAGGGCGGCCCGGGCGGCGTTTGGGCGGCCCGCGCGCTTGAGCTGGCCTTCGAGCTTGCCGCGATTTGCCGGATCGATGCGGAAGTGCGCCGTCACGCGGCCCGTCTCGTCCGCTTGCTCCTGAAGCACATCGGCGTGCGCATGCAGCCAGCTCAGCAGGCGGCCATCGGCCGGTGAGAGCACGAGACTGAAGATCTCGTCCTTGATGCCGAGTTCGCGATCGATGCGCTCGCGCAAGTTGTCTAGGCCCTCGCCGCTGACCGCCGATACCAGCACCGGCTGGCGCTCATGCCGGGCCATCGCGCTTTCGATTTCGCGCCGCTGTGCGGAATCGAGCCGGTCCGCCTTGTTCCAGGCTTCGACGATGGTGGAAGCGGCCGAGACGCCGAGGCCTTCCAGCAGCGTCTCGACGTCGTGGCGCTGAGCCTCCGTCTCGGGATGACTGATGTCGCGCACATGCAGAACAAGATCGGCCTCCACCACTTCCTCCAGCGTGGCGCGAAAGGCGGCGACCAGGGTGGTCGGCAGATCGGAGATGAAGCCGACGGTATCGGACAGCATCACCCGGCGGCCGCTCGGCAGCTTCAGCTCGCGCACGGTCGGATCGAGGGTCTGGAACACCTGATCCTTGGCGGAGACGGATGCGCCCGTCAGCCGGTTGAACAGCGTGGACTTGCCCGCATTGGTGTACCCGACGATGGCGACGACGGGATAGGGCGCGCGCTTGCGGCGCACGCGCTGCAGTCCGCGCGTCTTCACCACCACGTCGAGCTCGCGGCGGATGGCCGTGATGCGCTCGTCGATCAAACGGCGGTCGGTTTCGATCTGCGCCTCGCCCGGACCGCCGAGGAAGCCGAAGCCGCCGCGCTGGCGCTCCAAGTGCGTCCAGGTGCGCACGAGGCGGCTCTTCTGGTAGGTCAGATGCGCCAGCTCGACCTGCAGACGGCCTTCCCGCGTCAGCGCCCGTTCGCCGAAGATTTCCAGGATCAAGCCGGTGCGATCGAGCACCTTGCAGTTCCACGCCTTCTCGAGGTTGCGCTGTTGCACGGGGCTCAGCGCGTGGTCGACGATGACGAGGCCGGCATCGTTGTCCTCGATCAAGGCCGCGAGCTCGGTCACCTTGCCGGTGCCGAACAGCGTTGCCGGGCGCGGCGCGGCGAGGGGCACGATCTGGGCGGCGGCCACGTCCAAGCTGATGGCCTGCGCCAGGCCCACGGCCTCAACCAGCCGATCGTCGGTGGAATGCGAGGTGGCGTGGATGCGGCCGTTACCCGGACCTTGCGTGCGTGCGCGGCGCGCGGCTGCGCGCTCGGGCACCAGCACGACGACGCGCGTCGGCGGCGGGCGGCGCTCGATCGGAGCGCGCCGTTTGCGGGCCTTGGTCTCGGACGGCGGTGTCGTGCGGCTTATGTTGGCGGGCCTTCAGCCGGGTCGGTATCCATCAGATGCACGGGCTGCCCCGGCATGATGGTGGATATGGCGTGCTTGTAGACCAATTGCGAGTGCCCATCGCGTCGAAGCAGCACGCAAAAATTGTCGAACCACGTCACGATCCCCTGCAGCTTGACGCCATTGATCAGAAAGATGGTCAGCGGCGTCTTGTTCTTGCGGACATGATTGAGAAACGTGTCCTGCAAGCTTTGGGCTTTTTCGGCCATTGTTATGTTCCGTTTTCTATACGGGTGGTTTGCCCACCCTCCCGACAAGGCTCAGTTTTGCAGGTTCGGAAGCTTGGGCACAAGCGGTTTTGGTGGCGCAGGTGACCAAAGCCCTTGCGTTGACTAGGGTTTGGCGATCTCGGCCGCATCGTGAAAGTCCGAACGCAGCCTTTGCGTCATGAGGCCAGGCGCGCCGTTGCCGATCGGCTGCCCGTCGATGCGCACCACCGGCATGACGAGGTTGGTGGCCGAGGTGATGAAGGCCTCCCGCGCCGCCTTGGCTTCCTCGACGGTGAAGGGACGCTCCACGAACTCGATGGCATGGCGCTTGAGGAGGTCCATCAGCGTGGTGCGAGTGACGCCGCGCAGGATCGCCGGGGTGACCTGCCGAGTGACGAGACGGCCCTCGCGGTCGATGATCCAGGCATTCGAGGATGCGCCTTCCGTCACATAACCGTCACGGTCGACGAACCAGGCTTCCTTGGCGTCGTCGGCACGCGCGGCCTCCTTGGCGAGCGCTGCCGGCAGCAGCATGACGGTCTTGATGTCGCAGCGCGCCCAGCGTGTGTCGGGCATTGTCTTGATGGCGATCCCGGTCTCGGCGGCTGCTTCCAGCTTGGACGGCGACACGCTGCGTGCAAGGCACACGACCGTCGGCGAGACGGCGGCAGCGGGGAACAGGAAGTCGCGCGGGCCGGCACCGCGCGATACCTGCAGGTAGACGATGCCGTCGGCCACGCGATTGCGCCGGATGGTCTCGCGCATAACGCGCGCGAGGGACGCTGCCGCCATCGGTTGCGGGATGCGCAGCTCCTTGAGCGAGCGGCCCAGACGCTCGATGTGGCGCGTCTCATCGACCAGGCGGCCGGCCATCACCTCGCACACCTCGTAGACGGCGTCGGCGAACTGGAAGCCGCGGTCCTCCGCGTGCACGCTCGCGTGGGCATAGGGCAGGTAGCGCCCGTTGACGTAGACGACCCGTGTCATCGTGCTGTTGCTTTCGTTTCGATCAGGCCGCCGGAGGCCGCGCCTCGCCGCCGCGCTCCTGCGAGCTGACCCCCAGCGCGCGCAGCTTGCGGTGCAGCGCCGAGCGCTCCATGCCGACGAACTCCGCGGTGCGCGAGATGTTGCCGCCGAAGCGGTTGATCTGGGCGAGCAGATACTCGCGCT
>CADEEC010000231.1 GCA_902826255.1 uncultured Hyphomicrobiales bacterium | reverse complement strand
CGTGCGGTAGCTGGTGCGCGCCAGGGTGGCTACCTTCTGCTCGGTGGTTTGCCCGGCCATGTAGTCGCGCGTGCCGGCGAACAGCTCCGACAGGCCGCGTCGCGCCTCGTTCGATAATGGGCAATCGGCGAGAAAGGCATCCGGCGTCCGTGCGCCCGGATTGAGCGGTGCGAATTCGTCAAAGCCCAGAAGCAGTGGATCGCCCGTGACCAGCCGGTCCTCGCCGAAGTGCTCACGATCGAAGAACACTGACTTGCTGAGACCGAGCCCCGGATAGAGCTTGCGATGGAATACGCTCTCGCGCTCGAACCGCTCGGGTCGCAGCCTCAATGCGCTCAGGATGTTGGCAAGGTCGCCGCTGTAGTGGCTTGCGGGCGCAACCATGGATTCGGAGCCGCCGTAGCTCAGCAATAGCCGTTTGCCGACGCGGAACTCGTTGCGGCGCGCGTGTCCGCCGAAGTCGTCGTGATTGTCCAGGATCAGGATGCGCGCGTTGGGCTGGCGGTCGCGATAGGTCCAGGCGGCCGTCAGTCCGGCCAGTCCGGATCCCACGATCACGAGGTCGTAGCGTTCGTCCGCCTCGAGGGTATCGATGCTGTAGCGTCTGCCCTCGCGTGCGACTTCGTGGATGACGGCGTAGGCCTCATCGGTGGAGCCGCGCAGCCCTGCCAGCGCCGGCGGGTAGACACCGCGCCGCGCGGCCTGCGCCTTCAGTTGCTCGAACGGCGTGAGGCTGGCCGCGATCGTCAGCGCGGCGCCGTTCAAGAAGTCGCGGCGTGAAATTTCCCCCACGGCGTGCCCCCGAGTCTTCCCTCCGCACGGCAGAGCCGTACACGCCCCGTCCGTCAAATGCCAGCCGGATCGCCGGCGGCCTAGGGCCAGTTCACCACCGGCGGCAGCGACGACAGGATCGAATCCACGTTGCCGCCCGTTTTCAGCCCAAATACCGTTCCGCGGTCATACAGCAAGTTGAACTCGGCATAGCGGCCACGGCGGACGAGTTGCTCGGTGCGCTGGGCATCCGTCCAGGGCAGCGCAAAATTGCGGCGCATCAGCTCCGGATAGACTTTGAGAAAGGCCCGTCCGACGTCCTGGTTGAACCTGAAACCTGCATCCCAGCCGCCTTCCGCGTCCGGCGGCGTCAGGTAGTCGTAGAAGATGCCGCCCACGCCGCGCATCTCCTTGCGATGCGGCAGATAAAAATACTCGTCGCACCAGGCCTTGTAGCGCGCGTAGTCGGCGACGGCGTGCGGCGTGCAGGCGGCTTTCATCGCCTCATGAAAGGCAAGCGTATCGGCATCCTCCTGAGTCCGCCGCGCGTCCAGCACCGGCGTGAGGTCGCCTCCGCCGCCGAACCACCATTTGCTCGTCACCACGAAGCGGGTGTTCATATGCGCGGTGGGCGCATGGGGGTTCACCGGGTGGGCGATCAGCGATACGCCCGAGGCCCAGAACCGCGGGTCGTCCTCGGCGCCCGGTATTTGCTTGCGGAACTCCGGTGCGAACTCGCCGTGTACCGTCGACGTGTGGATGCCGGCCTTCTCGAACACGCGACCCTTGAGGATGCTCATGACACCGCCGCCCCCGGGAGAGCCGCTGTGATCCTTCCGTTCCCACGGCGTGCGCACGAATCGCCCCGGCGGCCGGTTCCCCAACGGAGCGTTGTCCGGCAAATCGGATTCGATCGCCTCGAAAGCCGTGCATAGGTCATCGCGCAAGCGTTCGAACCAAGTCTTCGCTGCTTGCTGCCAATCGCCGATACTCGTGGGAAGTTGCGTCATATCCGGAGAGTCACAGTCCTGTCTGTCATGGTTTGGCCATGGTCACCCATTAGCCGTCGCCGTCCTTTTCGAGCAATATGCACGCAACCGCGCCCCGGGGAAGCCTGAGGGCGAGAGTTTGCGTCTCTTTGTCGTGCAGGACGCCCACGATGTACCGCTGGTTTGAAACCCGCATTGACGCATTCCCGGACGAGCCCCCGGCCCGCCCGCCGGACTCGCTATGGGGATTCTATGCCTATTTCATCAAGCCGGTGTGGCCGGCCTTTGCGCTGCTGCTGGTTGCGGGCTTCATCGGCTCGTTGATCGAGGTGTCGCTGCTGGCGTTCGTCGGCAGCCTCGTCGACATGATGCGCACCGCCGAAACGCCCGCCAACTTCTTCGAGCAGCACGGGACGATCCTGCTCGTCATGGCGCTGATCGCCCTGGTGGCCCGGCCAGCCGTGTCGACTGCGCACGAGCTCATCAAGAACCAGTTGATCGCCGCGCCAGTCACCACCCGTGTGCGCTGGCTGACGCATCGCTACGTGCTGCGCCAGAGTCTTGGCTTCTTCCAGAACGATTTTGCCGGCCGCGTCGCCAACAAGGTCATGCAGGCCGCGCCCGCCCTGCGCGAAACTGTGGTGCAGGTCATCGATGCCATCTGGTACGCCGCCATCCAGTGGGGCGGCGCCGCCGTCGTGTTTGCGGCGGCCGATCCGCGCCTGCTGATACCGCTCGTTGTTTGGCTGGCGCTGTATATCGTCGCGCTTTACGTGTTCGTCCCGCGCATCAAGGCGCGCTCGACGGAGGCCGCCGAGGCGCGCTCGATGCTGACCGGCCGCATTGTCGACAGCTATACCAACATTCTCACGGTCAAGCTGTTCGCCCACGCCGCCCGTGAGGACATCTACGCGCGCTCTGCGCTGCAAGAGCAGATGAGCAAGTGGCAGGCCTCTTTGCGGCTTGTCACAACTATGGATTTCGTCCTCTACACCCTGAACGGCTTCCTGATCGTCAGCGCCAGCGGATTGGCCATCTGGCTTTGGAGCCACAACGCGGTTTCTATCGGCGCCATTGCCGTGGTGACGGGTCTCACCATGCGCATCGTCGCCATGTCCGGCTGGATCCTGTGGGTCGTCGCCGGCATCTTCGAGAACATGGGCGTCGTGCAGGAGGGCATGGAGACTATCAGCCGTGCCAACCAGGTGGTGGACAAGCCGGCCGCAACGCCGCTCGCGGTCAGCAAGGGCGACATCCGCTTCGACCACGTGAGCTTCCACTACGGCCAACCGATCGGCGCCGGCACCTTGCGTCCTGGCGGGGTCATCCACGACTTCAATCTGCACATCAAGCCGGGCGAGAAGGTCGGTCTCGTCGGCCGCTCGGGTGCGGGCAAGTCGACGCTCGTCAACCTGCTGCTGCGCTTCTACGATCTTGAAGGTGGCCGCATCCTGATCGACGGGCAGGATATTGCGCAGGTCACGCAGGACAGCCTCCGCGCGCAGATCGGCATGGTGACGCAGGATACATCGCTGCTGCACCGCTCTGTCCGTGACAATATTCGTTATGGGCGCCCGGATGCCAGTGACGGTGCAATCGCGGCCGCTGCCGAGAAGGCCCAGGCCCACGATTTCATCGGCGGGCTCGAGGATTTGCGCGGCCGCAAGGGCTACAACGCCCATGTCGGCGAGCGCGGCGTGAAGCTCTCAGGCGGCCAGCGGCAGCGCATCGCCATGGCGCGCGTGCTGCTCAAGGATGCGCCGATCCTTATCCTCGACGAGGCCACCAGCGCCCTCGATTCCGAAGTCGAGGCGGCCATTCAGGAGCAGCTCTACAACCTGATGACCGGCAAGACCGTGATCGCCATCGCCCACCGCCTCTCCACCATCGCGGCGATGGACCGGCTGGTGATCATGGACCAGGGCCGCATCGTCGAAGAGGGCACGCACAACGCCCTGCTGGCGCGCGGTGGGCTCTATGCCGACCTGTGGGAGCGCCAGTCCGGCGGTTTCCTGGCCGAGTCGGTGGCGGCGGCGGAATAGGCGGGCGACGGTGGGCGGCATCTTGTTGCCGTCCGCCACCCGGCTTACATCAACCGCCATGGTCCGCACGACGCTGGGTGTTCAGCCCTATGACGCCTCTGTTCAGCAGTCGCTCGATCGCTTGGAAGCACTTGCCAAGCTGCTCGACAGCGCGTTTTTCGTGCCAGGCACCAACATCCGCATGGGACTGGACGGCGTCATCGGCCTCGTGCCTGTCGTCGGCGATCTGATCTCGGGGGTCATTTCCAGTTACCTGATCTGGGAAGCGCGCCGGCTTGGCGCGTCGCGCTGGGTGATCGGCCGCATGGCCGCGAACACCCTCATCGACACGACGATCGGCGCCATCCCCATCCTGGGTGACGCCTTCGACGTCATGTTCCGCACCAACGTCAAGAACCTGACGCTTCTGCGCAAACATCTCGCCCGCAAGGGTTTGGTCGCGCCGGGCTCCGGCACCGTCATCGAAGGCCAGGCCGTCCGCATCGAGTGATGCCTGTTGGGGACCGGCCTTGAGGTTGGCCGGCTTTTCGGCAAAGCTCCCATCGGGGCCGCAAACGCGCAAGAAGAGGATCGCCTATGCTCAAGGACGGTGACAAAGCCCCGAACTTCGCGATGGCGACAGGAGGCGGGGAAAGCGTGAAGCTCTCCGGCCTCAAGGGCAAGCCGGTCATTCTCTACTTCTATCCGAAGGATGACACCTCCGGCTGCACGCTGGAGGCGAAGGATTTCTCCCGACTAGCCCCCGAGTTCCGCAAGGCCGGCGCGGAGGTGATCGGCGTGTCACCCGACAGCGTCGAGAGCCACGAGAAGTTCAGCAAGAAGTACGATCTCGCCGTGCGGCTGGCGACCGATAGCGACAAGGCGGTGGCCAATGCCTACGGCGTGTGGGTCGAGAAATCGATGTACGGCCGCAAGTACATGGGGGTCGAGCGCTCAACGTTCCTTATCGGCGGGGATGGGCGTATCGCCAAAAGCTGGCGCAAGGTGAAGGTGCCAGGCCACGCCGAGGACGTCTTGGCGGCCGTGAAGGCGCTGGGCAAATAGGGTGGCGCGGCGTCTACTTGATCTGAATATTG
>CADEEC010000230.1 GCA_902826255.1 uncultured Hyphomicrobiales bacterium | reverse complement strand
CAATTCGGTCAAGTCCGTGCCCGGGGCAAGAATCGACGGCGTGCTGGTGTCCGAGATGGCGCAGGGGCTCGAGGCTCTGATCGGCATCATCAATGACGAGAGCTTCGGACCCGTGGTCGCGCTCGGCCTGGGGGGCGTCCTCACAGAGGTGCTGAAGGACATCACCTACCGCGTCGCGCCGTTCGGCATCGAGACCGCACGCGAGATGATCGCGGATTTACGCGGGGCCAAGCTGTTCGACGGCCACCGCGGCGCCCCGGCGGCAGACAAAGAAGCGCTCGCCGCCGCGCTGGTCGCCGCGTCTCAGATGGCGGTGGCCGTGAAAGACCGGCTGAAGGAAGCCGACATCAACCCGCTGTTCGTCGGTCCGTCCGGGGCGGTGGCGGCTGACGCGCTGATCGTCCTGAAATAATCAGGTCTGCACGTTGATGGGGCTGCCGGCGAACCAGGCCTCGATCACCTGCACCATGCCGCCGTAGAACTGGCGATAGGTTTCCTCGGTGACATAGCCGAGGTGCGGCGTCAGCAGCGCGCGCGGCTCGGAGCGCAGGGGATGGTTGGCGGGCAGCGGCTCGACATCGAAGGTGTCGCCGCCAAAGCCCGCGATGCGGCCCTCCCTGAGCGCATTCAGCAGCGCCGTCTCGTCGATGATGGGACCGCGCGACGTGTTGATCAGCAGTGCCGTCGGCTTCATGAGCGCTAACTCGCGCGCACTGACGAGGCCGCGCGTGCGCGGCGACAGCACGGAGTGGATCGAGATGACGTCGGAGCGGCGGAACAGCTCGTCCTTGTCGACGCGCTCGGCGCCGTTCTCTTTCGCGCGCTCATCCGTCAGATTCTCGCTCCAGGCGATCACCTTCATATCCATGGCGGCGCCGATGCGGCCGACCTTGGCGCCGAGGTTGCCGAGACCGATGATGCCGAGCGTCTTGCCTTCCAGATCGTTGCCGAGCGTGGTCTGCCAGCCGCCGCCCGGTCGCATGGCCTGGAACTCTTCGCGCAAATGGCGCGCAAGGCCGATCATCAGTCCGATGGCAAGCTCGGCCGTAGCGCGGCCCGACCCGCCTGTGCTGCAGACCATCACGTTGTGCGCCTTGGCCGCCTCCAGATCGATCGAGGCGTTGCGCTTGCCGGTCGTCACCAAGAGCTTGAGGTTGGGCAGCCGCTCGAACACGCCGCGCGAGAAGGGCGTACGCTCACGCATGATGCCGATCACCTCGAAATCGGCGAGCGCGCGCACGACAGAATCGACATCCGCCAACCTATGGTTGAAGGCCACGACCTTGTGCGCCGCCTGCAGGCCGGACCAGTCCGCGACGCGGAGGGCAGCGTTCTGGTAGTCGTCGAGTACGGCGATGTTGGCCATGGCATACGTCCTCGATTGATCCAAACGAAGCGGCGTCAGACGACCTTGTCGGCGACAAGCCCGTCGACGTCGCGCGCAGTGTAACCGAGAAGGCCCGTCAACACCTCGCGCGTGTGCTCGCCGAGCTTGGGTGGCGCAATGTAGGAATCGAGTGGCGTACCGCTCATTTGAACGGCGCTCTTGATGGCTTTCACCGTGCCCGCGCTCGCGTGCGGCATCTCGGCGACCATGCTGCGCGCCTTGAGCAGGTCGCTGTCGCACACTTCGCCGACGCTGCGGATGGCGCCGCTCGGCACGCCGGCCTTGTCCATACGGGCAAGCCACTCGTCGCGCGTGCGCGCCTTGATCAGGGCGCGCACCAGCGGCACCAGCACCTCGCGGTTGCGGACGCGGTCGGCTGCCTTGGCGAAACGGGGATCGTCGACGAGATCCTGGCGCTCGGCACCGGCGCAGAAGCGCCGCCACAGGTCGTCGTTGGCGACGCCGAGGTTGATCCAGCCGTCGGCCGCCTCGAAGGTCTCGTAGGGCACGATGGTTGGGTGCTCGTTGCCGCGGCGGCGCGGCGTGTCGCCGGTGGCGAAATAGATGCTGGCGTTGAACGTCAGCAGGGAAGCTACGGCCTCGTACATGGAAATGGTGACGTGCTGACCCTGGCCGCTATCCTTGCTGGCATAAAGCGCGGCGAGGATGCCCTGCGCGGCATAGAGGCCCGAAACCAGATCGCCAATGGCAGCGCCGACCTTGTAGGGCGCACCGTCGCGCGGGCCGGTGATGTCCATGATGCCGGCTTCGCCCTGGATGATGACGTCGTAACCCGGCCGGTCCTTCTGCGGACCGCTGGCACCGAAGCCGGAGATGGAGGCATAGACCATGCCCGGCCGGCGCTTCTTGATGGCCTCGTAGCCAAAGCCCAGCCGGTCCATGGCGCCGGGGCGGAAGTTCTCGACCAGGATGTCGGACTTCTCGATCAGGCGCCACAGCACCTCCTTGCCGGCCGCACTCTTCATGTCGAGCGTAATGCTCTTCTTGTTGCGGTTGACGGAGAGGAAGTAGGCCGCCTCGTCGCCCTGGTAGGGCGGCGCGAAGGCGCGGGTGTCGTCGCCCTTGCCGGGCTGCTCGACCTTGATGACCTCGGCGCCCATGTCGCCCAGATGCATGGTGCAGTAGGGACCGGACAGCACCCTTGTCAGATCGACGACGCGAAGTCCTTGCAACGGGCGCATTTTCTTGTTCCTTCCTGTTCCCGGCCTTGGCTGTGTGCGACCAGGATTACATGCCTGCCCAACACAGAAGCAAGCCGGATCGGGCCGCTTGTCTGGCCGAAGGCCGTCCAATAGGGTCTGCGCGCCGGCAGCTTGGGGGGCCGGGGACATGACCGAGACGGGCGGGACGACAAGGCGCAAGCGTGCGCTGTTTCCTCAACCGCTCCTGCTCAGCGCGGTGTTCGCGCTGCTTGCGACGCTGCTGCTGGCGGAGGTGCTCCCGCGCTTCGCGCCGGGCCTCCTGCGCTTCGATCACGCGATGGGCGACTTCCGCATCGCCTACCTGTCCGACCGGCTGCCGAGCCAGCACCCGCAGGTGGCGATCGTTCGCGTCAACGACGAGACGCTGAAGGACCTGAAGGTGCGCCAGCCGATCGACCGCGCGCTGCTGGCCAGGATCGTCGATGCCATCGACACGGCGGGGGCGAAGGCGATCGGCGTCGATTTCCTGTTCACGCAAGTGACGCCGCCCGACAACGAGGAAGCCCTGATCGGGGCTCTGAAGCGGGCCAACGCCAAGGTGGTGCTCGCCGCCGCCGATGACCGCGTGGGCCTGAGCAAGGCGCAGGCGGACCGGCAGGCGCAGTTCATCGCGGCAACCGGGCGGCCTGCAGGCTACGTGAACTTGGCGACGGAGCGCGACTGGATGGTGCGCTTCAAGGCGCGGCCGTCACGCGGCACTTCGTATCCCAAGAGCTTCGCGTCGGTTCTGGCGGAAAGCGCCGGGGTGCCGGGAAGCGAGAGCGGACGCGTGCCGTGGCTGCTCGACCCGCGCGACGGTTCGGATGCGTTCCTGACGGTGCCGGCCGAGTTGCTGCTCAAAGGCCCGGACGATCAGGGTGCGCGGCTGGCGCGGGCGGGACTAAAGGACAAACTTGTCATCATCGGCAGCTGGTTTCCGGATATCGACCGGCATCTGACGCCGTTCAGCGTGATGGCGGGCGAGCTGCAGCCCGGCGCGCTGCTGCACGCCAACATGCTGGCAGGACTGCTTGACCGCCGCCACGTGGTGCAACTGGAGACGAACTCGCTGATCGTGCGGCTGGAGCTGATCGTGATCGCCGCGATTGCGTTCCTGGTCGGCTGGCGCACACGGACGAAACCGCAGGGCCTGCTGCTGGGCTCAGCCGCTACAGTTGCCATAATTGCCGTCGATACATTCGTCTTCTGGTACTGGCGCATTATTTTGCCGTTCGTCCTCGCTTTGATGGCGTGGTTCCTGGGAGAGTTTGCCGGTCACTATCTCGGTAAGTGGCTCGGGCCGCGCACGGACCGTTCGAGAGGGCTGATCACATGAGATACGCGGGTTCTGCTTGCGCAGGCGTCATGCTGCTCGCTGCGGTATTGGCCGCCTCCGGGACGGCATCGGCCCAGGAGGGGCGCATCTACGTCATCGAGTCGACCGTCAGCTCGATCCAGGCCGGCAAGGAGTATGCGCTCACCGAGTCGCTGACGATACCGGCGGGCGACTCCATCCGCGCCGTCATGCCGTCGGGCAAGACGCAGACCATCAAGGGCCCGCACTCGGGTCCGCTGTCGGACCTCGCCAAGGGCCAGAAGCTGAACGACCGGGTGTTCGCATGGATCAAATCGTTCCTGGACACCGGCGGCGCGCAGGAGAAGACGACCGGTGCCGCGCGCAGCGCTGCGCCGCCGCCCGCCTCGCCCGTGTTCTCGTGGCATGCGGTGCCCATCAGCTATGACGGCACGGTGTGCGTGGTGAAGGGGCGCACGCTGGAGCTGGTGCGCACGAGCACGCAAGGCACAGGACGCGCGACCATCGTCGACATCGAGAAGGCGGCGAAGGGCGATGCACGCTGGGAGAGCGGCAGCAAGTCGACGCCGTGGCCCTCCGACGTTGCTGTGCGCCCGGACGGAACTTTCACGCTGCTTGTCCCGGATCAGCCGGCGCGTCAGGTCACCCTGAGCGTGCTCGAACAGGCGCCCAATGCCGAGGACACGCTCAGCACGCTGGCCTCGCGCGGCTGCAAGCACCAGTTCGACACCTGGATGAAAACGCAAGCCAAGGGGAAGGCGTCGTAGAACGCCTGTCCGCTATTCGGCGGCCTTCAGAGCCGTCGGCGGTGACGGATTTCGCAACTCCGCCAGAAGGGCCGCCTCGCGCGCCTTCACGGCCTTGTGGTTGCGCTCCTTGATGTGGCCGAAGCCCTTGATGTCGAGCGGCAGGGTCGCGAGCGCGACGGCGGTCGTGTGGTTTGTGGGCGTCAGCCGGGTGGCGAGCTCGTCGAGGAGCTTCTCGTAGTCGGCGATCATCTGGCGTTCGCTTCTG
>CADEEC010000229.1 GCA_902826255.1 uncultured Hyphomicrobiales bacterium | reverse complement strand
GCACGAGCAGCGCTGCAAATTGCAGCTGCTGGAAGCGACGCTGGCGCTGATCCGTCTCGCCAACGCCGCCATGCAGCGCTACGGCGAGGCCAAGGCGCGGCGCGCGGCGCTGGATTTCGACGACCTGATCGGCAAGGCCTCGAGCCTGCTGCGCTCCTACGGCGCGGTCGAGTGGGTGCTCTACAAGCTCGACGGCGGCCTCGACCACATCCTCGTCGACGAAGCGCAGGATACGAGCCCGCTGCAATGGGAGGTGATCCGCGCGCTGGCTGACGAGTTCTTCTCCGGCGCCGGCACCAGCGAGGTGCCGCGCACGCTGTTCGCCGTCGGTGACGAGAAACAGTCGATCTACAGCTTCCAGGGCGCCGCGCCCGCCATGTTCGGCCAGACCGGCGCCAGCCTCGCCCGCCGCGCCGAGGAAAGCGGCCTTGCCTGGCATCGCATTCCGCTCACGCTGTCATTCCGCTCGGTTGCGCCTTTGCTCGATGCGGTGGACCGCATCTTCGCCAAGCCCGATGTCACGCCGGGCGTCACGACCGGCGATCCCGTGCGGCATGCCGCGCGCCGCCTTGGCCACGCCGGTTTCGTTGAGATCTGGGAACCGGAGAAGCACCAGGCACCGGCCTCCACCGAGCCGTGGTCGCCGCTCGATGAAGCCGCAACCATGCCGGCCGTCGTCCGCCTTGCCAGCCGCATCGCCGACACCATCAAGGGCTGGCTCGACAACCGCGAAATCCTCGCGTCGGAGAACCGGCCCGTTCGCCCGGGCGATATCCTGATCCTGGTGCGCAAGCGCCAGCCATTCGCGGCGGCCATGATCAGCGCGCTCAAGGCGCGCAACATCGGCGTCGCCGGTGCCGACCGCCTGGTGCTGACCGACCAGATCGCGGTGCAGGACTTGATGGCGCTCGGCGATTTCCTGCTGCTGCCGGCCGACGACCTGGCGCTCGCCTCGGTGCTCAAGTCTCCCCTGATCGGCTGGGATGACGACGATCTGCTCCCGCTCGCCTACGGCCGCAAGACCTCGCTGTGGCAGCAGATGCGCGCTCAGGCCGCTGGCGATGCGCGCGCAAGAGAGGCCGTGCAGCTCCTTGCAGGTTGGCAGTCTCTTGCCGCTCGGGTGCCGCCGTTCGAATTCTACGCCCGCTTGCTGGACGTCGATGGCGGCCGCACGAAGCTGCTCGCGCGCCTCGGCGCCGAAGCGGCCGATGCCATCGATGAATTCATGGGGCTGGCGCTCGCCTTCGACGAGGATGCGCCGCCCTCGCTGCAAGGCTTCCTCGCCTGGCTGCGTGAGGGCAAGCGCGAGGTGAAGCGCGACATGGAGCAGGGCCGCAACCAGGTCCGCGTCATGACCGTGCACGGTGCGAAAGGCCTGGAAGCGCCCATCGTCTTTCTTCCCGACACCATGACGACGCGGTCCGCGCGCCAGCCGAACGGGTTGCTCACGCTCGATGACGCCGTGCGGCCGAGTGCGGTGCCGCCGCCGTTCCTGTGGCCCGTGAAGGGCACCAGCAGGGTTGCCTGTGTTCAGAGTGCCAAGGCACGGATCGCTGCCGACGAGACGGAGGAGCGCAACCGCCTGCTCTACGTTGCACTTACGCGTCCCCGCGATCGCCTGTATGTCGCCGGGTTCGAGGGTGCCATCGCGCCGCCGGCGGACTGCTGGTACAATCTCATCGTCAACGGCCTCGAAGGCCAGCTCAAGGACGTGACGCTTGCCGGGGGTCGCACGGTGCGCCGTCTTGAAAGTCCCCAGAAGGCAAAGCCGGAGAAGCCGCGGGAGCGCCTTGCGGATGCGCTGGCCTTCGCGCCTCTGCCGGCATGGGCCGCTGCCAAGGCGCCGCGCGAGCCGGTGCTGATCATGCCGCTGGTGCCGTCGCGCATCGCGCCGCTGGAGATGGAGGCCGACCCGCGGCCCGTCTCTCCGGCCAAGCTTCCGCCGCGCGAGCCGCCCATCCTGCCGCCGTCCGCCCTTGCGGAGGATGCGCGTTTCCTGCGCGGCACGCTCACCCACGCCCTGCTCGAGCATCTGCCCGGCGTGGCGCGAGATCGCCGCAGTGCGGCCGCATCTGCCTTCCTCGACGCGCGCGCAAAACAGCTCTCACCGGCAGTGCGCGAAGGGATCGCGCGCGAGACTCTGCGGATTCTCGAAGACCCGCAATTTGCCGGCCTGTTCGGTCCCGACAGCAGAGCCGAGGTGGCGATCTCCGCCGACATCGTGCGGCCCGGCGGCGGCGGTCCTGCGCTGCGCCTCACGGGCAAGATCGACCGCCTCTTGCGCATCGGCAACACGGTGCGCATCGTCGACTACAAGACCAACAGGCCGCCCCCAGACAAGGTCGGCGACGTGCCGCCGGCCTATCTGCTGCAGCTTGCTGCATATCGCCTTGGCGTAGCTCGTATTTTTCCAGGCGCATTGGTGGAGGCGGCCATTCTGTGGACCGACGGTCCGCAAATCATGGCGATCCCCGGCACAACGCTGGACAGCTATGAGGAACGGCTGTGGCAGCTCGAGCCGACCAACCTTGACGCCTGAGGGGCACCTCCTTATGTGTCGGGACCGGCACTAATCCCCCGGCAACATCAGGAGATCCCTGCCATGAGCGGCGGCGCCACCCATTCCGTTTCGGATGCCAATTTCGACGCAGAGGTGCTGAAGTCCTCAGAGCCTGTGTTCGTCGATTTCTTCGCCGAATGGTGCGGTCCGTGCAAAGCCATGGCTCCGGCGCTCGAGCAGGTGGCAGCCGAGATGAAGGGCAAAATCAAGGTCGTGAAGCTCGACGTCGATCAGAACCCCGAGACGACCGGCCGCTATCGCATCCAGGCGATGCCGACGCTGATGATTTTCAAGGACGGGCAGGTGGCGGCCCAGCGTGTCGGCGCGCTGGTGCAGAAGAAGCAGCTGCAGGATTGGATCACTGGCGCGATCGCCTGATCGCCGTCGAGCCTGACAATTTCAGCGCGAGCATTCCGGTGCTCGCGCTTTTGTTTGTCAGTTCGCCTGTGCCTGCACGCCTTCCTGCAGCGCCAGCACATGGCCGGCAAGGTAAAGCGATCCGCAGATCAGGATGCGCGCCGGGCCTTCGCAAATCTCCTGCGCCCGGCGGATGGCCGCCTCCACGTCCGTCGATGCTTCCGCGTCGATGCCGCTCGCAGCGACCGCTGCCGCGAGATCCTCAGCAGAGAAGGCAGCTTCCGGCGCACCGGGAATAGGCACCGTCACGACCGCCCGGACAAGCCCGCGGAAGTGCGCGAGGAACCCGTTCGCATCCTTCTGCCCCATCATGCCGAGCACCAGCGCGACCGGCTTCGGCGCCCGCTCGTCAAGCTCGGCCAGCGTCTGCGCGATGGCCCTGGCGCCGGCCGGATTATGGCCGCCATCGAGCCATAGCTCCGATCCCGGTGTCAGCAGCCGTGACAGCGGGCCGTTGTTGAGCCGCTGCATGCGCGCCGGCCAGCGCGCCTCGACGAGCCCGCGCTCGATGGCGGCGTCCGATACGCCAAGCTCGAGTGCGGCCGCGACGGCCGTGCCAGCGTTGCCGATCTGGTGATGGCCGGCGAGGCTTGGCAGCGGCAGGTCGAGCAGCCTGTCCGCGTTCTGGAATACCAGTCTGCCGCGCTGCTCGAAGGCCTCGAAGTCCTCGCTCCAGACGCTCAGGCGCGCGCCCGCCTTGCGCGCGGCCGCGGCGATGACGTCTTGCGCTTCCGGTTCCTGAGACGCGATCACGGCGCGCACGCCGCGCTTCAGGATGCCGGCCTTCTCGCCGGCGATCTCCGCCAGCGTGGCGCCGAGCTTGTCCATGTGGTCGAGCGACACCGGCGTGATGACGCTGAGCGCCGGCGTGTCGACGACGTTGGTGGCATCGAGCCGTCCGCCCAACCCGACTTCCAGCAGAAGCACGTCGGCGGGGTGCGCCGCGAACGCCACGAATGCGGCTGCCGTCGTGATCTCGAAGTGGGTGATTTCGTCGCCGGCGTTGATGCGCTGCACCTCCTGCAGCGTCGCGACCAGCTCGTCCTCGCTGATCGGGCGGGCCTTGCCGTCGGTTCCGGCAAGCTCGATGCGCTCGTGGAAGCGCACCAGGTGCGGCGAGGTGTAGGTGTGGACGCGCTTGCCGTCCGCCTGCAACATGGCGCGCAGGAAGGCGAGGACCGAGCCCTTGCCGTTGGTGCCGGCGATGTGCACCACCGGCGGCAGCTTGCGTTCGGGGTGTCCGAGCTTGCCGAGCAGGCGCTCGATGCGACCGAGCGACAGGTCGATGAGACGCGGGTGCAGCGTCTTCAGCTCGGCGAGCACATGGTCACTGGTCGGCATGCACCCTCGTATCACGAAGCGCGCGGCGATGCGCAGGCGTCAATGACATGGCGTCCGCCCGTTCACTGGGCGGCCGCAGGCTCGCAGTCGGCTGTCAGTGGGTTCCGTCGCGCGGGCCGGGGCGTGTCTTGCCGTCGCCCTCGCGCTTCTCGGTCGGCTTGACCTCGAACCGCTCCGCTTCAGTCACCGGCTCTGGCTCGATCACGTCGGATACGCGGGCGAGCGTCTCCAGTGTCCGTCCGTCGACAGCATTGCCGTTGAGATACTGTCCATGCTCGGCCGCAGCCTTCACGGCGGGCTTGCCCGGCAGCATCAGGTGGCAAAGGCGCGCGAGCGTTTCGCGCAGCTTGTGACGATGCACGACCATGTCGATCATGCCGTGCGCGAGCAGGTACTCTGCCTTCTGGAAGCCCTCGGGCAGCTGCTCACGGATCGTCTGCTGGATGACGCGCGGACCCGCAAAGCAGATCAGCGCGCCCGGCTCTGCGATCTGCACGTCGCCCAGCATCGCGTACGAGGCCGTCACGCCGCCGGTGGTCGGATCGGTCAGCACCACGATGTAGGGCAGGCGCGCATCGCGCAGCTTCTGCACGGCGATCGTCGTGCGCGGCATCTGCATCAGCGAGAGGATGCCTTCCTGCATGCGCGCGCCGCCGGA
>CADEEC010000228.1 GCA_902826255.1 uncultured Hyphomicrobiales bacterium | reverse complement strand
GGGCGGCCGGGACGAGATTCAGGTCCGTTGCCTTGCTCATGCGCGCGTCTCCAGCGTCAGATAGGGCTGATGCTCGAGCGCCTTGGCCTTCTCGCGCGCATCGGCAACGACGGCCTCCGAGAACGCCGGCAAAACTTGCTGTGTGACGCGCGACCAGGGGCGGCCGAACTTGGCCCACCAGTCGGCCTCGGCCATCTCGGTGCGGCGCACGACGATGAAGTCGAGGAACGCGATGATGGAGGGCAGCTTGCGCGCGGTGATGACGGCATTACGGCATTCGAGGCAGCCCCAGAACGGCTCGGCGCACGGCTCGCCGTCGGCCGCGAACGGGCTGTTGTGAAAGCCGCTGCAGCTCGCCAGCCAGACATCCTGCTTGCCGCTCAACATGGACCGAACCTGGGCGGCCGGCACGGGAAGCTGCAGCGTTGAAGGGGCCTTGCGAGCGACCGCCTCCTCCTCGGGCGTGACGATGCGAGGCTGCAGCGCAGAGCTGAGCGCATCGTTGAGGCCGTCGACGACGGCCTGCTCGTGCAGGTGGCGCAGCGATGGCAGATCGGCGTAGTGGCGGGCGGCGACCTCCGGCGTGTGGCCGACGGCGAAGCGGGCCATATCGCCCTGGGACTTGGCGTACCAGAGCGCCTTGTGCGTCTTGCGCAGGCGGGAGAGCAGCAGAGGCAGCGGTTGGCCAGCATCATCGACGAGATTGTGGCGCGCGACCCAGATATCGATCATCTCCTGCGGGTGCAGAAAGCGATCGGCGAGGCGTCCAGTGTGGAAGTAGAGCCATAGGCTGTCGCTCGGCTTGTGCTTGCGGGCGGCCGTCGTCAGCTCGATTAGAGTCCGGATGATGCCGCCCGGCGTGGACGACGCGCCGTCGCGGACGCGCAGCCGCTTCCACTCCGATCCCCGTGCGCGGCGCTTCACATAATCGATCTCGACCGTGCCGGACGCCGGATTGCGCAGGCAGTCGAGGCGCAGAGCCTTAACGCACTCGGGCTCGAGCCCCGTCTCCAGGCTGAGCAGGACGAAGAACGGGATCACGTCCTCGGCGAGCAGATGGCGGCGGGCGTGCAGATCGCGGATCGGCGTGCCGTTCTCGAGACCGAGCAGGTGAAACCGCCGGTAGAACGAGAGCAGGACCGGATGCGTATGGCCGATCGTGCCCTCGGCCTCGATCACCTCGGCGGCGGCCTCGAGGTGACCGCGCAACGTGGCGTCGGCATGCTCGATCGGGGCTGGCGACTTGAGCCGGCGCGTGATGGCCTGGATATCGGCTCGCGCCGCATCACGCAGCTGCTTGGCGACGTAGCCGCTGTAGGCATCCCGTGGCGTCGACCTGCCGAGCGATCGCGCGCTCGTGTAGCCGAGCCGCTGCCGCAGCTTCTCGTCGAGCAGGCCTGGCCGGCCCGCATCGATGGTGCGCAGCGCGATGATGGCCTTGGCGATAATGGTGTGACGGTGAATGGTCGTCACACCCTGAGCCTCGAGCCAGCTCTCGAATCCGTCGATGTGCTCAGCTCGCAGATGCTCGGGGCCGTCGATCGTGGGCGCGGTCTCGTTGAGGAACACGAAGAAGCGCTTCAGGCCATTGAGGTGCTGCAGCACGGTCGAGCGCACCATGGTCGGCGCGAGCTCCCGCAGCGCCGATCCGAAGGCGAGCGCCAAACGACGCGGTCGCAGCACGACGAGTTCGATCAGGGCCGTGCCGCCATGTGCAGTGTCGACGGTGAAGCGCAAGCCGGTGACGGCATCGGATCTCCGTGCCGATGACTGGCCATCGGCACGCTTGAATGAGACCCGCTGCCCCTTGCGCGGCCGCGCCTTGCCCTTGCCGCTCATGCCGCCGCCTTGACCGTTTGCGGCGTCTCGATGCCGGACAGCAAATCCTCGACGGCGGCGTCGACCGTGTCCTGGCAACCGGCCAAATGATCGAGGTAGATATAGGTCGTGGCGACGCTCGCGTGCCCGAGCAGGCGCTGAACTTGCTGCAGGGGATCGCCGAGCAGCCGGCGATAGGCCGCGCCGGATAGATCCTGATCCTTGTGCGCATCGCCGAACCGCTGCCGGATCAGCAACGCCAGCATGTGCACGGCGAAGCTGTGCCGCAGCTGATGCGGGCTG
Source organism: uncultured Hyphomicrobiales bacterium (assembly GCA_902826255.1). GTDB lineage: Bacteria > Pseudomonadota > Alphaproteobacteria > Rhizobiales > Hyphomicrobiaceae > AWTP1-13. Next base: position 2,856 of record CADEEC010000228.1, on the reverse strand, counting down.
ACGTCGAAGGCGAGGCCGGCGGCCTGGCAGCGGCGGGAAGCGCGGGTGAAGGTGACCTCCCACGTGTTGGGAGCGACGGGCAGGCCTACCTCGCTGAGCCACAGGGCGGCGGGCTCGATCGGCGTGTCGTCGTTGCCTCGAATGACGAGCCGGCGGCGCTCGTCCGGTGTCACGGTGTCGAGCCGCATCGGCCTCCGCTCGCCGCTCGCCGTGGCGACCTCGATCCTGCCGGCGTTGACACCGCACGTCAGGGCCGCCGACATGCGCATGATGCCGCCGCGCATCTTGAACTTCTCGACGGCGACGGCGCGCTCGACCTCCAGGTAGCTACGCAGGCGGGCGAGCAGCGAGGCCGGGATGCGGATGGTGCGGCCCTTGTCGCCCTTCGTCAGTGAAGCAGGCAATCGGAAGGCGACCTGCTTGTCGCGGCCCACGCTGGCGCGGATCGCCTCCTCGATCTCCACGGCGAGCAGGGATGAGGCCTCCTCGAGCCGGAGCCCAGTTGAGATCAGGAGATCGGCGAAGAGGGCATTGCGGCTGCCGTTGCGGTCGCGGGCGCCGGGCCGATCGCTGCCCTCGGGGGTGAGCCCGAGCAAGCCGACATCGCGGAAGTGCCGGTAATCCTCGATGGTGATGAACTTGACGTCGGAATGCTTGGCGGCGCGCTCGTAGGCTTGGTTGCGCGTTACGGTCATCGTGCGGCCACGGCCGGATGGCATCCGGCGCCACACGTCGCGATAGTTGAACGGACTTTGGGCTATGAGACCCTCCTCGACCGCCCATCGATAGAGCTTGTCGAGCGCCGCCACTGCGCGGTTCCAGCTTGCGGCGGAGATGCGGTTCGCGGCCTCGTCGTGCCGCCGGGCACGATGGTAGGCGCCCACATCCTCGCGCGTCGCTAGCCACACGGTCTTGCCGCGTGCCTCGTCGAGGAAACGCACCCAGACGAGGAGATCGTAGGCGTAGCTGCGCAGGCTGTGCTGCGAGCGCACGCCATTGAGTGGCAGGTCCGCGAGGAAGCGATCGAGATGGGGATCGTAGGGCGCGCCATCGCGCAGGATGGCCGGCGCCCCTGCCGTCCGGCTCCAGGCGGTGACATTGCCGTTCTCCGCGGCCGACCGCGCACTTGCCTCCAACAGCGTGATCATGAGACGAGCCCCCGCTCTCGACGCACGCACTTGGACATTGAAAAGATGCGCTCCGCCGCTGAGCCCTCCGCTGGTCCGCTACGCGTCCCAGCTCCGGCCTCAGCGGCGGAGAACCACGGCCAACGCTGAGGTCGATGGACAGCGAAATCGTGGCCTCAACGCCCGTATCAGAGTTCGCTGCGAGTCGCGCCGGACTGTCCAGATAATTCACAGCCAGACTGTCCAGATAATGCCACCAGCTCCTCAAAGGCGTATTTGCGCGATCCAAACGAGCCCGTGAGGTCGCGGTTGAGGCGCGACGGGTGGCCTACTGCATGCCCACATTCATGAAGTGCCGTTCTGTGCCAGTTTCGGGGCTCGAAGAACCCCGCCGGCGGCGGCACCTGCACGTAGTCTTGCGAGGGACTGTAGAAGGCGCGATTTCCGCCGATGCGGAAGTCGATACCGGTCGCCTTGATCAGAGCCTCGACACGCGGCTCGATGGTGCCTGGCGGTGGAGGCGGCGCGGCCGTCGCAATGTCATCCGGGAGACCATCGATCTGATCCGTATTGAAGACTGTGAACCGCTTCAGGAACGGAATTGCACGCGCTTCGCCGCCGCTCTGCGCCGCACGCCGCTTAGCATCATCGGGAATGAAGCGATCGGCATAGACGACGGTGGTGCCGCGCTCGCCCTCGCGCACATGACCACCCAGTGCGGCGGCTTGTCTATACGTGAGCCAGCTCTGGCCGCTGTATCCTTTTTCGAACACCTCACCCCAGAGTATCAGCACATTTATTCCGGAGTAGGTCCGGCCCGTAGATGCGTTGTTCGGCATGGCAAGCTGTGCCTTGGCCGACGGCGTGCCCCAGGGCTGCACCCAGGGGAAGCGGCCGGCTTCGAGCTCGGCGATGATCTTGTTGGTGATGTCGTCGGAGAAGCTGGTCCGGTCGGCGCCGGAATGGTCACGCGTGGTCGATCTGGACATCGCGGGTCTCCGCGACGGGCCGGCGAGAGCCTCTCTCTCACCCATTCAGCCCGCCGCGCCGACCGCAGCTTTCCTCCGCCTCTCTCCACGGCAGCCGGCTAGCAGCACCCACCCGGATGCGTTGCGATCGCGGCCTGCTGCGTTGGTCGATGGTACGGAGCACCGTGACGTCGCACTGTCGTCGTCCGCTGCAACATCGCTCGTCGCGTGTTACTGCGTAACGCGGTGGCCGCCCTGAAGCATCGCACTCATGCCGATGCTGGGCATCGCAACGTCGCAACATCATGGTCCGCGCCCGGTGACCGTTACCCGGCAGGGCCGAGACCCGCGACTCTTGCCGGAGCTTGCCTCCGGCAAGACGCGGAGCTCGGGCGAGCGGCCGCAGGCCGCGAGGTAGGGCCCGATAGCGGCCGCCAGCGGCCGCGAAGGCGCCCAAAAAAAGCTATCGCAAGGAAGAGGCTGCGGCGAAGTCTGAAGCCGGAGAACACTTGTTAGCCGTTTATCTTCAATGCTGACGTCAACCCTTGAATACGTTCTCACGGTGCCAGCGCAAAAATTGGCGATGCGGCTGAAGCGCAATGTCAGTAGGAGCCCGGATTTGCCGATCGGGCACGATCAGGCGGCTGGCGTCCTCGGGCAGGCCGCGAGACATCGTCAGGATGGAATAATCGTTGTCGATCTTAATCAGGCCGCGATCAAACATCCAGTGCGCGGTACCGCAGAGCGCGATGCCGTTGCGC
>CADEEC010000227.1 GCA_902826255.1 uncultured Hyphomicrobiales bacterium | reverse complement strand
TCCGGCCCTTGTCGCGGCGGCAGACAAAGCACGCTCGGTTTCCGCGGCCGAGCAGCTACGCGCGCAGCTGCAGCGTGCGCATCTGCACAACGTTATGGCCAGGTTCCACGAGACCTATGCGCTGCTGCTGACACCGGCGCTGCCCCTGCCGGCCTTCGAAGTCGGCGACCTCGTTCCGAAGTCGGGCGATTGGGGCAAGGCCTGGTGCGACTGGGCACCCTTCAGCTATCCCTTCAATCTCACAACCCAGCCCGGCGCTTCTGTGCCCTGCGGCCTGACGAAGAACGGCTTGCCGATCGGCTTCCAGCTTGTCGGAGCCGTGGGAGCCGATGCTCTCGTGCTGCGCGCCAGCCGCGCTTACGAGATGGCGCATCCGTTCGCCGCGCTGGAGGCTCCGCACGTCCTGCACGCCTAACCGGCGCAGCGGACGCTTGAGCCGCCGCGTCACCCATGTGAGCATGCCATCAAGCAGCGCGAAGCGCGCGGGAGGAAACATTGGCAGACGTCATTCGCATCGAGTTCACGCGCTTTTCCGCGTTCTATTCGCCGCTCATCGCCACCATGGCCGGCGGTTTCCTCAAGGCGGAGGGACTGGAGGGCAAGCACTCCGTGTCGGCGCCGGGCACGTCTGCCATCGCCGGGCTGATCGACGGCTCGCTGCACGTGGCCCAGTCGGCGCCGAGCTACAGTTTCGGGCCGCTGGAGAAGGGCAACGTTCCGCCGATACGGCACTTTGCACAGATCAACGAGAAGGACGGCTTCTTCCTGGCCGGGCGCGCACCTGACCCCGCCTTCTCATGGGACAAGCTGAAGGGTCGCAAGGTCATCATCGACCACGGCGGGCAGCCGATGGCGATGTTCAAGTACGCCTGCTTCAAGCGCGGCCTGGATTTCAAGGAGCTGACCGCCGTCGACGCGGGTTCGACCGACAAGATGATCGCCGCCTTCCGTGCGGGCGAGGGTGACTTCATCCACCTGCAGGGTCCGGCGCCGCAGCAGCTCGAGCACGACAAAGCCGCGCACATCGTCACCTCGCTCGGCGATGCTATCGGGCCGTGCGCGTTCTCAAGCCTCGCCGCCAAGACCGAATGGCTGTCGACCGACATGGCCAGGGCCTTCATGCGCGCCTATCGCAAGGCGCGCGCCTGGCTGATCGCCACACCGGCAGCCGAGGTGGCCAAGGCCGAAGCGCCCTTCTTCAAGGATATCGACCAGGCGGTGCTGGCCAAGACGATTGTCGCCTACCAGAAGCTTGGCAACTGGTCGCCGCACGTGGAGATCACGCGGCCGGCCTTCGAGGCGACGCTCGACATCTTCCAGCATTCCGGCCTCATCACCAAGCGGCATCGCTATGAGGACGTGGTCGCACAACCGCCTGCGGAGTGACCGACATGGCAGAGACACTGGGCTGGATCGGCATCGGCAGCATGGGGCACCGCATGACGCGGCACCTCGTCAAAGCCGGGCACAACCTCGTTGTCGCCGACGCCGTGAGCACGGAGAAGGCGCCCGACGGGGTCAAGGCTGCCAAGAGCAATGCCGAAGTTGCGGCGCTGGCCGACACCATCATCCTGTCGCTGCCGGACGGCACTGTCAGCGAGAAGGTCGCGCGCGAGATTGCGGCCGCATCACCGCGCAAGGTGAAGATGGTGATCGACACCTCCACCATCGGCATCAAGGCGGCGGAGGCCGTGGATGCCATCCTAACGAAGGCCGGCATCACCTTCGTCGACGCGCCGGTGTCGGGCGGCACGGCCGGTGCGGACAAGGCCACTCTCGCCATCATGCTGGCATGTCCGGAGGACACCTACGAGCGCCTGAAGCCGCTGATGAGCCTGATGGGCAAGCCGTTCCATGTCGGCCCGAAGGCGGGGCAGGGCCAGGCGGTGAAGCTGCTCAACAACTACCTGTCGGCGACGGCGCTGGCGGCGAGCTCGGAGGCGATTGCATTCGGCACGAAACAGGGGATCGACATGCAGAAGATCCTCGACATCGTCAATGCTTCCACCGGGCGCAACACCGCAACCGAGGACAAGTTTCCCCGCCGCATCCTCAACGAGAAGTACGACGCCGGCTTCACGGCCAAGCTGCAGCTGAAGGACATCAGGCTCTATCTGGAGAACGCGCGCGAGGCCGGCATCAGCAGCGAGATCGCGGGCACGGTGGTCGACGTGTGGACCGGATTGGACAAGGCAATTCCGGGCGCCGACATCACGATCATGTACCCCTACACACGCGATGGGCGGAAGAAGGGGTAAAGTCCTACTTGCGCCATTTCATGCTTGACCCCTGGGTCCGGGATATTCGCCCGCGGCGGATTCCGGGATGACAACTTTGTTGACGCGCATTCACTGCTGTCATCCCGGCCGAGCGTGGCGAAAGCCGGGGCCCAGGGGGCTGCCAACTCCATCCGCAACCCTGGGAATGTGAGCCTTGCGCAATTCCGGGATGACAGCAGGAGCAATGCAGCCGCCCCTCACCCCGACCCTCTCCCCGTAAGAACGGGGAGAGGGAGGAAGACATAGTTTCCTCTCCCTATTTTCAGCCTCGCGGGTCCCGGATATTCGCCCGCGGCGAATTCTGGGATGACAACTGCATTTGTGCTCTCAGTGTTTGTCATCCCGGCCGAGCGCAGCGAGAGCCGGGACCCAGGGCCACGCGCATCATCTTCAGCCCCTGGGTGCCGGATATTGCGCTTCGCCCAATTTCCGGGATGACAACAGAGGGCGACGGCTCTGATGGGAGTTAGAGCCCTTCGGCTGGGATGAATCTCGACCTGCTACGCAGTGTGTCATCCTCGGGCTTGTCCCGAGGATCCATCCCTCAGCGCGCTCGGGCGTTCATGCGCGCTGTATCCTCGCCACAAGGGCGAGGATGACGGCTGAGATCGGAATTGCGGTACGACCCGACGAAACTAGCCGCGTTATGACTACTTCTTTGCGGCCGGTGCCGGTGCTGGCCCGGCTGGCACAGGTGCGGGCGGCGCTTCGAGCAGGTCGGCGCGCTTCTTGAGGATCGCGGTCACCTTGGCATCGGGGATCTTGTATTCCCAGCCCTTGGTGCGCGCCGTGATCTCATCAGCCGCCTTCTTGGCCTCGCCATCGCCGGTTGCGGTCAGCGACAACCAGGTGGCAGCGCCGTCCTTGCGGAGGGACAGCGTCAACGCCGGTTGGTCCTTGCCATCGATCTTCACGGTGCCGGCGAGATCGCCCTTGGGAGCCGCATCGAGCTTGCGCACATCGTCCAGGTCGATGGAGGCGGCGGCACGGGCGAGCGCATCGGCGGCGTTCTCGTCCTTGAGCTTCTTGTCGCTCGGCGGGAAGCCGGCAAACTTGAGTTTGCCTTCCGGGGTACCGCCGTCACGCTCGATCTTGAGCGGCGGCTCGCCGGGCAGCTCCACAGTGACGGTGCCGAACTTGGCGCTGTCGAGCGACAGGATGCTGGTCTTCACCCACTCTTTCGCAGACACAGGCGCCTGCAGCTCGGCGTCCGCGAGCCAGGTCTGCGGGTCGCCCGGCCGCCGTACATAGGTGCCGGACTTGCCCGGACCGGCGGCGAACGACTCGAACCGCTTCTTGCCAATCACGACTTCAGCCAGCTGCTGGCCCTTGTCATCGAACAGCCGCACGAGGCGCGACTTGGCGCCTTTGCTTGCCGGATCCTCGAGCTCGAGAACCGCGTAGCGATCCGGGCGCCGCGTCTTGCCCTCGAGCAGGCTTGCCTCGGACAGGCCGACGATGAGCGGGCGGATCTTGGCGAACTCGACGGGATAGCCGCCGCGATCCTTCACGCCCCAGAGCGCATTGGACTTCTCCAGCGAGATCTTGTCGTCGCCCTGCTGCACATCGATCCTGACGACCTTGCCGAGGTTGTCGCTGAGCGCGGGGAACAGCTTGCCGCCGGAGGCCGCACCGCCGCCCCACTGGTTGTTGGAGGCGTAGCTGACGACGGCGAACAGCACCGAGAGAACGGCAGCAATCGCGAGATAGAGGAAATTGGTCGGAGTCATGGGCGCGGCTCCGTACCGGCTTGCGTTGCGGGCGGTGCTTTGGGCGCGGTCATGCGCCGGCGGCGGTAGGCCCAGGCGATGCCGGCGATGCCGATCAGCAGTGGCACGGCGGCGACGTTGGCAAACTTGAGCATGCCGTCGAGGCGATCGATGTCCTTGCGCAACTCGCGCTTCACCTCGCGCAGGTCGCGGCGGATCACGAGCATGTCGGAGCGGAACTTCTCGATCTCCTGACGTTCCTTGTCGGTCAGCGTGACGCTTTCGCCGCTGCCCTCCTTTTCCAGATGGGCGAGCTTCGTCTGCACGTCGCGCAGGCGCACTGTCAGCTCCTGCTCCTTGTTGCGGAAGCGCTGCTCGGCATCGCGGCGCAGGTCGTCGACGAGCTGGAACGGACGATCGGTGACGCCGCGCGCGCGCAGCGAAATGAGGGCGTCGGTACCGGACAGATTTTCAAGAGCCGCCAGCACGAATGCGCTGTTGTGCGCATTGGGCACCGCCACCTGCTGGCCCAGGAACTCGCGGACGTCGACCCAGAACTGATCCTGCAGGAAATCCGTGTCGGCGATCAGCACGACATTGACCTTGCCGGATGCCTTCGCCGGCGCGTCGGCCGTCTTGTCGGCAGCGGGCGGGGGTGCCGCTTTGTCCTCGCCCTCCTTCTTGGGCTCGGGCGCCGGGGCGGGCCGGCCATCCGGGAATGCGCTCTTGGCCTCGCCCGAGACGCGGGCTGCAAGCGTAAGAGCCTTGCCGCCGCGCTTGTAGTCGCGCAGCAGGCCGACCGCGTCGGGCATCATGCTCACGGCCGAGGCCGGAATCTCCATGCCTTCGAGCGTGGTCTTGATGAGCGGCGTGAACTCCGTTTTCGCATCGGCGGCCTTGGACAGGATGCCGACGCTGGCGAAGTTCAGGCGCTCGATGTTGGCAGCGAGCGGGTCGCGCTCGTCGAGATTGCGCCGATCGAGACCGAGCCAGAGAACGTATTCGGTGACGCTGGAGCGC
>CADEEC010000226.1 GCA_902826255.1 uncultured Hyphomicrobiales bacterium | reverse complement strand
TCATGGCGGACAACGCGCATCTTGATCGCGTGCTGAAGGACGGGCGCGAGCGCGCTCGGCTCGCTCACCCTGAGCTGTTCACCATCGAAGATGCAAAACCTACCAAGCGCATCGTCAATCTTGCAGACGATCAAGTCCAGGACATGAAGGATGCGTTGGAGGTGGTTATTGGCGAGCTGTACGGAGACGATGAATACAATGATCAGATTGGCCCGCAGAACGAACAGCACCGACGTCTTCATGAGGAGGAGCTAACCCTCAAAACCTTTGGCAAGGTCCCGTTGCCCGGTTTCGTAGAGAAGTATATTGGCGAGCCGGTCCGCATCATCGACTGCGGCGATGCCGGTAGCATCAAACTCTTCACCCGGGAACAAGTACAAACGGCTCGGGAAGAAGCCGGAGTCCTGGAATACCTAAAGTTTGTGGAGCGCCGCGCGAAAGCACCCCTGGTAGCGAAGGAAGTCCTGGCGCGAGCAGCAGCGAAGGCTCAGAAGGTGCGCGACGCGGAAGCGGCGCGCGTTGCGTCGATCACCACAAAGTTGGACGATCTGCCGCCGTTGCCTCCAAGAAAGAAATAGTGGCATCGGCACCATTCAGCATTGTGCGCAAGTACTTTCCTGTGAATAGCGGGGATAAAGCGCCAGCAAAACTGGCTGCCGGTAGCCAAATGGTGCGTGGCGGAGGATGGTGGATTTGCCGCAGGGCGAGAGGGAGGGCCACCCCACGAAGGTTCCCTCCCCGTCGCGATAGGCGACCACTAAGTGCGGTGTGCCGGCGCAGGTATATCGTTGCCGGACCTACCCCGGGCGTTCGTCCCCCGGGCCCTTTTCAGAAAGCACTGAGCGGCTTAGTTACGCATTACACGGCGGAGCAACGCACTCCGCATGCGTGTCACCATTGCGCATGTGCGCACCGGACTCAACCGATACCCGCCTGCAGCTTGTGGAAAACATCATTCAAATTCAGTTAGTGCTTTTTTGCGCAAACCAAATTCATCGACATCATTGAGTCAGATGCATTTTTTCAGGGATGTCCGGGCTGACTCGCCTCAGGCAAAGCTGTTTGGCATTTCTACTCACAGAAATTTTCGTAGCCCCCACGAATGCTCAACCAAAACCTGCTGCATCCTACATCGCGCGTAAAACGCCTTCGAACTCGCGAAAATCGGCCGCGTTTGCGTCAGCATGGGTAGCGAACAGCTCGGCCCAACGCGTCACTTCTCGCGTCGATAATTGAACCGCACCAGCGGTGGGCATACTCGGGGCGCAAGCTTGACATGACGACGCAAGGCAGACTCTGGCGCTTCGTCGTTGAACACTGCGACGGCATCCAACGCGCAGCCACACTTCCGCAACTCGCGTAGCGCCGAGCGCTCGTTCACGAGATCAGCAATTTCAAGACATGCTCAGTAGGGGTGCGATTCCGTGGAAAATCGTTCGCGTCTGTTCGTGATGTTCAGATGGCAAGGAGATGCCCTGATGTCGACCGCCGTTGCAAACGGCCTCGGCGCGCTGATGCAGACGTTATTCAGAACTGTTCCCGGAGTTTCAGCTATCGAGCAAAACCGGCGTGGTGGAGCAATGTCCAAAAGCAGTCGGATGGAAGCCCGCAACGGGTAAGCCCGCGAGCAGGTGCAGCGCGGCAAGCCACAGCCAGAATAACCAGTCTGGACAAATAGCGATGTGTCCGGAATATCGGGCGGGTCAAGTGAGTCGTTGCGCTGCGTCAGCTTGGGTTTATGAGGAGAAAACCCGATGGCGTTCGACTTTGATGCATTTGAAGCCGAGTACTACGACCTTGTCCAAGATGTTCTAAATTCAAAGCATCAGAACTTTGAGATGAGACTGACGGATTTCATTGCGCACCTAGATGCACACCCACCTGTAAAGAGCGCGATATCAGCCATCGAACCCAAGGACTTTCAGGAATGGTACAAGCGCGCCCAGACGTCCAAAGGCAGTATGGTGGGAAGCGCAACGCTGCCGTGGGAGCGCGACCGAACCAAACGCTTAGGGCAGGAACTGGCGTTGTTGCGCCACTTCAGTGAGAAAGAGGACGCGTATCTGAATTTTGCGTTGGACTTCATGTACACAGACTCAAACTACGATCAGAACGTCTACACCGTCTCGTCGCAAGTCTTTGATCCCACCCAGCGCAACCTGCTGAAGTATTTGAAGCGCACGGTGCCGAGCGTGGAGAATGGCGTTCCAGCTTCGGATCGAGTTGTCCGACTTGATCACAATTCAGCAGACTATCGCGACACTCTGAGCCAGTTGTCATCCGTCGAGAACGCAGTGCGAGAAAGCAATTCGATAGGCGCTGCTGATCCTGAGAATCGCGACCGGACACTTTCTGAGATTGCTGCGAGTCGCCAGCTCCTTGGCGCGCCCATGGTTCGAGCCAGCTTGTTGTGGGGCTTGGTTGGGGGGGCACTAATGTGGCTGCTCGGCCAAGTTGCGGGGCACGCCCTAGAACCCACGATAAAGGCCCTGCTCTCGCGATTGTCGATATTGCTCAACGCAGCGCTCTAAAAATCGCACCAACTCTTGCGGCTGCCGCGGCGGTACGGCACCGCAAGGCCCTCACCGATCAGCGTCTCGCACACGTTGACGCCATCGACGTGCAGGTGCACACACTCGCGTCCCCACCGGCAGCTCCGGCCAGTGCGCTCAACCTCGGGATACCCACCCTGGATCAGCTGCCGCAGGCGCTGCTTGGCGGCCTCGCCGCGTTCGCGCTCGTGCCGGCAGCGGGCGTAGCGCGTCTCCGGCGCATCGCAGCTTTCCAGGCGGTACTTGCGCCCGTCTGTCGTGTGAACGGTGTCGCCGTCGATGACGATGAGGCCGGCAAGGAGGGAAGCCGTTATGCCGGCAGCGTGCTGACGAAATGACATGGAAAAATCCTCACCCTACGCCCCGCCAATGCAATGAAATCGGGATGTTCTCGCGGGGTACGACTCCCCATCGTGCAAAAGCGCAGCAATTTCAAGGCGAGCGGGGAGGGGGTTCGATTCCGCAGAACAAACACTCGGTTTGTTCCGATGCCATCCACAGCCGCGCACGACACCGGCTGTCTCTCGGGGCGGTTGCAGTCATCATGCTGCGATTGTGGAGACGCGCATGCAGATCAAGTTGCGCTTTGTTCACCGCGACATAAGCCGCCACGGCAAGGTCCGCTACTACTTCCGGCGTGCGGTAGGCCAGCAAAAGCACAGACTGCCTGGCGAGCCCGGGGAGCCGGAATTCCACCGCGCTTATCACCAGCTCTTTGCTGACACCGAGCCCGACGCTGCGATGCCTACACCAGAGCAGGAGCCATTCCCGGCCGAGACCGATGCGCCAGTTGGCTACATGTCGGTCGAACAATGCCGTGCGTCATTGCCGATCGCAATCAGTCGCCGCGAGGTAACCGGCTACATCAGGGCGGCTGGCCCCGATTTCTATCAAGAGCACCGCCGGCAGCTATTCCTCTCGCCCCAGCAGTGGGCGGCAGTGGTCAACACCATAAAGCCGAGGGGTACGCGTAAGGGACCTCGCGCAACAAGATCATCCGCCCTTCCGCCGGAAGCTGCATTTAGGAAGGCGCAAGCGATGCTGAGGAAACGGTCAAGCTAGTCCGGGCCCAACACAGTTTACTGCCGCTCCAACAGCCTGTTGCGCGGAGCATGCCGCGCGTCACGTCCCCAGCGCCGCTCCATGTCCGCGTAGGTCTCGATGTTATCGGGATGGATCACAAAACCACTCGCGTTGGTTGGGTCATTGTCGTGAGGTGCGATTGCGACTTCGGGCTCCAGTGGTGACGGGGTGTTGTAGAAGGGGCCGTCTGGCTCCCACATCGTGCCGCGGTAACGCGTGCTCGGTGGACGCCCGTCTGTGGGGCTGACCGCCGGGCCAGCACTCGCAGGTGCGGAGATCATGCCCTTGAAGACCTCAAGGACTTGCCGCCCAAACTCGTCATCGTCGCCGGCGATGGCCTGAAGGCGATTGAGGTGGCGTGCAAACATACCGGATGTTCGCACGTTTCTTGGCACTTCGGTCAGCCAGCGCATATATCGTGGACTTGCCATGAAGCGAGCTGCGAGGTGCATGCCGCCGGCCGCCGCCAGGGCAGCGGGCACATGGTGGAGCAGCGTAGCGGCAAGCGTGATGTTGGACAGGCTGCCGAGATTGATGCCGCGTGGGTCTGCTGCGGTCCTGGCATAAGGCGCCAGCCGTTCGTGCTGCGCAGCGTAGCGATCGAGGTTGCGCAGCATCATTGCCGTCTCGGGGCTGTTGGCAGTCATTATCCGCCGCGCCTCGGGAGAGAGGTTCCGCATGTAGGCGGTAAGACCCTGGCCGCCCTCTCGGAGGTGCGGCATCACCAGTGAACGCGCCAACTCCAACTCGTCGAGGTTCTTCTCGCGCGTCACCCGATACAAGGCTTGCAGTAGCTTTGTGTCCTGCGTGCTGCTTTGCGCTGCGCGGCTGAGCCGACGGAATGCTTCATCAGGTGTCACGCGATCCCCGAATAGGGCCCTAAGCGGGGTCCGCATTTCGTGGATGAAGTCGCGGTAAGCGCGATCTGTCAGCAGGAAGTCTGTTGCCGCCTGAGTACCGCCCGGCGTGCGCGTGCCGGTCATGAAGTTCTGCATGTCGTCGGTCATCGCGCTTTCGAGGCGATGGAACTGCGCCAAGCCTGGGTGTCCCGGCTCCAGGGCCTCGCCCGCGCGCCGCGCCTGAGTGCGCATGTCACGTAGACCGGGCAGGGTCAGATTGGCTTGGTTGCCAAGTGCGCGCCCGCGCTCAGATTGCAGGAGACCGCCGATCTCATCCCCGTAGGTCGAGCGGATCATCTGCCAGAAGACGGGGCTATCGAAGTCGCCATCGCGCCAGCCGCGCAATTGCCCACCTGCCCTTGCTTCGCGTCCAAGCTCGTTCAGCAGCCGATAGGTGTTGGTGGTGCCGGGCATCAGCTCGGGACGCGCGTCCACATAGTTCGCCCTGATGTCCGCTGCCGTGCCGTATCTGTCTACAGGCGTGCGCT
>CADEEC010000225.1 GCA_902826255.1 uncultured Hyphomicrobiales bacterium | reverse complement strand
GGAAACGGCCGCGGAATGGCGGTTGCGGTGGCGACGGCGAGGGCCGATCCGCTGGTGTCGCGCAGCGTGCCTTGCATGGCCACCCCGGCCGGGCTGAAGCGCAGGACCTCGCCGCGGACGACGACGCGCGCAATCGGCGTCGGGCGCAGGTAGGTCACCGAGGTCTGCAGCGTCGGCACGATGACGGCGAAGCGCTGCGAGATGCTGGCCGCCACCGACATGGCGTCATCCAGCATGGCGCACACGAAGCCGCCCTGCACGACACCGGCTGGATTGGCGAACTCCGGACGCGGGTTGAACGCAACCTCAGCCCAGCCATCACCGACCGAGAAATCGATCAGCTCGAAGCCCAGGTGACGCGAACAGGGCGGATGGCGCGCTGGGTCGCTCAGCAGTTTCCGAATCTCATCGTCGGTCATGGCGACCTCATGTGGCGATCCCGGCGTGCATACCACGGGACGGAAACACCGTGAATCTTCTGGGGATTGCGCGTTCTCGCGGGGGCGCGACTCACCTAACGTCGCGGCATTGCCCGATTCTCGCCGCTGCCACGGATGCGCCCATGAACCTCCTGTTCCGCATCGTCTATGCCGCTCACGCCAACGGCACGCATCACAAGCTCGCACTGGATGCGCTGCGGCACCTGCGGAGCATGGACGCGGACCTGTGGCAGCGCATGTTCCTCGCCAATGCGGCCGTCTACCTGGAGGGCTCGAAGGCGCCCGACAACGAGTTCAAGGACTTCAAAAACCACGTGCTGCACACGCGCGACGGCTTCTGGGGCGGCGCGCCCGAGAAGGTGCGGAGCTGGTACAGCCATCTGGTGGAGGCACTCAAGCTGCAGGACTGGCCGACGGCGGCCTACTGCGCGGGCGTGCTGAGCCACTACTACACCGACCCGCTGCAGCCGTTTCACACCGCGCAGTCGGAGGCGGAGAACAACATCCACCGCGCGGCGGAGTGGAGCATCTCGCGCGCCTACGACGAACTGCGCGCGCTCGGCGAAAGCGATTTCGGCAACATGCACGTGTCGCTGCCCGACGGGGAGAACTGGCTGGCCGAGCTGGTGTGCTCCGGCGCAGAGATGGCAAACGCCTACTACGAGAAGCTGATCGCGCACTACGACATTACGCGCGGCGTGGTGGACCCGCCGTCCGGTCTCGACCGCGTGGCCAAGCGCATGGTCGCGGAGATGATCCGTTACGCCTACATGACCTATGCGGCGGTGCTGGATCGGGCGATTGCAGAGTCCAACGTGCATGCGCCCGACATCGGCGTGACGCTGCATACGCTGGTGGCGGCGGTGCAGATCCCGGCCAAGGCGCTGGCCAAGCGCCTGACCAACGCCGAAGAGCGGCGTGCGGTGGAAGCCATCTACGACGAGCTGCTCGCGACCGGCACGGTAGAGAAGAACCTCTCCGAGGACGACCGCGCGGTGCGCGAGGCCTACGCCCGCGAAGTGCTGGCCAAGCAGGCGGCGAAACCAGAACCCTCCAAGGTGTTCCCCTTCAAGCCGCGCGAGCAGGTCGTCACGCGCGTCGAGAAGGAGCGCATCGCGCGTGGGCCGATCCGCACGCCGGCGGAGATCATTCCGATTCGGGCTGAGCAGCCGGCTCCGGCCGCGGCGTCCGTCGAACCTGCGATCGAGCCTGCCGAAGCGGAGACGGCGACGGTGCGGCCGTTGCGTCCGCGCGCGGGCCTCAACGATCGGCTGGAGCGCGTCACCGTACCGCCGCCGCGCGTGCGTGCGCCCAAGGCCGCCGCCGCCAAGCCAGCGGAGCCCGATGACACCTTCGAGCCGGACGAGCCGTCACCCGAGCGCGAGGAGGAGGCTGCGGGCAACGGTCGCCGCTTCTACCTGACGGCCGAGCAGGATGTCGTCGACGGGCCGTCCATCGGTCCCAAGACGGCGCAGCGGCTGCAGGCGCATGGCGTCAACACGGTGCGCGATCTGCTGAAGGCCGATCCAGCGGCGCTGTCGGTGCTGCTCAATGCGCGCCACATCACGCCCGAGACCATCTCGGCCTGGCAGGATCAGGCGATGCTGGTGTGCTCGGTACCGGGCCTGCGCGGCACCCATGCGCAGCTCCTGGTCGGTGCAGGCTATCGGACCGGGGACGCCATCGCTGAGGCGGAGCCCGACAAGCTGTGCGCGGATGTCCTGAACTTCGCCACGTCCACGGCCGGGCAGCGCCTGCTGCGCAGCGGCGAGCCACCCGACATAGAGCGCATCAAAACCTGGCTGGAAGCGGCGCGCAGCGTGCGCGCGGCCTAGCGCGGGCCGGTCATCCTATTCCTTGGAATGACGATCCGTCGGGTGGGATTCCCGATTCTGCGGGAATGGCATGGGTTTGGCGCGCCGTGCCTCGCAATGGCTGTCATCCCCGCGAAAGCGGGGATCCAATTTCGGTGATCCCTGCCGGCTTGGCTGGATTCCCGATAGCCTCGTCTTGCTCGGCTTCGGGAATGACCAGGTTCGGCTTGTTGCGTGGCAAGCAAGGGCGGACGTGAAATACGCCGTACCCAGTCCTAGAACATGCCCTCGAACTTCTTCTTGAAGCGCGAGAGGCGGCCGCCGCGGTCCATCAGCTTCTGGTCGCCGCCGGTCCAGGCCGGGTGGGTCTTGGGGTCGACGTCGAGCGTGAGGGTGTCACCCTCCTTGCCGTAGGTCGAATAGGTCTGGAAGTCGGTGCCGTCCGTCATCACCACCTTGATCATGTGGTAGTGCGGATGAAAATCGTCGTCTTTCTTCATGGAATTCAGGCCTCGGGGTTGGGCGCCCGGCCCATGAGGCCTCGCCGCGCAAATCTGGCGCTCCTTTACCCAAAACGGGGGCCCGGGACAAGCGCCCCGGGCCCGAAAAGCCGGATTTGCCGCGTGTCAGGCGGTCGCCAGGGGCTGGCGCAGGGCCATGACCTGCAACTGGCCGAACAGGGCAACAACGGCTGCCTGGGCCAAAACGAAGGCCACGCCCAGGGCATTGGGCGCCACCCAGCCGGACAGGAGCAGCAGCACGCTGGCCGCCGCCCATAGGAAGTTTGCCGCGACGATGGTCCTCACCGCCCCGCTCGGGATCGGGTGCCGGGTTGCCGTGTAGATCACGAACAGAACGTAGGGCACCAGCACCAGCCCGGCGCCGAGTAGCAGCCCGGGCGGCAGGTCCAGCAGCCAGCCCAGCAAGCCGGAGGCGACAATGGCCAGCAGGCCGGTGGCGCCGCTGGCGACGGCGTCGAGGACGAGGGCGGTGCGAAGGGGGATGGCGGGCATGTCGGGTCTCCGTTGCTTGTGGCAGGCGGCCACATCGGCCGCGTGCAGCGAATGCCCGTATATGTCTCTTGCCCCGTCGCCCGGTCGATTACGTGGCAGGTAATGCAATCCGAAACTTGGCGCGTTTTCGAACTCCTTTGTTGGCGCGCAGAACTAAGCGTGTGGCGGTTCCGAGCGAGTGCGATGCCAAAGGTAGGCGACACCACGTCCTAGCCCGTAACACACCAGCATCGCGATGAGTCCGAGCACCAGCAGCAAACCATGATCGGCCCAAGTCAGCCGAAAGCGAGCGGGGTCGTCTCCGTAGTAATGGTTCAACACTGCCCGGAGTGCATGAAAAGGCACGTACAGCAGCAGCACCCACCACCAAGCGATCCGGTAAAAGCCCATCACTGCCGCCACCAACCAGGCAAGCATGTCGTTCTCCTAGCGCGTCAGGTTCCCAATGATCTTCATTCCCAGACACCGAGGGCATTATGCCACGCCGATGAACTCGGGCACTTGGTCCGACCCGGGTTGCAGGTAATTGAAAGTGCAGTCGCTGCAGTTAAGGTCCGCCAGAAAACAGAGGATGCCGACTGATGGCCGAGACCGACCAAGCCTCCGCGCAGCACGCCTTCGATCGCGCCGTTGCGCTGACGCGGCGCGGGGAGAACGCGTTCGAGGGGCGCACGAGCGACGATTTCTGGAACTTCACGGGGCCGTTCGGCGGTGCCACGGCCGCCGCACTGCTCAACGCGGTGATGATGCACGAGAAGCGCATCGGCACGCCGGTCGCCATGACGGTGAACTATTGTGCTCCGGTGGCCAAGGGTGCCTTCACGATAACGGTGCGCGAGGTGCGCACGAACCGCTCGACGCAGCATTGGTATATCGAGCTTTCCCAGCCCGCAGAGGGCGTGAGCATCACGGCAACCGCGGTGTTCGCCGCGCGGCGCGAGACGTGGTCGCACTTTCCCGGCGAGATGCCCAAGGCCGCACCGCCGGAGTCGCTGCCGAAGCTACCGACGCGCGGGCTGATGGAATGGATGCAGTACTACGATTTCCGTTTCGCCAAGAACATGCCGGTGCCGCCGCGGCCGGAGCCCGCCGACAACGATCTGGGCCCGGCGCTGTCGCACGTGTGGATGAGGATGCAGCCGGAGCGCGCGCTCGACTTCCTGTCGCTGATGGCCATCAGCGACACCTTCTTCGGGCGCATCTTCCACGTGCGCAAATCCATGATCCGCATCGGCACCATCTCGATGACGACCTACTTCCATGTCGACGCCGACGAGATCGCTGCCGTCGGCGGCGGCTACCTGTTCGGCACCGCCGATGCCAACGTGTTCAACAAGGGCTACTCGGACCAGGTCGCGGCCATGTGGTCGCGCGAGGGCAAGATGCTCGCGACCTCGCACCAGCTCACATATTTTCGGGCTTAGTTTTCCGCCTTCGTAGAAGTTGTCTGGACGCGCACCCACGCAGCACTGCGCCGTGGATGCACGCCTCCGCAGGCATGACGACTGTTTGAGAGCTCATGCCTGCACCCCAAACGTCATCCCCGCGAAGGCGGGAATCCAGGTCACCGCACAACGCAGGGGCGCTCTCAAGCGAAAGGGGTACGCAGCGCCAACGGCACCCGCACCGGTGCAGCGACGTGTCGTGGATGTCCGCCTACGCGGGCATGACGCCAGTTGAGAGCGCATACCCAGCCTCAAACGTCATCCCCGCGCGGCGATGCCTCACCAGCGCATGCCCCCGGGCGGTGCTGCGAGCCGGGTGAAGCG
>CADEEC010000224.1 GCA_902826255.1 uncultured Hyphomicrobiales bacterium | reverse complement strand
TGCTGGTGCGCAACGTTCCGGCCAAGCGGGTCAGGTTGAAGGACGGTGAAGCGCTGGTCGCGTCCGTGTTCGACCTGCTCGTTGCCAACTACGGCATCGACCGCGGGTTTGGCGGCGCCCATGTGGCCTCGTCCTACGACGAGGACGTGCCCTACACGCCGGCGTGGGCCGAGAAGATCACCGGCGTGCCGCGCGACCAGATCATACAGGTTGCCCGTGAGTTCGCCCGCAACGCCGAGAAGACCAAGGGACGTTCGATGGTCATCATCGGGGCAGCGATGAACCACTGGTTCCACTGCGACATGAACTACCGTGGCGTGATCAACATGCTGGTGATGTGCGGCTGCGTCGGCCAGTCGGGTGGGGGCTGGTCGCACTATGTGGGCCAGGAGAAGCTGCGCCCGCAATCGGGCTGGGTGCCACTCGCCTTCGGGCTGGATTGGTGCAGGCCGCCGCGCCAGCAGAATTCCACGTCGTTCTTCTACGCCCACACCGATCAGTGGCGCTACGAGACCCTCGACACGAGCGAAATTCTTTCTCCCACAGCGCCCGCTGGCCCATGGGATGGCACGCTCATCGACTATAACGTGCGCGCCGAGCGCATGGGCTGGCTGCCTTCCGCACCGCAATTGGAGACCAACCCGCTGGAGGTTGGCGAACGTGTCGCTGCATCAGGCAAGGAAGCGAAAGACTACGTCGCGGCCGCCCTCAAGTCTGGCGAACTCAAGCTCTCGTGCCACGATCCGGATAACCCGAAGAACTGGCCGCGCAACATGTTCGTGTGGCGCTCTAACCTGCTCGGCTCATCCGGCAAAGGGCACGAATACTTCCTCAAACACCTGCTCGGGACCTCTCATGGTGTGATGGGAAAGCAGCTCGGCGAGATGGGGGCTCGGAAACCGGCCGACCTCGTCTGGCACGAGGCTGCGCCGGAAGGGAAGCTCGACCTGCTCGTCACGCTCGACTTCCGCATGTCTACAACATGCATGTACTCCGACATCGTGCTCCCGACCGCCACCTGGTACGAGAAGAACGACCTCAACACCTCCGACATGCACCCTTTCATCCATCCGCTGACCGGCGCGGTGGACCCAGTTTGGGAAGCGCGCAGCGACTGGGAGATCTACAAGGCGATCGCAAAGAAATTCTCTGAGGTGGCACTGGAGGTGCTGGGCGTCGAGAAGGACGTGGTGCTCACGCCCATCATGCACGACACGCCGGACGAGATCGCGCAGGCGCTGGACGTGAAGGATTGGATGCATGGCGAGTGTGATCCGGTCTCCGGCAGGACCATGCCAACGGTGACTGTGGTCGAGCGCGACTATCCAAACCTCTACAAGCGCTTCACCTCGCTCGGCCCGCTCATGTCGAAGCTCGGCAACGGCGGCAAGGGCATGGCCTGGAATACCGAGCACGAGGTTGATTTTCTCAAACGTCTCAATGGTGTCGTCACCGAGGAAGGCCCAACCAAGGGCCTGCCGAGGATCGACAGTGATATCGATGCCGCCGAGGTGATCCTCACCCTAGCGCCGGAGACCAACGGCGAGGTGGCCGTCAAGGCCTGGCAATCGCTGGGCAAGACCACGGGACGCGATCACACGCACCTCGCCATCCCGAAGGAGGACGAGAAAATCCGCTTCCGTGATGTCGTCGCGCAACCGCGCAAGATCATCTCCTCGCCGATCTGGTCGGGGTTGGAGAGCGAGAAGGTTTGCTACAACGCCGGTTACACCAATGTGCATGAGCTCATTCCGTGGCGCACGCTTACGGGTCGCCAGCAGCTCTACCAGGACCACCTATGGATGCGCGCCTTCGGCGAGGCGCTCTGCGTCTACCGGCCGCCGATCGACACGCGATCCGTCAAGCCGGTGATCGACGCGAAGCCCAATGGCGAGACGCAGATCGTCCTCAACTTCATCACGCCGCATCAGAAGTGGGGCATCCACTCCACTTACACCGACAACCTGCTAATGCTGACGCTATCGCGCGGCGGCCCGATCGTGTGGATCAGCGAGACGGATGCGGCAAAAGCCGGCATCGTCGATAACGACTGGATCGAGGCCTACAACTCCAACGGTGCGCTGGTCGCCCGCGCGGTGGTCTCTCAGCGTGTGAAGCAAGGCATGTGCCTCATGTATCACGCGCAGGAAAAGATCGTGAACGTGCCTGGCTCGGAAATGACCGGCCAGCGCGGCGGTATTCACAACTCTGTCACGCGCACAATCCTGAAACCGACGCACATGATCGGCGGTTACGCCCAGCAGTCCTACGGTTTCAACTACTACGGAACCATCGGCACCAACCGCGACGAGTTTGTGATCATCCGCAAGATGGCCAAGGTGGACTGGCTCGATCGGCCCACCGCCGATCAACCGCAAACCCTTTCCGTTCATCCCAAAATCGAGGCCGCCGAATGAAGATCCGCGCACAAATCGCGATGGTGCTGAACCTCGACAAGTGCATCGGGTGTCACACCTGCTCCGTGACCTGCAAGAACGTGTGGACCAACCGCGAAGGCATGGAGTACGCGTGGTTCAACAACGTCGAGACCAAGCCGGGCATCGGCTATCCCAAGGACTGGGAGAACCAGGAGCGCTGGAAAGGCGGCTGGATCAGGAAAAGCAACGGCAAGATCGAGCCGAAGATCGGCGGCAAGTGGCGGGTCCTCGCCAGCATCTTCGCCAATCCAGACCTGCCCGAGATCGACGACTACTACGAACCCTTTACGTTCGACTACGAGCACCTGCAACGGGCGCCGGAGCTGGAAGCAACGCCGACTGCGCGGCCTCGCTCGCTCATCACCGGCGAGCGCATGCAGAAGATCGAATGGGGCCCCAACTGGGAGGAGATTCTAGGGGGCGAGTTCTCCAAGCGATCGGCCGATACCAACTTCGAAGGCGTGCAGAAGGAGATCTACGGTCAGTTTGAAAACACCTTCATGATGTATCTGCCGAGGCTGTGCGAGCACTGTCTCAATCCGGCCTGCGTGGCGGCATGCCCCTCCGGCGCCATCTACAAGCGCGAGGAGGATGGCATCGTCCTCATCGACCAAGACAAGTGCCGCGGCTGGCGCATGTGCGTGTCGGGCTGCCCGTACAAGAAGATCTATTATAATTGGTCGAGCGGCAAATCCGAGAAGTGCATCTTCTGCTATCCGCGCATCGAGGCCGGGCAGCCGACAGTTTGCTCCGAGACCTGCGTCGGCCGCATCCGTTACCTCGGCGTGGTGCTCTACGATGCGGACCGCATCGAGGAGGCCGCCAGCGCACCCAACGAGAAGGACCTTTACGAGGCGCAGCTTTCCATCTTTCTCGATCCTGGCGATCCGGGCGTCATTGCCCAGGCGCGGGCCGATGGTGTGCCCGACGCGTGGCTCGACGCCGCCAAGCGGTCGCCGATCTGGAAGATGGCGATGGAGTGGAAGGTGGCGTTCCCGCTCCATCCCGAGTACCGCACGCTGCCGATGGTGTGGTACGTGCCGCCGCTGTCTCCCATCCAGTCCGCCGCCGACGCCGGCAAGATGGGCAGTGACGGGGCGATGCCAGACGTGCGCTCGCTGCGCATCCCACTCAAATATCTCGCCAACCTCCTCACCGCCGGAGACGAGGAGCCAGTCGCACACGGCCTGGAACGCATGCTCGCCATGCGCGCCTACATGCGTGCCAAGACCATCGACGGCGTTATCGACGAAGGGATTGCCCGAACAGTGGGACTTACCGGTCTCCAGATCGAGGACATGTATCAGCTTATGGCGATCGCCAACTACGAGGACCGCTTCGTTATTCCGACCTCGCACCGCGAGCTTGGCGAGGACGCCTACGAGTTGCGCGGCTCCTGCGGGTTCTCCTTCGGCAACGGCTGCAGCGACGGCCGCACCGAGACCGGCCTGTTCGGAACGCCGGGCCGCAAAACTGCGCGCACGCCGACGGAGTTCATCTCATGAGGCTCACATTCAAGGTGCTCTCCGCGCTGCTCTCTTATCCAACGGCGGAGCTGAACGCAGCGGTTCCTGAGATGCGCGCAGCGCTGGATGCGGAGAATCGTCTGCCGCGAAAGAGCCGCGATGATCTCGACCGCCTCCTCGACGAGATCGCAAACGGTGACCTCTACGACCTGCAGGAGCGCTACGTGCTGCTGTTCGACCGCACCCGTTCGCTGTCCCTGCACCTTTTCGAGCACGTGCATGGGGAGAGCCGTGACCGCGGCCAGGCAATGGTCGATCTCAAGGGTCACTACGAGAAGTACGGTTTGCGCATGAGTACAAGCGAGCTGCCCGACCACCTGCCGCTGTTTCTGGAGTTCATGTCGCAGATTCCGGAGGCCGAGGCGCGCGGCCTGTTGTGCGAGACCGGGCACGTTCTGGAGGCGATACGGCAGCGTCTGACAAAACGTGAGTCACCCTACGCATCCGTGTTCTCGTCCGCCCTGGATCTCGCCGACGCGCCGCCGCCGACAGATGTCGTAGACGCCCTGCTCGACCTTCCGGACGAGGATCCCAATGATCTGTCCGCCATCGATGCCGCGTGGGAGGCCGAGGAGGTGACCTTCGGCCCGAACTCCGCCGATGCCCTGTGTGGCAAAGATGGTCTCGCTTCGAAGCTGCGCGCAAGTCGCAGGCCGGCGCCGGGGGTTCCTGTATCGCAGCCCAAGCGGCCGGTCGTCACGTATCGCCCCTCCAACCGTACCTGAGAGGCCAACACATGCGCGACGCTCTCAATCACATCGTATTCGGTTGGTATCCCTACCTGTGCCTCACTGTGTTCCTGCTCGGCAGTCTGCTGCGTTTTGACCGCGAGCAGTACACGTGGCGTTCGGGGTCAAGCCAGCTCTTGCGTCGGCGACAACTGATGTGGGGTTCAAACCTGTTCCACGTGGGCATCCTCGTGATCTTCCTCGGTCACTTCGTCGGCCTCCTCACGCCGATCTGGGTGTTCGACACGATCGGTATCTCGCACACGGCTAAGCAGTGGATGGCAATCATCGTAGGCGGGGTTGCAGGCTTGGCGTGCCTTGCTGGCATCTCGTTGCTGACGCATCGTCGCCTGTTCGACGCGCGCATACGCGCGAC
>CADEEC010000223.1 GCA_902826255.1 uncultured Hyphomicrobiales bacterium | reverse complement strand
CTTGATATTCGGATTGTCCTTCTGGAAGTCCGCCGCCATCTTGTCGATCAGCTTGGTGATCGGACCGCCGACCGCTACCGGATAATAGAAGGCGACTTCCGTCGTGCCCTGCGCGATGGCCGGCTTGCCGATGGTGGCGGCGGCCGCGCCGGCGGCGGCGCCCTTCAGGAATGCGCGTCTCTTCACGTCAGACCTCCCACTACAAATGACGGCCCATGCCGCCACCGAAAATCTTTGCAGATATCCTAGCCGATGCGGCGACCGGAGGCTGCATCGAACCAGTGCGCTGCAGCAGGCTCCCAGGCAACCGACACCCGCTCTCCGGGCTTGGCCGCGTGGCGACCCGGAAGGCGCACGATGAAGGGCTCGCTGCCGATGCGGGTATCGACCAGCGTGTCTGCTCCCAGATACTCGACCGCCTCCACCTGCGCGGGAACGCCGGTATCGAC
This sequence comes from uncultured Hyphomicrobiales bacterium, assembly GCA_902826255.1. GTDB lineage: Bacteria > Pseudomonadota > Alphaproteobacteria > Rhizobiales > Hyphomicrobiaceae > AWTP1-13. Next base: position 4,621 of record CADEEC010000223.1, on the reverse strand, counting down.
GAGGCGGGCTGCCTCCGCCCTTATGCCCAGCGCCAGACCTTCGAGGTTGCGGCCCTGCGGGGTGCTCGCAAGCACAGCGTCGCCGAGCCCCGGCAGCACCGAATGGGATAGGACGTTCATGGGCGGCGTGCCGACGAAGCGCGCCGTGAAGATTGTCTCCGGCCGCTCGTACAGATCGGCCGGCGGGCCTTGCTGCTCGACCCGGCCCGCGTTCATCAGGATCACCTGGTCGGCCATGGTCATGGCTTCGAGCTGGTCGTGCGTCACATAGATCATCGTGATCCCGAGCCGCTGCTGCAGCGAGCGAATCTCGCGGCGCATCTCCACGCGCAGTTGCGCATCGAGATTGGAGAGCGGCTCGTCCATGAGGCAGACCGGCGTCTCGGCAACGATGGCGCGGCCGAGTGCAACCCGCTGCTGTTGGCCGCCCGAGAGCTGCGAGGGCTTGCGCTCGAGCAGCTTCTCCAGCCCGAGGATGTCGGCGGCCTTGGCAAGCCGCTCCGCGCGCTCGGCCTGCGGCACCTTCCGGACCTTGAGGCCGAACACGATGTTCTCCGCGACCGACAGATGAGGGAAGAGGGCGTAGGATTGAAACACCATCGACACCCTACGGCTCGCGGGTGACAGACCGGTGACATCGCGATTGTCGATGTGGATGGTTCCGCGCGTGACAGTCTCCAGGCCCGCGATCAGCCGCAGCGTCGTCGACTTGCCGCAGCCCGATGGTCCCAGTAGCGCCGCGAGTTGCCCCGCGTGCACGGTAAAGCTCACGTCGTCAACGGCAGCGTCCGCCCCCCACGCCTTGGTCACGGACCGCAACTCGACTTCAGCCAAGCGACTTTCCCCCGGGGTCGGCTTTTGCGCGCAACGTATGCGGTGACGGGCGCCGTCGCGCAAGCGCTCCCCGCTGCGCGCACTCTGAACCGCGGCGGCAGCGCCGGAATTGCTTTATGACGGATATGTGACAAGAGAACAGTTTGATTGTCCAAAAACTTCTGAAAAACCGAGCGTAAATCGTTGCTTAGCCAAGCCTGCACGCGCTCGGCCGCGTTTTGCCGAGGGTCCGAATTCGACTATCTTGTCGCCGCGGCGACGAGGGCGTGGGCGCGAAACGCGGCGGCAAGGCGCCGGGCACCCAGGGCGTGAGTAAAAGGCAGCGGGATGCGTGGCGTTTCGAACTCCGAGTTCGAATTCAAGCTTGAGTTGACGCCGCAGCAGCTGGCGCGGCTGGCATCGCACCCGGCTCTCGCAAACCTGGCGACCGGCCAGCCGGCGATCAGCACCGTCCGCTCCATCTATTTCGATACGCCGGACCACCGCCTGCGCGCACAGGGCATCTCGTTGCGCCTGCGCTCAATCGGCGACAAGTGGGTGCAGGCCGTTCAAGCGACCAACGGTCCGGCCACCGGCGTGGACGACGTCGACGCCGAAGTCGAGCACCCCGAGCCGAGCATCGGCCAGATCAAGGACACCAGGCTGCGCCGGGTGATCCAGAAGGCTGTGAGCACCTCCACCCTGGAACCTCAGTTCGAGACGATCGTCACGCGCACCATCCACAAGCTGCATTCCGAAAGGGGTCACTTGGAACTCGCGCTCGAGGATGGCGTCGTCCGCGCCGGCAATGCGGAGGGCAAGCTGTGCGAAGCCGAGCTCGAGCTCAAGGAGGGCTCGCCGGAATATCTGCTGGAGACAGCCTCAGCGCTGTTCTCCCAGGAAGCCGTCAAACCATCGGAGACATCGGCGGCGGAGCGCGGTTATGACCTGCTGCTCGGCCGCCGCGACAAGACCGTGGCGCCGCTGAAAGCCAAGATTCCCGTCCTGGAGGGCGGTGAGACCTGTGCGCAGGCTTTGCTTCTGTTCGCGGAGGCCGCCGCCGAGCAGATCGTGCGCAACCGCCGCGCGCTGCTGGAGACCGACGATCCGGAGTCCGCGCATCAGCTCCGCATCGGCTTGCGCCGCTTGCGCAGCGCCATCCGCGCGTTCCGCACCCTCAGCGAATCCCCGGCGGCGCGGGAGATCGAGCGCCTGGCACGCGAGCTCGGCCGCAGCGTCGGGCCGCTGCGCAATGCCGATGTCTTCATCGACGGCGTGCTTGCACCCCTGGCAGGGACAAAGAAGGGCGAGCCTGGTTTCGCCCAGCTCCGCACCGCACTAGAGGCGCATCGCGCCGCCATGCGCGAGCAGGTACGCATAGTGTTGATCAGCGACCAGTGGACCAGACTGCAGATCCACCTGGCGCTGTGGCCCAAGACCATCGCGGGCGACAAGGCCCTGCAGACACCGGTGCGCGCTTACGCCACCAAGTCGCTCACCAAGCACTGGAAGAAGGTCAGCAAGCGCGCCGTCGAGATCGACGACCTCACGACCGAAGGCCGTCACGACATGCGCAAGGTCCTGAAGGGCTTTCGCTACACCTGCGAGTTCTTCGGCTCGCTGTATCCGCCGCGCAAGGTCGGCCCCTTCATCAAGGACCTCAAGCGTCTGCAGGACGTGTTCGGCTATCTCAACGACGTCGCCACGGCTGGCGAGCTGAACCGCATCTGCCACGAGCGCTGCAGCAACAGCCTGGAGGCGCAGCGTGCCGTTGGCTTCGTGCTCGGCTGGCACGAGGCCAGGGCCACCGCCGCCTGGGACCACGTGCTCGAAGCCTGGGACCAGTTGGAAGGCCGCAAGCCCTTCTGGAAATAACGCCGCACGGCTAGCTCGCCGGGCTGTCGCTGGCCCTTCGCAGCAGGCCCCCGTGCGGGCCGAACACGAAGGCCAGGCAGAAGATCGCCATCTGGATCAGAACGATGCACGGTCCCGTCGCGCCGTCGATGTGGAAGCTGACAAGCGTGCCCAGCACGCTCGATGCGACGGCCACCGCAACCGCGATCACCAGCATCCGATCGAACGAGTTCGTCAGCAGGTAGGCAATCGCCCCCGGCGCCACCAGCATCGCCACCACCAGGATGACGCCCACCGCCTTCAGCGACGCCACGATCGTCAGCGACAGCATGATCAGCAGGCCGTAGTGCATCACGCGCACCGGCAATCCGATTGCCTGTGCGTGCTGCGGATCGAACGAGAACGCAAGCAGATCGCGCCGCTTGGCCAGCACGACGAGCAGCACCGCACCGGCAATGATCGCCGTCTCCGCTAGGTCCGCGTTGGTCACGCCCAGCATGTTTCCGAACAGGACGTGCAGCAGGTGCTGGTCCGTATCTATTTTCGTGAAGAGGACGAGGCCAAAGCCGAACATGCCGGAGAACACGATGCCCATCACCGTGTCCTCCTTCACGCGGCTGTTCTCCTTGAGGTAGCCCGTCGCCAACGCGCACGCGAGCCCGCCCGCAAATGCGCCGACCGCCAGCGGCAACCCAAGCGCGGTCGATAGAACCAGCCCCGGCAGCACCGCGTGCGAGATGGCATCGCCCATCAGCGACCAGCCCTTCAGCACGAGATAGCACGACAGCACCGCGCATACTGCCCCGACCAGGACAGCGATGATGAGCGCCCGCTGCATGAACTCGTAGGCCAGCGGTGCTGCAAAAAAATTGACGATGGCGCTCACGGCGATGCTTCCCCCGCCCGCATCTTGCGTCGCGCTGCCAGCACCCCGTGCTTCGGCGCAAAATAGAACGCCGCGAGGAACACCAGCGTCTGCAGCGTCACGATCACGCCGCCCGTTGCGCCGTCGAGGAAGTAGCTGATGTAGGCGCCGAGAAAGCTCGTGACCGTCCCGATCGCCACCGACAGGGCAAGCAGCACCGAGAACCGGTCCGTCAGCAGGTAGGCTGTCGCTCCGGGCGTGACCACCATCGCGATCACGAGGCATGCCCCTACGGTCTGCAGCGCCGCAACGGTTGCCGCCGCCAGCAGCGTGAAGAACAGCACCTTAAGCCACAACGGATTGATGCCGACCGAGCGCGCGTGCGCCTCGTCGAAGAACACCACCATCAGGTCCTTCCACTTCAGCAGCAGGATGCTGAGCGTGACGACGCTGATGATGACGACCTGGACCACGTCCTCGTCCGAGATGCCGAGAATGTTGCCGAGCACGATCGATTGCACGTTCACCGAGGTCGGGTTGATGGAGACGATCAGCAATCCGGCGGCAAAGAACGACGTGAACACCAAGCCGATCACCGCATCCTCGCGCAGCCGCGTCTGCGCCCGCACGAAGGCCATGCCGAGCGCCGCCAGCAATCCCGCCACGAACGCGCCCGCCGCATACGGCAGCTTCAGGAGATAGGCCGCCGCCACCCCCGGTACGATGGAGTGGGCGAGCGCATCGCCCATCAGCGACCACCCCTTGAGCATCAGGAACGCCGACAGGAATGCGCACGTCGCCCCCACCAGTGCCGAAACCCACATGGCCTTCAGCATGTAGTCGTAGGCAAAAGGCACGAGCAGCTCGCTCACCGCGTCTTCTCCTCACGGGGCACAGGTGCATCGGCAGCCCGGCCCTTGCCGTAGAACACCACGGGCCGCTCGTCGTCGGTCAGGACCGTCACACCGCGCGCGTCATCGTCGTCATGCAGGGAGGAGCCATCGAGGCGGAAGTGGCGCAGCACGCCGCCGAACGCGCGTTCCAGGTTCGCCTGCGTGAAGGTGGTCTCGGTCGGGCCGGCGGCAAGCA
>CADEEC010000222.1 GCA_902826255.1 uncultured Hyphomicrobiales bacterium | reverse complement strand
GGCCGATGGTCTGCACCAGCGAGGTCTCGGAGCGCAGGAAGCCTTCCTTGTCGGCGTCGAGAATGGCGACCAGCGCGCACTCGGGGATGTCGAGGCCCTCACGCAGCAGATTGATGCCGATCAGCACGTCGAAGGCGCCGAGGCGGAGGTCGCGGATGATCTCGATGCGCTCCAGCGTCTCGATGTCGGAGTGCATGTAGCGCACGCGGATGCCGGTCTCGTGCATGTACTCGGTGAGGTCTTCCGCCATGCGCTTGGTGAGCGTGGTGACGAGCGTGCGATAGCCCTTGGCGGAGACTTGGCGCACCTCGTCGAGAAGATCGTCGACCTGGGATTTCGCGGGCCGCACCTCCACGGGCGGATCGATGAGGCCGGTGGGGCGGATCACCTGCTCGGTGAAGGCGCCGCCGGTCTGGTTCAGCTCCCAGCCGCCGGGCGTGGCAGAGACGTAGGCCGTCTGCGGGCGCATGGCATCCCACTCCTCGAAACGGAGCGGGCGGTTGTCCATGCACGAGGGCAGGCGGAAGCCGTATTCGGCGAGCGTGGCCTTGCGCCGGTAGTCGCCGCGGAACATGCCGCCGATCTGCGGCACGGTCACGTGCGACTCGTCGACGAACACAAGCGCGTTGTCGGGCAGGTATTCGAACAGCGTGGGCGGCGGCTCGCCGGGCTGGCGGCCGGTGAGATAGCGCGAGTAGTTTTCGATGCCGGCGCAGGAGCCCGTGGCCTCCATCATCTCCATGTCGAACACGGTGCGCTGCTCGAGGCGCTGCGCTTCCAGCAGGCGGCCGGCGGCGTACAGCTCGTCGAGGCGCTGTTTCAGCTCGGCCTTGATCGACTTGATGGCCTGCTGCAGCGTCGGCTTGGGCGTGACGTAGTGCGAGTTGGAGTAGATCTTCACCAGCTTCAATTCGTCGGACTTGTGGCCGGTGAGCGGATCGAACTCGGTGATGGATTCCACCTCGTCGCCGAACAGCGAGATGCGCCAGGCGCGGTCTTCCAAATGCGCCGGGAAAACCTCCACGGTGTCGCCGCGCACGCGGAAGGTGCCGCGCACGAAGTTGGCATCGCTGCGGCGGTAGTGCAGGGCGACGAGGTCGGCGAGCAGCTGGCGCTGCGGGATCGACTCGCCGGTCTGCACGGTGAAGGTCATGGCCGTGTAGGTCTCGACCGAGCCGATGCCGTAGATGCACGACACGCTGGCGACGATGATGACGTCGTCGCGCTCCAGCAGCGAGCGCGTGGCGGCGTGGCGCATGCGGTCGATCTGCTCGTTCACCGACGATTCCTTCTCGATGTAGGTGTCGGTGCGCGGCACGTAGGCTTCGGGCTGGTAATAGTCGTAGTAGGAGACGAAGTACTCGACCGCGTTGTCGGGGAAGAACGACTTGAACTCGCCGTAGAGCTGGGCGGCAAGCGTCTTGTTGGGCGCGAGGATCAGCGCGGGCCGCTGGGTCGCTGAGATCACCTGCGCCATGGTGAAGGTCTTGCCGGAGCCGGTGACGCCGAGCAGCACCTGGTCGCGCTCGTGCTTGCTCACGCCCTCGACCAGCTCGGCGATGGCAGTCGGCTGGTCGCCGCGCGGCTCGTACTCCGACTGCAGCTTGAAGGCGATGCCGCCCTCGGATTTCTCCGGCCGCTCGGGCCGGTGCGGCATGAATTGCGGCATGCTGCCGGAAACCAGCGGATGCGTGGCGATCATCGGCTGCTCGGCGAGCACCTGGCGTGCGCGCTCGGAGCGCTCGTGCGGGCGCGCAAGGATGGCATTGAGCGACGCCGTCATGCTCTCGACGCTGCGCGACGGCGGCGCGGTGTTGCGCAGCGCGGGGAGGGTAGACAATCCGCGCCCGGGTTCCCTCTCCCCGTCCTTCACGGGGAGAGGGCTAGGGTGAGGGGCGGCTCCAAGCTCGTCCTGTAGCTGCGGCCGCCCCTCACCGGTCCTTAGCTGCCCCTCACCCCGCAAGCGGGGAGAGGGAGAAGGAAGAAACGGCGCGCTGGATTCGGCGAGGCCACGGGCGGCCGCGGAGCGCTTGGTCTCCGGCGTGCCGGCGGCGCTCTCGACGGGCGGTGCGGTCGGCTTGCCCGACTTGCCGCGCGAGGGGCGAGGCTTTGGCGTGCTGTCGCGAGGAGGGCGGGGCATGGCCAAGTATATGGGCCTGGAAATCAGGCGAAGCAACCACCGACCGGCCGGGCGCGGAAGGGCGCGAACAGCCTACTTTACATATGTCTTGCATAGGCCGTCGGTTGCCGGCCGTTAGCCAGGGCCTGGCTTTGCAGGCAAGCCTTGCGCGCCAGCGTGCTCGAGCCTTTCGGGTTTCGGTGTACTCGCAAACAGCTTGCACCAATCCTTGGTGAGCCTGCCTGCCCTCGGACGTGTTCCGAGGGAACGAACCACAGCACTGGAATGTGCAGCCGTCCTTCGACTGGCTCAGGACGAGGGTGAGTTCGCGGAAAGCGTTCGTCAATTCGGAAAACACACCAGGGCACCGGCATGACCCACACCGGCCGACCAGCCGCCGTGCGGGCTGGATGACAATGATGAGGACATCGTTTGGCGGCTGACGGTGTGCGAGGTGGGAGATGCGTCGTCGCGTGACGCGTCAGCAGAGAGCGGCGAGGCGGGGGCAGGTGGGCCGCTGTACTCGGCGACGTTTGAGGTGCCAGTGTTTGGGTAGGGTGCAATACAGACGTCGTCATCCTCGGGCTTGGCCCGAGGATCCATCTCTCAGTGCCCTCCGACAATCATTGAGTGTTGGAGTTTGCAGCTGCCTCTCACCCCGCAAGCGGGGAGAGGGAGAGGCAAAGCGCGCCCTGCACTAAAGAGAAAAGGCCGCGGCGAAAGTCGTCGCCTACTCCCTTCGCCCATCCCGCCAGCTCGACCAATGCCGCCCGCCGGCGATGGAGATGAACCGCGGCCCGATGTCCACGTGGATGTGGTCCATGCCGGCGTAGGTCATGATGCCGCCGGCGCGGTGGTTCTCGACCAGCCACTCGAGAATGGCGGCCTTGCGCGTGCCGGCCTTGAAATCGACGGCGTTGCCGCTGGCATGGCGCGAGGGATGGTTGGTGCCGGCGATGACGGCTCCCGATCGGCATGTGGAAATCACCTGCACGGGACCGAACGTCTGCTCGATGCGACCGAGAAGAGAGCGCGCGGCCGGGGTGAGACAGGCACGCGGCGCTTCGGGCGAGTCGCGCAGGGCGCTTGGTGGTGGCGCGGCAGACGGCGCGGTAAGCGCGACCGGCATCACCTCGGGCGCCAGGAAAGCGCTGTTGACCCAGCCGGCGGTGCCGTCGCGCTGCACCGGGCACCACTGCGCCTGGCACGCGCTGACCACCGCGATGCCGTGGCTGCCGGGCGCGAGCATGCCGACGATGTCGTGCTCGGCGGAGGGGCCGCTGCGCACGTTGAGCACGTCGTCGGCGCGCACATTGGCGACGCGAAAGCGCGGCTGCGAGGCCGGCATCGGCGCAGCGCGGGACGCGGCTGGGGGAACGGTGTGCGTCACGGGCGGCGACGGTGCGCTCGCAGGCTCGGGGGCGCGCGGCGCGGGTTGGCGCACGGCGGGCTTGGGTGCGGGCGGGATCACGGTCGCGACGGCGACCGGCGGGGGCGCAGCAGTCGGCTGGTCCGGGATGACGTCGCGCGCCGCGGACGGCGCCTTGGTGACCGGTGCGGGCACGGGCGCGGCGGCGACCTCGGGCGGCATGGGGCGCGGCGGTGGACCGTCGAGGCGCGCGGGCGGAGGCTGGCTCTCGCCCGCGGGCGGATCGGCAAAGCGGCGCGCGAAAGCGCTGCCGAAGGCCGGAAGCGCCGTCGCTTGGGCCACGGCGGTGGCCGGCACGGTGATGGTCGCGGTGCCCGCGGTCCCATCCTTGCCGGTCCAGCGCACGGCGCGGACGCCGTCGCGAGCGATGCGCATGCATTGGGGATCGCCGCCGAACCAGCGCAGCCACTTGTGACAAAGCTCGTCGCCGGAAACCCACCAGCGGCCGCGGTCGGTGGCGGAGCCCAGGTACCAGGACAGCTCGCGCGCCTCGCCGGACATGCGCCCGTCCTGGCTGTACTGCACGGGAACTTTGGCGCCGGTCGGCGCATCGATTTCGACGGTGGCGCCGGAAACAAGGCTCGTGATCTGCGGACCCGTCAGCTCCCGGGCTTGCGCCGCGGTGGCCGCCAGGGCCGCGATCACGAGACTGACCCCCGTCAGTGTCGGCTTGAGCATCGATCCCCCGAAAATGCCCAGTCGTTTCAAGCGCCTGTTGACCATCGGGGTTGGTCAGGAGTGTGGCGGCGGCAAGGTAATGTCGGGACCGGCTGTCTCGCGCGGAGATTAACCCTGCTTCGGCACCCGCTTGGTGGCGGGATCGAGCGGCGGCGGCACCCAGGGGTGGCGGCATTCCTCCCACACGGAGATGGTGGGCGCCGGAAAGGTCGCGTCGGCGAAGGTGCCGATGGCGACCGCGTAGAAGCCGGGGAAGCCCTCGCCCGTCCAGAACACGGTGGAGCCGCACACCGGACAGAAGCGGAAGGTCAGCGCGTTGCCGCTTTCGGCCTTGCGCGTCCACTCGCTGGCGCGGCCGCTGACGCTGACCTGCGCGATCGCAAAGCGCGCCTGGTTGCTTGTGACGGCGCCGGTGCGGCGCTGGCACTCCTGGCAGTGGCACATGGAGACGCGCGCCGGCTCGCCGGTGATGGTGAGAGACAGTTGCCCGCAGCTGCAGGCGGCGTGACGGGTGGCGGATGCGGTCATGGCAGCCTCGCGCGGCAAGTGAGGGTGGCACTGTAGCGGCGTCGGCAGCATGATGGCCAGCCCGTTGGCTGGCGACACCTCTCTCCGCACGCGATGACAGCAGGCAATGGTCTCAAGCAAGCGCGTCATCCCGCAGTTCACCACAAGCGATTGTACAAAAACCCGCAATCCCACGCTGCATGTCCTCAGCCCCTGGGTCCCGGCTCTCGCTGCGCTCGGCCGGGATGACAACGAGCGATGGTCGCGCAAGATACTGTCGTTCGGAGATCAGCCAGGGCGAGCAACGCCAGGTGATAGCCACCGACCCTCACCCCATCCGTCATTCCCGCG
>CADEEC010000221.1:2810-5092 GCA_902826255.1 uncultured Hyphomicrobiales bacterium | reverse complement strand
CGCCAGCGTCAGGGCCCTTGGCGCGCCGATCGTGAGCGCCGGGTCGACCAGGGCGACCTCGGGATAGAGAGCACGGTGCGCCAGTGAGTACTTGTTGCCAGTCGCCTGATCCCAGACGGTCGCCCAGGACGTCACCTCGCTGCCGGTTCCCGCGGTGGACGGTACGGCCAGGATCGGCGTGAACATCGAGGCGTCCAGGGCCGGCCCTCCTTTCAGAAAGGACATGACGCGCGCGAAATCGCCCTGCGCTGCCGATACGACCTTGGCGGCATCGATGATCGATCCTCCGCCCAGCGCAACGATGACCTCAGGCCGCGGCGATACAGCCCCAAATAGCCGGCACGACTCCGCCAGATCCTTGACGTCGGGGTTGGTGACGATATTGGCGATGGTAACCGCCGGCGGCCCAGCCTCGGCGCGCACCTGGGCGGCCAGATCGCGGAACACAGGCAGGTCGTAAGTGACGAGCGCCCAGCGGCGCTTTCCGATCAGACCGCCGAGCCGCGCAAGCGTGCCAGCGCCGAACTCAATCCTGACCGGATTGCTGTAAGCCCACATGCGCTTCGCCCCGTACCCGTAAAGGGTGCGCCCCGCCGGCGGCCTCTGCGGGCCGAGGATCGTCCGACAACTTCACGCGGAGCGAATTCAAACTGGCACCGGAGCACCAGTCTGACCAATTGATTTTTTGGCCATTATGGATAGATTTTATCTATGAATCTCACGCAACTGAGATCGTTCCATGCTGTCGCGAATTCCGGCGGCTTCATCGCCGGTGCGTCCGCGCTCAATGTCAGCCAGCCCACGCTAACGGCACAGATCAAAGCGCTCGAAGCAGAATTCGGCGTCGAGCTCTTCTATCGCCGCAACAGGCGCAGCGAGCTGACGCCCTCGGGGCGCGACCTGCACGCCATCACAAAACGCCTATTCGCCGAAGAAAAGGAAGCGCGCGAGTTTCTGTCGGCGGCCAAGGGATTGCGCACCGGGCATCTGCGCATCGGCGCCGTTGGGCCCTACCACGTCACGGAGATGCTGGCGGCATTCAACCAGCGCTATCCCGGAATCACGCTCAGCATGTCCATCGGCAACTCTTCGGAGGTGCAGCGCGACCTCCTGGACTACAAGTCGGACATCGCCGTGCTGGCTCATATCGATCCCGACGCACGGCTGATCGCCATGCCGTATCGCCGGCACCCAGTGCTGGTATTCATGCCAGCCAGCCATAAGCTGGCGCGCCGCAAGAGCGTGCGTTTGGTGGAGCTGGCCACCGAACCGTTTGTCGCGCGCGAGCTCGGTTCCACGACGCGTCGGGCGTTCGAAGCGGCAGCCAAGGCCAAGGGTGTCGCGCTGCGCACAATTATCGAGATCGGCAGCCGCGAGGCCATCCGCGAAGCGGTGATCCATGGCATCGGCATCGGCTACGTTTCTGAGGCGGAGTTCATCCCTGACGCTCGCTTGCAGGCTGTGCGCATCGCCGATGCGGAAATCTTCACGGCAGCGCACGTCGTGGTTCTCCGCGAGCGCCAGCACAGCCGCATCATCAAGGCATTCCTGGACGTGGTCGGCGGGTCATTGCAAAGCTCCGCTCCTGTGGCCGAGCCGCTCCGCCGTCGCGCGCGCCGCAACAGGCAGTAGGGCGGTGCCATCTGGCACGCCTCAGCTTTTCGTCTGGAAGCTGCTGCGATAGGCTGGCGAACTGAGCCGGTGTTCGAACGTAGGAGCGGTACGTGAAAATCTTCTCAAGCATCTTGCTGAGTTGCTTGTTGGTGCTTGTCTCGACCGGCGCGAGAGCTGAATTGAGCGTCGGATCCCCCGCGCCAAAGTTCTCTGTCACTGCGGCGCTCGGAGGCAAGGATATCGTATTTGATCTGGCGGCGTCCCTGACCAAGGGACCGGTTGTTGTCTACTTCTATCCGAAAAGCTTCACATCCGTTTGTACGGAGGAAGCTCGCCTCTTTGCGGAGGCCATGGAGGAATTCGAGACGCTGCACGCGTCAGTCATTGGCATATCGACGGACACTCTGGACACTCAGCGCGAATTCTCGAGATTGGAATGTCGCGATAAATTCCCCGTCGGTGCCGACCCTAAAGGTAGCGTGGTGCGCGCTTACGATGCGGCGCGGGGAACGGATTCTCGTATCATGGCGACCCGCACGTCATACGTGATTACGCCGGACGGCAAGATCCACGCCGTCCTTACAGCCTCTGACGCCGAGAGCCACATCCAGTTCGCTCTCAAGTCTATCCGCGTGTGGAAGGCTGGGAACTAATGGTTGGGACTGCGC
>CADEEC010000221.1:0-2710 GCA_902826255.1 uncultured Hyphomicrobiales bacterium | reverse complement strand
TACATTTTTTGCAGGCACCAACCTGGTGCAGCGACTGAAAAGTGTTTGGTGCGCTGTTGCTTGGCGACGCCAGCTGGCAAGAAGATCCCAGAAAACTTGATCGAGGAGCAACTCTATGACTGTCAGGGCATTGTTTGCTGTCGCCGGCCTCGTGCTGGCTCTTACGTTGGGGAACGGCGGAGCGCAGGCCCAGGGTTATCCGGACAGGCTGATCAAGCTCGTTGCTCCGTTTCCTGCGGGAGGCGTTGTTGACGTTCTGGCGCGCAAGCTCGGCGATGAGCTGTCGAAGTCGCTCGGCCAGACCGTGATCATCGAAAACCGCCCCGGTGCTGGCGGCAACATCGGCGCCGACGCCGTCGCCAAGTCCGCGCCCGACGGCTACACGCTGTTGATGACCTCGCCGGGCATCCAGAGCATCAATCAGTTCCTCTACAAGACGATGCCGTTCTCTCCGGAGACAGCCTTCGAGCCGATTTCGCTGGTCGCCGACATGCCGATGCTGGTTGTGCTTGCCGGCAAGCACAACTTCAAGACCTTGAAGGACTTCATCGATGCGGCGAAGGCGCAGCCGGATGGGTTCACCTTTGGTTCACCCGGCTTCGGCTCGACGGGTCATCTCGGTATGGAGTTGCTCGCCTATACGGCTGGCATCAAGGTTCGTCACACCGCCTACCGGGGCGCCGCGCCAGCGGTCAACGATTTGCTCGGCGGACACATCGATGCCGTGGTGGACAATCCACCGACGGTTGTGAACCAAATTCTGGCTGGCAAGCTGAACCCGCTGGCGGTGGCAAACATGAAGCGGCTGCCGGTGCTCCCCAATGTACCCTCCTCCACCGAGGCGGGGTTGCCGGATTTCCGCATCTCATCCTGGTTCGGCCTGATGGCGCCGGCGAAGACGCCTGCCGCGATCATTGATCGGCTCCAGAAAGAAGTCGCCAAGGCCGTTGCCCAGCCGGCGATGCGCAAATTCGAAAGCGATACGGGGATTGTGCTGGTCGGCGGAACGTCGGCGGAGTTCGACGCCCTGATCAAGTCGGAGCGGGAGAAGTACAGCAATCTCATCGCCAAAGCGAAGATTGAAATGCCCAATTGAGAAGAGCAAATGAGCGCCATTGTCAGGTCCGTGCAGGCGGTCGATCTCGCAGTGACCGACCTCGCCGAAGCCCGGCAATTTTTCGAGCAGACCTGGCATCTTGAGCAAGTGGCGGAAGTGGACGGACGCGTCTACTTCCGCGCCACCCAGGGATACTTCCATGTTCTAAGCGTGCGCCAGGCGGAGCGGAGCGGGCTCGTTCGAATCCAACTGGAGGCGCACACGCGGGAGGCAGTGGATATCGCCTATGAGCGCGTAGTGGCCTACGGCCGTCCCGTAGACGGGGCGCCGCGCCCGCTCGCTTCGCCGGGCGGAGGCTACGGCTTCGGATTTGTCGATCCCGAAGGTCGCAACTTCCGCCTGGTGCACGGCATGGAGCGGCGAGAGGACCGCGGGCCGGTGGCTGACCGGCCGACCAAGATCTCGCACGTGACCATGAACTGCCGGGACAACGATGCCTCGTTCCGCTTCTTCACCGAGGTGCTCGCCTTCAGGCTCTCCGACCAAACCCGGCAGATGCGCTTCATCCGCTGCAACAGCGATCACCACAGCCTCGTCCTCGGCTTCTCCGACAATGCCTTCCTGAACCACATCGCCTTCGAGATGCCAGACGCCGAATCGCTGATGCGCGGCATCGGCCGCATGCGCGATCATGGCCATCCCGTGGAGTGGGGACCAGGCCGGCATGGGCCGGGCAACAACGTGTTCGCCTACTTCTGCGGCCCCGGCGAGCTGCCGCTGGAGTACACTTCGGAGATGACGCAGATGACCGATGGCTATCATATGCGCAAGCCTGAGGAATGGCGTTGGCCGCCAGGGCGCCTCGATCACTGGGGCCTGACGCCGGGGCCGAGCGAGCGCGTGAAGAAGGCCCAATCGTTCTTTCCGTTCATCGAAGGCGGCCACCGTATCGACTGATCGCAGCCATGACCGACCAGCACATCGTCTCGGACTACACCATCGGCGACTACGTTCTGCAAAACGGCGATCGCTTCGAGTCGCTACGACAGAGCTACGTCACGCTGGGTGAGCCCCGGCGCAACAAGGCGGGGCGTATCGGCAACGCGGTCTTGCTGCTCCACAACACCACGGGTAGCGCCCAGGAGTGGCTGGGGCCAGGACTGGCGGATGAGCTGTTCGGGGCCGGGCAGCCGCTCGATGCCTCCCGGCATTTCCTGATCATGCCTGACGCGATTGGCTTCGGCCGGTCATCCAAGCCGAGCGACGGCCTGCGGGCGCGCTTCCCGCGCTTCCGCTATCAGGACATCGTCGTGGCACAGCACAGGCTGCTGACCGAGCATCTTGCCGTCGACCACCTCAGCATGATCGTCGGACTGTCCATGGGCGGAATGCTCGCTTGGCTATGGGGCGGCCTGTTCCCGGGCTTCATGGACGCGCTGGTGCCCGTCGCCTGCCAGCCCGGCCCCATGAGCGGGCGCAACTGGCTGCAGCGGCGGATGCAAATCGAGCTGATCCGCAACGATCCCGACTGGCACGGCGGCAACTATGTCGATCAGCCGGGCTATTACACACGTGCTCCATTCGGCGCCCTCATGACTGCAAGCGCGGTGCAGCTGCAGAAGCTCGCGCCGACGCGCGAAGCAGCCGATGCGC
>CADEEC010000220.1 GCA_902826255.1 uncultured Hyphomicrobiales bacterium | reverse complement strand
CCATTGATGCGCCGCGGCAAGCGCACTCGGCAAAGGCTGGTAATAAGCGTGAATATGCCCCATCTGTAAGGACAGGTGATTTGTTGGGCCGTAAGAATCACTGAATTCCTGTGCGAGCCGGCGGGAGTGCACGCATGGATCGTCCTTTCGCAACACACGACGTCATTAACCAGTCGCCGCCCTTCGAGAATGTGAACCTGTTCACGTCCGACCGCGCCTTGATGGAGGCGGTGACGCGCGAGGGGGGCGGGGCAGCCGCCAACAGGCTTTCGGCATTCGGGGCCGCATGCGGGAGTGCCGAGGCTTTCGAGCGCGGGCGGCTGGCGAACGAGCACACGCCGCGCCTGAAGCCGTTCGATTCCCAGGGACACCGCCTCGACGTGGTGGAGTTTCATCCGGCCTACCACGAGTGCATGAGCCTCAGCATAGGCGAAGGCCTGCACTGCTCGGCCTGGGATCATCTGGTTTCGCCGGACGCGAAGCCGGGCGACGGTGCCAACGTGGCGCGCTCCGCCGGCTGCTACATGGCGATGCAGATGGAGGCGGGACACCAATGCCCCATCACCATGACCAACGCGGCCATCCCCACACTGCTGCTGCAACCTGAGATCGCCGAGATCTGGCTGCCGAAGATTCTCTCGCGGATCTACGACAAGACCTTCCAGCCGGTGAGCGCCAAGCGTTCGGCGACGGTCGGCATGGGCATGACCGAGAAGCAGGGCGGCACCGATGTGCGTGCCAACACCACCAAGGCGGTGCCCGTGAACGGCGGCGGCCCCGGCGGGGAATATGCGGTCACGGGGCACAAGTGGTTCATGTCGGCGCCGATGAGCGATGCCTTCCTGGTGCTGGCGCAGGCGCCCGGCGGGCTGTCGTGCCTGCTGATGCCGCGCGTCCTGCCCGACGGGTCCGTCAACGCATTGCGCTTGCAGAGACTCAAGGACAAGCTCGGCAACCGGTCGAATGCCTCCTCCGAGGTCGAGTTCCAGGGCGCGCACGCCTGGCTGATCGGAGAGGAAGGCCGCGGTGTGCCCGCCATCATCGAGATGGTGACGGGGACGCGCCTCGATTGTGCGATCGGCTCCGCGGGGTTGATGCGGCTGGCGCTCGCCAATGCCATCCACCACTGCCGGCATCGGACCGTGTTCCAGCGCAAGCTCATCGACCAGCCGCTGATGCAGCAGGTGCTGGCCGATCTCGCCCTCGACGTGGAGGCGGCGACGGCCCTGGCCTTCCGACTGTGCCGCAGCTTCGACCGCATCGACGACGAGCGTGCTGCGGCGTGGCGGCGGCTGATGACGCCCGTGACGAAGTACTGGGTGTGCAAGATGGGACCGGCGCTCGCCTACGAGGCGATGGAATGCCTCGGCGGCAACGGCTATGTGGAGGAGGGCTTTGCCGCGCGCGTCTTCCGTGAGTTGCCGTTGAACGCCATCTGGGAAGGCTCCGGCAACGTGATGGCGCTGGATCTGCTGCGGGTGCTGCAGCGCGAGCCAGAAAGCTTGGAGATGGTGCTGGAGGAACTTGGCGCGACGGCAGGGCGTGACAAGCAGCTGATGCCACAGCTCGAGCGTGTGCAGGCGCTGTTGCACGAGCCGCGCCTGCTCGACGCGCGGGCGCGCAGCCTCATCGAAGCGCTGGCAAAGCTGGCGGCCGGCGCGATTCTGCGCGCCCACGCTCCGGCCTATGTTGCCGATGCGTTCATGGCCACGCGCCTGTCAGGCGGCGCGCGGCATACCTACGGTCAAGGTCTCGATGGGGCCGACGTGCGTGCCATCGTCGAGCGCGCGCTGCCGGCCTAGAGCCGGATCAGATCTGCGGGACCGAGCGGCTCATGGCGCGCACGATCTCGCCGAGCGAATCGATGAAGCCGGCCCGCTGATCGGAGCGCAGGACCGAGAGGATGCGTTGGTCGACTTTGGTGGCCGTCGGCTTGACGCTGCCGAGCAGGTTGGTCCCTTTCGTCGTCAAGCGTACCGCATACATGCGGGCGTCCTGGCGCGTGCGCTTGCGCTGCAGCAGGCCCTTCTTGACGAGGCGCCGCACGACATCGGCCAGCGTGGAGCGGTCGATGCCGGTCTGCTCGACGAGGCCGGTCTGGGAGATATCGGGGTTCTGCGACACGCAGACGAGCACGGCGTACTGGCGCGGCGTCATGTCCGCCTTGGCTGCTTCCGCCGTGAACAGCACTTCCGCGCATTGTCCTGCCCGATGGAGGAGGTGCAGCGCCGAGGTGTCCAGCGGTCCGGAACGGTGATCATGCTTCATTCTGTTATTCTCCATACGGTGCGTTAGGGGAAATTGAGCCGCGCGGACCGATCGAACAACCCGACTTTCGTCGTCATCGTCGCTCTATGTAACCGCAACGCGGCTCGCGCGCGTTTCCGTCGAAGCCCTCGCACAGATGTGCTGGGATGTGAACGTCCTAATCGCCGCATGCGCGCTTATGGCCAAGGTCATGCTTAGCGGTAAAACAGGTTACGCGATTGTCATGCGGTCGAGTGCGCCTTGCAGGATCCATACAGCGGCAACCTTGTCGATCACGGCCGCGCGGCGTCGGCGCGAGGCATCGGCTTCAAGCAGTGTACGTTCCGCCGCCGTCGTCGAGAGGCGCTCGTCCCAGAGCAGAATGGGGAGCGGTGCGGCTTTGGCGAGATCGCGCGCGAAGGCGCGCGTGGCCTGCGCGCGCGGTCCCGACGAGCCGTTGAGGTTCAACGGCAGCCCGATGACGAAGCCGCCTGCGCCGTGCTGGGCGACGATGGCAAGAAGCTCCTGCAGGTCGAGAGCGAGCTTCCTGCGGCGCAGTGTCACGAGACTGGAGGCGATCGTGCGGCTGACGTCGGAAACCGCGAGGCCGAGCGTCTTGGTGCCGACGTCGATACCGATCAAGCGGGCCCCGGAGGGAAGGGACTGCCGGAAATCCTCCAGCGGCAACACCCTTCCGCGAGCTTCGGCACTATCGCTGGTCATGCCCTGCTCAAGGTGGAAGAATTCTCATGATTTAGCTGTTGTTGTCGCGTTTGCGATCCTTATACTGCGCCGCGCGCGGAAGCCAGAGCGCTTGGGGACAGCGGCATGAAGATCGCGTGGTACGGACATTCGTGTTTCCGGGTGGAAACCGGAAGCAGTGCCATCCTCATCGATCCGTTCCTGAATGGCAATCCGACATTCGAGCAGTCAGGCGTGGCCTGGGACGAGGCGACCAAGGACATTACGCATGTCGCGCTGACGCACGGGCATTCCGACCATGTCGGTGATGCCGGCGAAATCTGCCAGCAGCGCGGCGCGACGCTGCTTGCGAACTTCGAGCTGGCCATGTTCGTGAAGGGCAAGGGCGCCGAGAAGCTCGAGCCAATGAACACCGGCGGCACGGTCTACACGACCGACTTCGAGCTGACGCTGGTGAATGCATTGCATTCCTCATCGCAGGAGGTGTACCTCGGCAATCCGAACGGCATCGTCATTCGCACCAAGGAGGGCAAGACCCTCTATCACATGGGTGATACGGACATGTTTGCCGGGATGGGGCTGATCGCGGAATACCACAAGCCGCAGATCGGCATCGTCCCGATCGGCGACCGGTTCACGATGGGCGCCAGGTCTGCGGCGTTCACGTGCAAGAAGTTCTTTGCGTTCGAGATGATACTACCCTGCCATTACGGCACCTTCCCCGGCATGCTGGACCCCAACGCGGACAAGTTCGTGTCCGAGATGGCGGGCCAGAACGTGGTGGTACCGAAAGTCGGCCAGGTGCTGACCGTCTGAGATGATCAAATCGGCATGAGGTTTTGCGGCGCCGCTGTCGTAGGTGGCTGCATGCGGCAAGAGAAGGTGCAAGGGCATGTCTGACGATACCGTCAAAGGGGGGGCGTCCGCGCCCGCGCAGCGTTCGGCGGGCGGCGTCCCGCAGTTCTTCGTGGATCTGGCGCGCAATGCACCGGCCATGATGTGGGTGTTCACGATCACTACGTTCCTGTCGGCGCTGCTGCTGTTCGCCATCCAGCCGATGTTCGCCAAGATGGTGCTGCCCGTCCTTGGCGGGTCGCCGTCGGTTTGGTCGGTGTCGGTGTTCTTCTTCCAGGCGGCGCTGCTGGCGGGCTACATCTACGCCCATCTGCTCATTACACGCGTGCCGCCGCACCTGACGGGGATCATTCACCTCGCGGTGTGCTTTGCGGCGGCGATCTGCCTGCCGATCGGCATGTCGCGGCTGTGGGGCGAGCCGCCGGCCGGTGAGCCGTACTTCTGGCAGCTCGGTATGTTTGCAACGTCGATCGGCCTGCCTTTCATCGCCGTATCCGCCAACGCGCCGCTGCTGCAGGCCTGGTTCGCGCGCACCGGCCATCCCAACGCGCGCGACCCCTACTTTATGTATGCGGCTAGCAACCTCGGCAGCCTGATAGCGCTGCTTGGGTATCCGTTCTTGCTCGAGCCGGCGTTCGGGTTGAGCGCGCTGAGCCACATCTGGGCCTATGTCTACGCCTTGCTGGTGATCTCGATCGGCACCTCGTTCTTCCTGATGCGCGGCGCCCAGGTGGGCGGCGTGCCGGAGGTGCCGGCGGCCCCCGTCGGCAATGTTGCTGACGTCCCCGCGCCGACCCTGACGCAAAAGCTGACTTGGATTGCCCTGTCCTTTGTGCCCGCCGCGCTGGTGACGGCGTTCACCGTGCACCTCACGACGGACGTGGCCTCCGCGCCGCTGCTGTGGGTGATCCCGCTCGCGCTCTATCTGCTCACGTTCGTGCTGGTGTTCCGCGACCCGCCGCTCGTCAGGCGCGAAACGCTGCTGTTCCTGCATCTGGTCGCGCTGGCGGTGGTGCTGATCACGCTCTCGCAGAGGCGGCATGACAACTGGTTCGTGACGAGCACAACCGGCTTTGCCGTGTTCTTCACCACGGCGATGCTGGCGCACCGGACGCTGTACGAGGCGCGACCAGCGGCCAAGCACTTGACCGAGTTCTATCTGTGGATGTCGTTTGGCGGTGCCTTGGGCGGCATGTTCACGGCGCTGGTGGCGCCCGCCATCTTCAGCCAGATCTACGAGTATCCGCTGCTGCTGGCGCTTTCGATGGCGGCCCGGCCCGGCGCGCTCAAGCTTCCGCTGGACAAGGAGAAGCGAAAGGACGAGCTGGTCATGCTCTGGCTGATCGCCGCGGTGGGCCTGCTTGTCGTGTGGTGGTTGCCGACCCTTGCCGTCAACAACGGCTTTACAATGGGGCAATGGGGACCGACGGCTCTCGTCGTCCTCGTGCTC
>CADEEC010000219.1:1483-5274 GCA_902826255.1 uncultured Hyphomicrobiales bacterium | reverse complement strand
CGCAGATCGTGTCCCAGGAAAGCTATGAACTGTTCCCGCAGTTCCGCCGTGCGGCGTTCATCGAGGAGCGCGGCCTCGCTGATGTCCAGCCTCTCTTGTGTCTCCAAATGAAATGAGATCAGCTCTGCGTACAGCTTGAACATGCCCAACGTCTGCTTCGCCTTGAGATCGGCGGGCTTGGGGTCAATGGCGCAAAGCGTGCCAAAGAACGATCCGTCCTTCCGCAGGATCGGGACCGACACGTAGCTCTGAAATCCGTACATCTCCGGGGTCGGGTGACCACAGAAAACCTCGTCTCCGGCCACATGGTCGATAATCACTGCCTGGCCGCTGTCGCGAATCTCGCTGCAGATGGTCGTCTCGACCTTCAGCTCTCCGCCGGGGGCCAATCCGAAATTGATCTCATCGCGGACCGCGCACGCGACCCAGTCGGTGTCCGTAACGCGTGCGACAGCGGCGAAGCCCATTCCGGTCGTCCGGCAGATGACCTCGAGGATGGCCGGCACCACGTCGATGCGCGCTATGACATCAACGTCCGTCTGCAACCGATGCATCTCACTTCTTTATTGTTGATGGATTTCAGCACCATGGCACGACCAGTGCGCATAGTCACCAAGCTCCAGACGGCAAAGCTCTGGCTTGCGCGCAGGGCAGAACCCTGTCTGGCGCGGCAGTTCGCCGGTCGCGCGCTGAGGCCGGCGGCGCGCTTGGGAGGACGTGTGCAGAGCAAGGGCGTGCGCTAGGCTGCGTGCCCGGCATCAGGGAGGCGAGACATGGGCCTGCTCGAGGGGAAGGTTGCGGTCATCACGGGGGCGACCAGCGGCATCGGCCGCCGCACGGCGGAGCTTTTTGTCGCGGAAGGCGCGCGGGTGGCGTTCACCGGGCGGCGCGAGACCGAGGGCCAGGCGCTGGCGGCGGCGCTCGGCGACAAGGGGCGCTTCATCCGCGCCGATGCGACGCTGGAGGACGACTGGCGGCGCGTGATCGGCGAGACGCTGTCGGCCTTCGGCCGGCTCGATGCGCTGTTCAACAATGCCGGCGGCCCGGCGCCGACGGGCAGCATCACCTCGGTTCCGGTGGAGGGCTTCGATGCGGCGATGGCGCTGCTGGTGCGGTCCGTGATGCTCGGCATCAAGCACGCGGCGCCGACCATGATGCGGCAGAAGAGCGGCAGCATCATCAACAACGGCTCGGTGGCGGCGCACCTCGCCGGCTATTCGAGCTCCATGATCTACGGCGCGGCCAAGGCGGCGATGATCCACCTGACGAAATGCGCGGCGATGGAGTTGGGCGAGCACGGCGTTCGGGTCAACTCGATCTCGCCCGGCGCCATTGCCACCGGCATCATTCCCAAGGCGCTGGGGATGGAGGCCAACAAGGCGGACGGCATCGCCGACAAGATGAAGGATACGTTCGCGAAGGTGCAGCCGGTGCCGCGCGCGGGCATTACCGACGACATCGCGCAGGCGGCGATCTGGCTGGCCTCGGACCGGTCGACGTTCGTCAACGGCATTGACATCGTCGTCGATGGCGGGCTGATCGGCGGGCGGATGTTCACGCCGCACCAGCAGTCGCTGGCGCAGATGAAGACGGCGCTGGGACTTTAGATTCACGTTTTCGCAATCCGGACCCGACCCCCGATGCCCCTGCCCAAGACGCCGGCCCTCGCCGCCGACTGCGTGGTGTTCGACTCCAACGACCGCGTGCTGCTGATCCGCCGCGGGCATCCGCCGTTCAAGGGGCAGTACGCGCTGCCGGGCGGGTTCGTGGAGATCGGCGAGACGGTGGAGGCGGCGTGCCGGCGCGAGCTGATGGAGGAGACGTCGGTGAAGGCGGGCAAGCTGCGGCTGGTGGGGGTGTACTCCGCTCCGGGGCGTGATCCGCGTGCGCATACGGCGTCGGTGGTGTTCGCGACGCGGGTGGCGCGTGCGCGCCCCGCCGCCGGCGACGATGCGGCGGCAGCGGAATGGGTCGCGAACTGGAAACGGCTCGATCTGGCTTTCGATCACGCCGTGGTCATCGCGGACGCGGCTCGGATCATGGGCAGGGCACGATAGGAGGTCGGTATGGGGCGCGGAACGGATACGGGAGACTTCGAGGGCCGGGTCGTGCTGGTGACCGGCGGTGCCACGGGTCTCGGCGCCGCGATTGCGGTCGGGGCGGCGCAACGGGGCGCGCGGGCCGTGATCGTGAACTACTCCAAGAGCAAGGCGGAGGCCGAGGTCACTGCGGATATGGTCCGCGGTGCGGGCGCGGAACCGGCTCTGGTGCAGGGCGACGTGGCGCTCGACGCCGACTGCCGACGGATCGCGGAAGCGGCCGCGCGCTTCGGGCGGATCGATGCGCTCGCCAACAACGCCGGCATCACCCGGCACGTGGCGCACGGCAACCTGGATGGGTTATCGGCGGAGGATTTCCAGGCGCTGTTCGCGGTCAATGCCATCGGGCCGTTCCAGATGATCCGGGCGTGCCGCAGCCTGCTGGAGGCGGGGGCGCCGTCGAGCGTGCTGATGACCTCCTCGATCGCGGCCGTGACGGGGATAGGGTCGTCGGTGGCGTATGCGGCATCGAAGGGCGCGCTCAACACCATGACGCTGTCGCTGGCGCGGGCGCTGGCACCCAAGATCCGCGTCAATGCCATCTGTCCGGGCTTCATCGATACGCGCTGGTTTGCGGAGTTCAGCGCCGAGCGCGCGCAGAAGATCCGCGACAACATCGAGAAGACGACACCGCTGCAGGCGGCCTCGAAGGCGGAGGACATCGCCGAGGCTGCTCTGTTCTTCCTGTCGCAGGCGTCCAGGCACATCACCGGCGAGACGCTGATGATCGATGCAGGCCTGCACCTGGGATTTGCGCCGCTGTCGCGCAGGTGAGCAACAGTGGTTTGCGCGCGGCATGCTTAACATTGAACGCGGTCCACGTTTCACGTGAAACGTAGACGGCGTTCAGCTTAACCACGTTGGCCGGCGATGACGCGCAGCGCGTCGGCGGTCGCCGTATCGGCCGGGTAGAAGGCCTCCACCGCCAGCTCGGACAGCGTGATGTCGACCGGCGTGCCGAACACGGTGGTGGTGGAGAAAAACGAGAGCACACCCGCCTCCGTTGCGAGCTGGAACGGCACCACCACGCTGTCGGCTGCCTGCGCGGCCTCGGGGCGCCGCGGCACCGGCTGAGACGGCGCCGGCAGCGCCTTCAGCTCGGCCAGCAGCTCGCCGAGCTTGGGATCGGCGCTGACCTCGACCTGGCGGCGCAGGCGCTCCAGCAGGTGCCCGCGCCATTGCGCGAGGTTGGCGATGCGCGAGGCGAGCCCGCCCGGATGCAGGCTGAGGCGCAGGACATTGACAGGCGGTGTCAGCAGCGCCGCGTCGATCCCCGCCAGCAAAAGCGGCACTACGGCGTTGGCCGAGATCATGGTCCAGTGCCGGTCGATGGCGAGCGCGGGATAGGGCTCGTGCCCCTTCAGCACCAGGTCGATGGCCTGGCGCTGGGCGGAGAGCGCCGGATCGGAAATCTTCCTCTCGCGGAACACGGGCGCAAACCCCGCCGCGACCAGCAGGACATTGCGCTCGCGCAGCGGCACGTCGAGCCGCTCGGCCAGATGCATCACCATGTCCCGGCTCGGCCGCGCGCGCCCGGATTCGACAAAGCTCAGATGCTTGGTGGAGATGTCGGCCTCGCACGCAAGGTCGAGCTGGGAGAGGCGCCGGCGCTGGCGCCATTCGCGCAACAAATCGCCGACCGGCTGCGTGGCTGTCATGCTCATGCGGGCGACCATAGCCCAAGAGGTCGCC
>CADEEC010000219.1:0-1473 GCA_902826255.1 uncultured Hyphomicrobiales bacterium | reverse complement strand
GTCATCCCGGCCGAGCGAAGCGAGAGCCGGGACCCAGGAGCCGCGTGTTCCAGCGCCATCCGTAGCCCTGGGTCCGGATATTCGCCGGCGGCGGATTCGGGGATGACAGTACGTGGGCGAGTCGATCCAGGCGCTCCGCGCTGGGCCGCTGCTCACCGCGTCCGGGTCAACAAACCGGCGATGGCGCGCCTGCGGACGGCAAGGGGAAACCACCAGCTTGCTGTCCTCGGCGTTGCGAGCTTGCGCATCAGCAGCGCCGGCTGGCCGGAGCCGTGCGCGTTCCTGATGCGGCGCAGGCGGTGGAAGCCCAGCCGTTCGTAGAAGCGGATGCCGCCGGTGTTCTTCTCGAGCACCTCGAGCTTCATCGATGCGCCCGCGGGAAAGACCTCCCACATGCGATCGAGCAGAGCCGCGCCGATGCCCTGGCCCTGCCAGTCCGGGCGCACGTACAGGGCATAGACGAAGATGCGGCCGAAGGTGCCGCACGCGCCGATCACGACGCCGACGATCTGCCCGGCCTGCTCGGCCACCACGAACCCCGGCGTCGCGTAGCCGATGGCATAGGCGATGGCCTGGTCCGAGTAGTGCCGCTGGAACTGGGTGGCGGCTTTCTCGGGTCCGAAGATCTCCTGGTAGGTGGCGAACCACGTCTCCTTCATGACGCGCCGCACGCCGTCCATGTCGCCGGCGCGCGGTGCGCGCAGGGTGATGTCGAAATGCGTAGCGCCTGTCATGCGGCAGAGCCCGAGGTCGATTCCGCGGGCACACTGGCGCAATTCACGGCGGCGGTCATCCGTGCCGTCGGCGGTCTGCGTTAATCCAGTGCACCCGCCGTTCTCGTTTGACGCGCGCCGCCGCCGGAGCTTTCCTTGTTGCATGACCGCCGCCGCCGCCGTTCGCACGCGCCTCAACGTTCTGTTTGCGTCCGAGGCACGCAAGGCCGTGATCCTGCGTCGCGGCCCGAAAACACACTGGCACCTCGTTCTGTGGGACCTCGGCGCGGACACCTTCACGCCCGGCCAGTGGATGAAGGGGCTCGTGCGCCTGTGCGACCTCTCGCCCTCCGGCAACAAGCTGATCTACTGGGCGGCGCAGTATCACGGCTCGGCCAATTGGCGCCGTCCGAACGCGCAGCGCGCCACCGGGCCCGGCCCTTACGACCCGTTGCGCAGCGCTACGCCGCTGAAGCTGAAACCCGGGCGCAAGGTGCCGCGCTATCTACAGGGCAGCCTGGGGCCGCGCCGTGGTGCCGCGCAACCTGTCACCGGCACGTGGACGGCCGTCAGCACGCCGCCCTATTTCTCCGCGCTTGCCATCTGGCCGGCCTTCGGCCACTGGACCGGCGGCGGCGCGTTCCTGTCGGAGCGCGATCTGTGCATCTACGAGCCGCTGGACCGGATGGAGCCGATTGCCAACGTCGGTCTGCCGCCCCGCGTGCGCGCGCGCTCCTATCTCGCGCCGTCGCTGAGCAAG
>CADEEC010000218.1 GCA_902826255.1 uncultured Hyphomicrobiales bacterium | reverse complement strand
GCGCAAGATAGAGACCGATGAGCAGGCCGATGTCGGCGAGACTTGCGCCGTATCGGCCTTGAATCAGCGGGGCAAGCGCTGCGATAGCCTGGAACTGGAAGGCCATCGTTGTACGCACGGCAAACAGCAGCGCCAGGATACCCCATCTGCCCGTCATGAGGTGCCTCAGCGTGACCGGTCAGGTGCCCAGGAAAACGGCGCGCACCAATTCGCGGTAGGTCAGCACCTGGCGCGGAAGCACGTCCTTGTCCTTGAGCAGCTTGGACAGGATGATGCCGCCATCCACCAGCGTATTGGCCATGTCGGCGAGTTCGGTGATGTCGACGGCGATTTTCGGCGGGTAGCGCTCGGCAATTGTGCGAAACCGGTCGCGGAACACCTGCTGCCAGCCCTGCACGCCGGCGATCGTGATCTCACGCACCTCGCGGCTCATGAGCTGGTCCTGGTAAACGAACGAAGAAACGAGGCAGCCTGGGTGCGTGCCGGGCAAGTCGGCGAGCATTTCAGCAAACAGCTTGAGACCCACGAGCGTGCCGTGCAGCGGATCCTCGTTCAGCTCGTCGGCACGACGGAAGATGTCGGTCAGAATGGCGTTGTGCTCGTCGATGTAGCGCTGCATCAGCGCCTTCGCCAACTCGCTCTTGTCCTTGAAGTGGTAGAAGAAGCCGCTCTTGGTGATGCCCGCGCCGGCAATCAGCTCATCAATGGAGGTCGACGCAAAACCCTTCTCGAGCACGGCTGCTTCGGCAAGCCCGAGAATGCGTCCGCGCGTGTCCGTGGTTTTCCTGGCTGCGGTGGTCATGGGCAACTGTACTAGAGGTACAGTTACCCGCACGCAATGGCCGTGAACGGAGCAGCATCGAAAGGGCGGCTTGAGTTAAGCCATTGATTTTACATCCAACAAGTTCGTGATCGGGACTGCACCATGGGTTGCCTGGATTTAGGGGCGGGAACGGAGCAATTAGCGCCGCAAGCAACCAAGACAAGTGAGACGATCATGAGCACGGACGCGACGACGCTGCCGCAATTGCAAGGCGGACTGTTTCTGACGGACGGTGGACTGGAGACCTCCCTGATCTTCCAGGAGGGCTGGGAGCTGCCGCATTTTGCGGCCTTCCACCTGCTCCAGGATGAAGCCGGGGTGGCGGCGCTCAGGGCCTATTACGAGGCCTACTTGAAGATTGCCCAGGCCAACGGCTTGGGCTTCGTGCTCGAGAGCCCCACCTGGCGGGCCAGTGCAGACTGGGGCGACAAGCTCGGCTATTCGCGCGAGGCCCTGGCAGAGGCCAACCGGCGCTCCAATGTGCTGATGCTCGAGCTGCGGGACCGCTATGCGGGCGCCGCGCCGCTGGTGGTCAGCGGCAACATCGGGCCGCGCGGCGACGGCTATGACCCCGGCACCGTGATGAGCGCCGACGAGGCGCAGGACTACCACGCCGCCCAGGTCGGGGTGCACGCCGAGGCCGGCGTGGACATGGTTGCGGCATTCACGATGACCAACGCCAACGAGGCAGTCGGCGTCACGCGGGCGGCGCAAGCAGCGCGCGTGCCGGTTGCAATCTCTTTTACGGTGGAAACGGATGGTCGCCTGCCGACGGGGCAAGGGCTCGGCGAGGCCATCGCCGAGGTTGACGAGCTGACGCGCACGGGACCGGCCTACTACATGATCAACTGCGCGCATCCGAGCCATTTCGCCGGCCGGCTCGGCGGCAAGGCGCCATGGATCAGCCGTATCGGCGGCATCCGGGCCAACGCCTCAAGACGCAGCCACGCCGAACTCAACGAGGCGCCCGACCTCGACGATGGCAACCCGGTGGCGCTCGGTGGCGAGTACCGCGCAATGCTGAAGCAGTATCCGCACATTGCTGTGATCGGCGGCTGCTGCGGTACGGATCACCGGCACATCGCGCAGATCTGCCTCGCGTGCAAATAGGCCGGCTATGGCTTGGCGGGTTCTGCGACCGGCGGGGGCGCCTTGGCCGGCGCGGGTGCCCGGGCCAGCCGCGGCACGCTCTTGCGCAGGAAGGCGACGGGCAGCAGGCAACTGGTCCCGAGCGCCTTCACCCCGCGTGAGGCGACCTGGTAGCCGGCCTTCTCGAAGAACGCGACGGCATTCAGCGTCGTGCTCATGCTGAGCTGGTTGAAACCCGACTGGAAAGCGCGCGCCTCCACCTCGGTGAGCAGGCGCTCGCCGATGCCGAGGCGCAGGAACATCGGATCGACAAACACCGACGAGATGCGCGCCATCTGGCCGTCGTCGCCGTTGACCTGCCAGGACGCCGTGCCGATCAGCTGGCCTTCCGTGAAGGCGCCGTAGAGGTTCTCTTCCTTGAGGATGTCGCTGTAGTCGGACGAGCGGACAAAGGCGATGAAGGCCTGAATTTCGGTATCGGTCAGCGAGTCGGCAGACTGGTTTTCCATCGACTTCGTATGCAGATGGCGCACATGCGTGTGCTCATCCATGCCTACGAGCCGTATCGTCAGGGCCTTAGCGAGGCCATGGCTCTTGCCGTCGACCAAAGTCATCCGCTGTGCTCGCTCGCGCGATGCGCCGTCCCCCGCCGGGTCAGCGTGCAAAAGTCACAAGGTTGGGTCTATGTCCCCTATGACACAGTGGACCGATTTCTTGGCGGGATCGTGGCTGTAACGCTTGCGCGCTACTTTTTTGCCCCAACACGGACACCGGTGCCGGGCGCGGGGATCGGGGACTGCGGCGCGAGCTCCGCCGACTTCTTGTCCAGCGACGGATTGTACTCGGCTTGCTTGCAGGAGCAGCCGGGCACGTATTCCTTGCGGTAGCGGAACGCGACCTTGAGGCTCGTGTAGGGCTGCTGCGTGGTCGCCGACACGGCCTGCTCCACGGCGCCACCAGGGTTCTGGTGGTAGTAGAGATCGGACGGCGCGGCGCAACGCGACTGGCAGACGTCGACATCGCGCTGGAAGTGGTTGGGCAGCGTGGAGAAGCTGACCGGGAAATAGTAACCGTCGCACAGCCGCACGCACAGCGTGCGGTAGGTGGCGAACGGCAGGTTGCTGAACTGATTGGTGGGCCCTCGGCCGGCGTCGCTGTCCTCATTGCTGCCGAACAACATGGCGAAAGGGTTGTTGGCCTGATCGCGCTTGCGGGCCTCCTGGGAGTACTGCTGGCCGCAGCCGTTGCGCGCAAGCTCACGCACGATGTCGTCCTGCATGGACGATCGCTCGCCCGTGCCCATGATCTGGCGGCGCTGCCGGTCGAGATCGGCGATGCGCCGCTGGGCATTCTCGACATCCGCGTTCAATTGAATGCAGCGCCGCGACTGGCGCAGGGTCTTGGAGAACAAGAACTGGTCCCAGCAATCGGACCGGTCGAGCTCGCGGCTGGCGGAGCGGTATGTGCGGTCGAGCTCGCGGATGTCGGATTCGATCTTCGGCAAAGTCTCGCGGCCGAATTGATTGCCTTGAATCTCGGCCACCAGGCGCTGCTCGAGCTGCAGGCAGATGTTGCTAGGCCCGCCACGTTGCGCGTAGGGCGGCGGCGCGCCCGGATAACCGGGCTGGCCCGGAGGCGGCGGACGATCGGGAGAGGGCTGCCGCATGGGTTCGCGCGGCACCGGCGGCCGGTTCTCCTGCTGCGACCAGGGCCACCAGCCTTGCGCGACGGCGTCGAGCGCGGTTGCCGCGACGGCGCCCGTGACGCACAGGGCGGCCAGGGCGATACGCGCGGTGCGCGACGGCAGCTTCATTTTCGGCAAACGGAAAATTTGTCAGCTCCCCAAACGGCTTGCAGCCGAATCCGGCGGACCTTTGCGGCGAATTATGGGTTTGTTGCGGCGTGGGGTCAATCCGCGCCGGCCGAACGGTGAAGCGCTGCTTGACGTTGCTGGGGAAAGTGCAGATAAGGCCGCCATGCAGGCCCCGCGCAAGATTATTTGCGGCACTATTGCAACGAGCTAGCCAACTGGCTGGTGCGCGGCCGCTTCTTTGCCTCCGGTGAGAAACGCCCCCGCCCAGCGGAGGGATCCCGTGACGCTCAGGCTCTACAACACTCTGACGCGAACGAAGGAGCCGTTCCGGCCCATCGATCCCGGCAACGTGCGCATGTATGCGTGCGGGCCGACGGTCTACGATTTCGCCCACATCGGCAATGCGCGCCCCGTCATCGTGTTCGACGTGCTGTTCCGCCTGCTGCGGCACATCTATCGGGCCGAGCACGTCACCTACGCCCGCAACATCACGGACGTCGACGACAAGATCAACGCGCGGGCGGCTGAGGAGTATCCGGACCTGCCGCTGAACGAGGCGATTGCCAAGGTCACCGCGAAGACGACGGCGCAGTTTCACGAGGACATCGCCGCGCTCGGCGTGCTGCCGCCGACGGTGGAGCCGCGTGCCACCGAGCATATCGCGGAGATGCGCGCGCTGTGCGACGCGCTGGTGGCCAACGGCCACGCCTACGTCGCGCAGGACCATGTGCTGTTCGACGTGTCGTCGATGGCCGACTACGGCCGTCTCGCCAACCGCTCATTGGAGGAGATGGAGGCCGGCGCGCGCGTTGACGTGGCGCCCTACAAGAAGGGGCCCATGGACTTCGTGCTGTGGAAGCCGTCCAAGCCTGGCGAGCCCGCATGGCCGTCGCCTGCGGGCATCGCGGCGCCGGGGCGTCCCGGCTGGCACATCGAGTGCTCGGCGATGGCCGACCGCTGGCTGTGGCAGGAGCCCAAGATGAACGGGCTGCTGTCGGAGGCAGGTCTCAAGCAGCCGCACGTGTTCGACATCCACGGCGGCGGCATCGACCTGGTGTTTCCCCACCACGAGAACGAGATCGCGCAATCGCGCTGCGGCCACGGCGCGCCGGCGATGGCCAACGTGTGGATGCACAACGGCTTCCTGCAGGTCGAGGGCGAGAAGATGTCCAAGAGCCTCGGGAATTTCGTGACGATCAATGAGCTGTTGGACACGGAATCGTTCGGCGGACGACGCTGGCCGGGCGAAGTACTGCGCCTGGCCATGCTGATGACGCACTATCGCCAGCCCATCGACTTCTCCGCGAGAAATCTGGAAGTCGCCGAGAAGATTCTCGACAACTGGTATCGTGCGGTCGGCGATGCTGAGGCTGCTGAGACGAGCGATTTTGGGCTCGGTGTTGAGGAGACACTTCGCGACGATCTCAACACGCCGGCGGCCATCACGCATCTTCACGCGGCCTACGACGCGGTTCGGGACGGCGATAAAGCCAATGGCGCTGGCCGCTTCAAATTGGCCGCAAACAGGCTTGGGCTGCTGCTTTCCGGCGAGAGCGAATGGAAGAAGG
>CADEEC010000217.1 GCA_902826255.1 uncultured Hyphomicrobiales bacterium | reverse complement strand
CGAGCCCATCGGCGAGAAATAGACGGCGAGAACCTTGCGGTCCTTCTCCACCGGCTTGAAGAACGACGTCTGTCCGTGCGTGCTCGAGATGTAGTAGTAGGACGCACCGCCGCCCACGGTCGCGGTCGTGGTTGGCGTGCCGAGCGCGGTCTTGACCTGCTCCTGCGACATGCCAGGCGTGACGCTCTGCACATCGTTGTCCTGGAACTGGTGACCGTGGGTCGTTATGGTCTCTGCGCAAGCCGCCAGCGTAAGGCCGGCCGCGATGACGATCGCGACCGCCTGCGCATGACAGCGCAGCAGCCGCACCGCGGTTCCGGTACGGGTTCCCTGCTCACTCTGGTTGGCGTCCGACAACAGGCCTCTCCCACAAGGCTTCCTAAAGAGAATCACGCGTGCAGTCTTCCCTCTCACGGCTATCGCAACACCCACCTGCTGCAAACCCGGGTGCCGTCGATACTCCCCCGCAAATATCCGCCTGCCCCACAACCCAAACGGAAAAACTCCCGTGCTGACGTGGTTTAAGCGGAAACGCGACAACCGCCGCAGTGCACGAAGCCTTTACGGCTCGATTGTGACGCAATCCCGTCAAAGCACCTTCTTCGCAGATTGGGGAGTGCCGGACACGGCGGAAGGCCGGTTTGAAATGCTGGTGCTCCACCTGGTGCTTACCATCCGCCGGCTGTCTCAGGCCGCCGACGAGGACTTGCAGCGTGCGCTCACCGAGGCGTTCGTCATCGATATCGACGACTCCTTACGGGAAATGACGGTCGGCGACCTGGCCGTGCCGCGGCACGTGAAACGGGCCGTTGCCGTGCTGCACGACCGCCACACCTTGTACGGCAAAGGCCTGGACTCCCCCGATCCGGAGGTGCTCGCCAACGCAGTTTTGACCCGGCTCGGCGGATTGAAGGGGGCAGAGGGCTTGGATACCGCCGCCATTTGCGCATACTTGCGAGAGGCCACGCGGGTCTTGACGGCAACGCCGGTCGGCGCACTGTTCAATGGCCACATCGATTGGCCGCACCCGGGTCAACCGGGGACCTGAGGGCTTGGTGCAAGGGGGTAGCGGAGGCCGCATGTCCGACGTGCTCGACTGGCACCACGCCGTGGCGGATATCCCCGACGAGGGGATAGAGATCACACGCGAGGCCACCGCAGACGAACGCCAGAGGATTGCGGAGAGCCTCGACCTGTTGGCGTGTGCGAGCCTCATCGTCCGCTACGGCATCAAGCCGCGCGGCAGCGGGCATTACCGGCTTGCGGGCACGCTCACCGCACGCGTGGAACAATCCTGTGTGGTCACGCTCGAGCCTCTGACGAATGACATCTCGGAAAGCTTCAGCGTCGATTTCTGGCCGGAGAACGCGCTGCCGGCGCAGGCCGGCGGGCTGATCGACGTGCATGACGAGCCGGACATGGAGCCGATCGCCGACGATCAGATCGACGCAGGCCGCATTATTTTCGAGTGCTTCGCGAACGGCATTGACCTGTTCCCACGCAAACCGGGCGCAGCTTTCGAGGCGCCGGAGCCGGCGCCTGAGAAGACGGAAGGGCCTTTCGCCGCACTGGCGCGTATGCGCCAGAAGCGCTGATGGGCTTTTCCCCTTCCCTCGACGCCCAGGGCTTGGCGCGCGAGCGAGATTCTGGTTGTGTCGGCATCGTGGCCAGATATGGTTCTGGCGTTTTTCCGGGGGGATTTGCCGAGGTGACAACAGGGCAGCCGTCCGGCTGTGTCCTCTAACACTTCGTGCAAGGCGAACGGCATGGCAAAGCCGCGGAGGATTTCGCTCGACGCCATGGGCGGCGACCAGGGACCCGCAGTCGTGGTTCCCGGTGCGGCGATGGCGCTCGAGAAGCATCCCAACCTCGAGTTCCTTCTGGTCGGCGACCAGAAGCGCATCGAGCCGCATCTCGCTGCGCATCCCGATCTCGCTGCGCGCTCGCGCATTGTCCACACCGAGACCGTCATCGGCATGGACGACAAGCCGAGCCAGGCCGTGCGCCGCGGGCGCGGCACCAGCATGTGGCTGTGCCTGGAGGCGATCCGCAACGGTGAAGCGGAGGCAGCCGTCTCAGCCGGCAATACCGGTGCGCTGATGGCCATGGCCAAGCTGGTGCTGCGTACCATGCCGGGCATCGAGCGTCCCGCCATTGCCGGGCAATGGCCGACGGTGGAGCACAACAGCATCGTGCTCGATCTCGGCGCCAACATCGGCGCCGAGGCGCGCCAGCTTGCCGATTATGCGCTGATGGGCGCGGCCATGGCGCGCGCGCTCTACGGTATCGAGCGTCCGCGCGTGGGCCTTCTCAACATCGGTGTGGAGGAGATCAAGGGCATCGAGGACGTGCGCGAGGCGCACGCCCTCCTCAAGGGCACCGAGCTTCCCATCGACTACAAGGGTTTCGTCGAGGGCGACCAGATCGGCCAGGGCATCGTCGACGTGGTCGTGGTGGAAGGCTACGCCGGCAACATCGCGTTGAAGACGGCCGAAGGCACGGCCAAGCAGATGGCCGCCTACCTGCGCGAGGCGCTGACGAGCTCGGTGGCGGCGAAGCTCGGTGCGGTGTTGGCGTCGAGCGGCCTCAGGGCGCTGCGGGATCGCATGGATCCGCGCCGGCTCAACGGCGGCCCGTTCCTGGGGCTCAATGGTATTGTGATCAAGAGCCACGGCGGCACCGACGCCTATGGCTTCGCCAGCGCCATTGGCGTCGGCTACGACATGGCCGAGGCGGGGCTGCTGACCCGGCTGGCTGCCGATCTTGCCGCCCTGCACGGAACGCTTGGCGACGGCGGCGAGAACAATCAGGCGGCGGCGAAACAGGCGTGACCAACACAAGAACAGGCCGGCTCGGTACGAGGTAGACGTGGCAATCATCAGATCCGTGATCAGGGGCGTTGGCGCCTACCTGCCCAAACGCATCCTGACCAACGACGACCTCGCCCGCATGGTCGACACCACCAACGAGTGGATCATGGAACGCACGGGCATCGAGCAGCGCCACATCGCCGCTGACGGCGAGCTGACCTCCGACCTGGGCATTGCCGCCTCGCGTCAGGCCCTCGTGCGTGCCGGCATCGATCCCGTCGATATCGACCTCGTCGTCTGTGCGACGGCGACGCCGGACCGCACCTTTCCGGCGACGGCGACGCGCATCCAGGCCGGTCTCGGCATCAGCAAGGGCGCCGCGTTCGATGTGCAGGCCGTATGCTCGGGCTTCATCTACGCCCTCGCGGTCGCCGACAACTTCATCCGGGCGGGACAGTTCAAGCGCGCGCTCGTGGTCGGCGCTGAGACCTTCTCGCGCATCCTCGACTGGAACGACCGCGGCACCTGCGTGCTGTTCGGCGACGGCGCCGGCGCTGTCGTGCTGGAGGCGCAATCCCAGCTCGGCACGCGCGAGGACCGCGGCATCCTGGCGACCCGCATCCGCTCTGACGGCCGCTTCGAGGAGCTGCTCTACGTCGACGGCGGTCCGGGCTCGACGAAAACCACCGGACATCTACGGATGAACGGCCGCGAGGTGTTCCGGCATGCCGTCCAGAAAATCTCCGGCGTGATCGAGGAGACGCTGGTCAGCACCGGCTACGCCCCGGACGAGATCGACCTCTACGTGCCGCACCAGGCCAACAAGCGCATCCTGGACGGCATCGCCAAGAAGCTCGGGATTCCGACCGCCAAGGTCATGATCACGCTTGCCAGACACGGCAACACGTCGGCCGCCTCCGTTCCGCTGGCCCTCAACCAGGCCTTCGAGGAGCACCGGCTGCGCGAGGGCGGGCTGGTCCTGATGGAGGCCATGGGCGGCGGCTTTACCTGGGGGGCGGCGCTGGCTCGTTGGTAATCCGCCACGCGAACTATTTATGTGTGCAATTTCAGCCGTTTGAATTGACTTCCAAAAAATTGCGACATTAGCTTCGCCATCGTCGGGCGTAGGGGAGGGGCAGAAGACATGGGTGGCAAAACACTCACGCGCGCGGATCTTGCCGAGTCGGTGGTCCAGAAGGTCGGGCTGCCGCGCAATGAGTCGCAGGAGCTCGTCGAGCTGGTCATCAAGACCCTGAGCGAGAGCCTGGCGAACGGCGAAGCCGTGAAGCTGTCGTCATTCGGATCGTTCAATATCCGCCAGAAGGGCCAGCGGGTAGGACGCAACCCGAAGACGGGTCAGGAAGTTCCCATCACGCCACGGCGCGTGCTGGTGTTCCGGCCGAGCAACATCATGAAGGATCGCATCAACGCTGGGCGCGCGCGGCGGCGGGCGGCCGAATAAGACTGCGGCTTGAACTGACATCCAGTGGGGTAGTGCCTTGCCGAAGGCGATGGAGGCGTTTCGCAACATCGGCGAAGTGTCCGCCGATCTTGGTGTGAAGAAACACGTGCTGCGGTTCTGGGAATCCAAGTTCCCGCAGCTCAAGCCGATGAAGCGCGGAGGCGGACGGCGCTATTACCGGCCCGCGGATGTATCGCTCCTGTGCGGCATCCAGCACCTGCTGCAGAACGAGCGCTACAGCATTCGCGGCGTGCAGAAGATCCTGCGCGAGCAGGGGCCCGAGGAGGTCAAGCGCCTCGGCAACAAGGCGGCCTCGGCGGGCGGCAAGGGCGACAAAGGGCGCGCGCCACCTGCCGCGCCGGAAGGACGCCAGCTCAGCGCGGCGGACGTGAAGGTCTTGCGCGACGTGATGGCGGGCCTGGAATCCGTGCACGCCATGCTCGCCTCCGCCGCGGCACCAGCCGAAGACCGGCGGCGCTCAGCCGCTCGCGGCTGACACGCACGGCTTGCACCGCGGCACCATCGCTGCTGTAACACGCAGATCGCACGCGGATTGAATGTGCATGCCGGCGGAGCCGATCGATCTCTGGCTTGTCAAGCTTGATGCCTCCGCGGCCGCGCTGGAGGCGATCGAGCGCAAAACCCCGCGCCTGTCAGATGAGGATCGCGCCCGCGCCGCGACGTTCCCCGACGCACGCACGCGCCTGGCAGCTTATTGCGCCCTGCGCCTGATCATCGAGAGGACCGCGGGCGCCTCCGTCCGCACCCAGCCGTTTGCGCGCGATCGATCTGGCAAGCCTCGCCTGGACGGGGCCGGCGTCGCTTTCAACCTTGCCCACACGCACGCGTTCGCCTTGATCGCCGTAACGCGCCAGGCAACCGTTGGGATCGACCTGGAGCAGGTGCGCCCCATCACGATGGCGCAGCATCATCAGGACGCGATCCGTGCGGCGGGCACAGGTCTGACGCGCGCGCCGTTACCCGATGGTGACGCCGAGCATGCCTTCCTACAGGCCTGGGCGCGCCTGGAGGCGTTCACCAAGGCACGCGGCGTCGCCCTGCAACGCACGCTGGAGGATGTCG
>CADEEC010000216.1 GCA_902826255.1 uncultured Hyphomicrobiales bacterium | reverse complement strand
GAGCCCGAGACGGGCAAGGCGACTCTTTGCCATTGTCATGGCCTTTTGCCGCTCTCTCGCCGCCCTGTTTAGTTCACCACTGCTGGACCCAGGTTCAGGTGAGGGAAAATACCCCGAACCCAGCACGCCTCATTGCCGCCGAACCTCTCCTCAAGCGCGGGGACGATGTCAGCGATGGCGACAGCCTTGCGGTAGTTGACGCTTAAAGTAGTGATCTTGCGTGCATCCTCGATCGGAATGCGTTCGTCAGCCACATCATGGACGAGCGCGTGCAGCGCCATCGCAGCGTCGCTCAAATCAGTCGAGGCGTCTGAAGTTTGCGCCTCCTTCCGCATCGTCTGAAGAAGAGCTTTCCCGCTCCGCTTTGCCAGCCTCTCGCGAAGCTTGCGGGATGCATCCTCGGCCTCATCGTGGCCGGGGTCATCTTCCTCGTTCGCAAGCTTTGGCCGGATGAGCCGCGGCACTTTGGCGGCAGCCGCGCCCTCGACCTGCTCGACGAGCGCTATGCCAAGGGCGAGATTGATCGCGAGGAGTACCAGCGGCGCAGGCAAGACATTCTCGGCAGGTGACGTCATGACCTTCTATATTGCCAAGACCATCCGGGCGCCGTTCGACGCCGCCATCGACAAGGTGACGGCAGCGCTCAAGGAGGAGGGGTTCGGCGTGCTGACCGACATCGATGTAAGCGCCGCGCTCAAGAAGAAGATCGGCGTGGACTGGCGCCCCTATCGTATCCTTGGCGCCTGTAATCCGCCGCTCGCGCACCGCGCCCTGCAGGCCGAGGACAAGATCGGCACCATGCTGCCCTGCAATGTCATAGTGCAGGACGTGGGCAACGGCCAAGTCGAGGTCGCCGCCATTGATCCGGCCGCATCGATGGAGCGGGTTGGCAAACCGGAGTTGACTGAGCTCGCGCACACGGTTCGAACCAAGTTGCAGGCAGTCCTCGCCAGGCTCTGACGCCGTCTCAATCACCGGCGAGGATCGCTCAGTGCCTCCATGATCCGGCAGTCCTTCATCTGGCCGCCATGGCACGAGGTGACCAAATCCTTGAGTGCCCGCTCGAGGGCACGCAGCCGCGCGAGCCGCTCCCTGACGACTTCCAAGTTCGCTTCCGCGATTTCAATCACCTCGCCGCAAAGCCGGTCCGGCTTCGAAGCGAGATCGAGAAGCGTGACGATGGTTTCGATCGTGAAGCCGAGATCGCGGGCATTGCGGATGAACGCCAGCCGGCGCACGTGGTCGGCAGCATAGCGTCTCTGGTTGCCCTCGGTGCGCGACGGCCGCGGCATCAGGCCGATCTGCTCGTAGTAGCGGATGGTTTGCACATTGGTGCCCGTCCGCTCGGCAAGGCCGCCGATGCTCAGTTCTTGACCAGTCATCAATAACGATCCCCTTGAACCTATAGTAGCTATAGGTTGTAACATGGCCTTGAATGACAAGCCAAGATCCTCCGGAGCAAACCATGCCAGCAGTCCAAGAGCATCGCTTCCAAGTAAGCGGAATGGACTGTCCGTCCTGCGCAGCCAAGGTCGAGACCGCCGTCGGCCGTTTCGAGGATGTCTCGGACGTCACCGTCAACTTCGCGACGCAGGTTCTGACGTTCCGCGCTTCGGCTGACGGGACGCGTCCGGACGCCATCGGGGACGCCGTCCGCAAGCTCGGCTATGGGGTCGAGCCGATAGCGCCTCGGCCGATATCTCGCGTCGACGAGAAGTTCCGTGTGGACGGCATGGACTGTCCTTCCTGCGCGGCCAAGATCGAGACGGCTGTGCGGCAGCTGCCGGGCACATCTGACATCGCCGTCAACTTCGCGACACAGATCTTGAGTGTTCGCCTCGATGCGGCCACGACACCCCCGGATACGGTCATCCAGGCGGTGACGAAGCTCGGCTATCGCACCCAACACATCGAGTCCCTCGACGGTCGTGAGCAGGCCGAATCGCGTGCGGGAGCAGCGCCGGCAGCTGACGAGGATCAGCAGACATGGTGGAGCACACCGAAGGCTCGGCTCATGGGATTGCTCCTTGCGTCGGCGGCGGTTGGCCTCGTTGCGTGGCTGAGCGGAGTTGCAAGCGAGCAGCTTGCATTCCTGCCGACGGCGCTCATCGGCCTCGCTTATTTCGGCCGCCGCGCCGTCGCCAGCGCACGTGCGGGCACGCCGTTCAGCATCGAGATGCTGGTCTCGCTCGCTACCGCGGGCGCGGTCGTCATGGGCGCGAGTTCTGAAGCCGCCCTGGTCAACGTTCTGTTCCTTCTGGGCGAGCTGCTGGAAGGCCTTGCCGCCCGCCGCGCGCGCGATGGCATCCGGGCGCTCGGCAAACTGATCCCGCGCACCGCATTGCTGGTCGAGGGCGATGTGACGCGGGCTGTCGAGATCGACTCGCTGAGCATTGGTCAGGTCGTGCTTGTGCGTCCCGGCGACCGAGTACCTGTCGACGGCACCATCATCGACGGCTCGTCCGATCTCGACGAGGCGGCTGTGACGGGTGAATCGATCCCGGTTCCGAAGACGCCCGGCAGCAGTGTCGTCGCCGGGAGCGTCAATACAACGGGCGCTCTCAAGGTTCAGGTCACCCGGCGGGTCGAGGACAATACGATCAACCGCATCATCCACATGGTCGAGGAGGCACAGGCGACCAAGGCCCCGACAGCCCGACTGATTGATCGCTTCAGTAGGTATTACACGCCCATCGCCATCCTGATCGCAGCGCTGACCATGGTCCTGCCACCGATGGCATTTGGCGCGGACTGGAGCACATGGTTCTATCGCGGCTTGGGTCTTCTGCTGGTCGCCTGCCCGTGCGCGCTCGTGCTCTCGACACCGGCCGCCATCGCGTCGGCGCTTGCAGCCGGTGCACGCTCCGGTCTGCTGATCAAGGGCGGCGCGGCACTGGAAGCCATCGGCAGCGCTCGCACGGTCGCCTTCGATAAGACCGGCACGCTTACGGTTGGTAAGCCGGTCGTCACGGATATCGTGCCCATCGACGGCACGGCCGATGCGCTCTTAAGCCTCGCTGCAGCCGTGGAGCAGGGCTCGAGCCATCCCATCGCTCGCGCGATCACCGAGCGCGCCACAAGTGCCGGGATTGCGGTGCCCACTGCGACCGATCAGCGAGCGATCGCCGGGAAGGCTGTTGAAGGCGTGGTTGCAGGCGCGCGCATCGAAATACTGTCGCCGCGCCATGCGGCCGGCCTGGACTACGTGCCCGACACGCACCCAACCATCTCCGCGCTCGAGGAGAGCGGCAAGACCGTCGTGATTGTCGCCAAGGACAAAGCGCCGATTGGTTTCATAGCCGTGCGGGACGAGCCGCGCCCGGACGCTGCTGCGGCCATCACTCGGGTCCACCAGCTTGGCGTCACACCCATCATGCTTTCTGGTGACAATCGGAGAACGGCAGGCGCGGTCGGCAAAGCGATGGGCCTCGAGGTACGCGCCGAGTTGCTCCCCGACGGCAAGCTGCAGGAGATCGCGCGCCTCAAGAGCCAAGGCACCGTAGTGATGGTTGGTGACGGCATCAATGACGCACCGGCATTGGCCGCAGCTGACGTCGGAATCGCCATGGGTGGTGGCACCGACGTGGCGCTCGAGACGGCTGATGCGGCGCTGCTGCATGAGCATGTCGGCGGTGTAGCTGACATGATCGAGCTGTCGCAACGCACCCGCCGCAACATCGCTCAGAACGTCGTCATCGCTCTAGGGCTTAAGGCAATCTTTCTCGTGACGACGATCACTGGCGCGACGGGTCTGTGGCTCGCCATCATGGCGGATACGGGCGCGACCATCCTTGTCACGCTCAATGCCCTACGGTTGCTGCGCCTCACAGGCCGCGAGCAGGATCGCACCACCCGAGACCGCCGCAAGAACCTCCGCCCGGTGGAGGCCAGCGCATGAAGAGCTCGACAAAGCTCCTGCAGTCATCGCCGGTCGCCTTCGGACTAGTCGTTATGACAGTCGCGATGTTGGATCTGTGGTCGAAGTCAGCGATGATCGCTTGGCTTACGCCAGCCCGGCGCACCGTTGAGGTGACACCCTTCTTCAACCTGCGCCTCGGCTACAACCCTGGCATCAGCTTTGGCCTCTTTCCCGCAGAGAGCGACCTTTCGCGGATGCTGCTGATCGGATTCGCGCTGCTGGTGACCCTTCTCGTCGTGTGGCTCGGATTGCGATCGCGGGTCTGGATCGAGCGTCTTGGCTTTGCACTGATTGCTGGCGGCGCCGTCGGCAATATCGTCGACCGTGGCAGTGACGGCCTTGTTACCGATTTTCTCGATTTCCATGCCTTCGGCTGGCACTGGCCGACGTTCAATCTGGCCGATGTGGCGATCACGGGCGGCGTGCTTGTACTTCTTGCTGCCAGTTTCATCGGCGATCGTTTCGCCCAACCCAGTCAGGATCAAACGCGATGATAAGAGCGACAACAGCGGTCCGCCGGACGAGCGCTCACGTTACCATGACTAAAGGAAGGCGCATCGCACAGTTGCTGTCGTTTCTCGTGATCCTACTTCCGGCAGCGGCAAGGGCAGCTTCGGTCGAGATGATGACCACATCGGGCTGCTCATGCTGTCATGCCTGGGCTCGGCATCTGCACGCTGCTGGTTTCGAGGTGACGGTTAAAGACCTGGCAATGGGCCAACTGATGCGTGCCAAGCTGGATGCCGGGGTACCCGCCACGTTGGCCGCCTGCCACACGGCGCGCATCGGCGGCTATGTCGTCGAGGGCCATGTGCCCGCGCGTGAAATCCAGAAGCTGCTAACAGAGCGCCCCGACGCGATCGGGCTCGTCGTCCCCGGTATGCCGATAGGATCACCCGGGATGGAGTCCGGCGATCGTCGCGAGGCCTATGAGGTGCTGCTGCTCAAGCGGGGTGGCAAGACGGAGGTATTTGCACGCTACGAATAGCTTTGCGTAGTCGTTTTGCGACAGGACCACTTTTCACTATTCACCGTCTGACGCGATTTCAGACTGTCAGGATAAGTAGCCGAAATGACTGCCGCATTCTGTTGTGCCTCGCTCGGCATCACACCGACGGTGCGTCACGCCGACTACCTGGCATCGTGGCTCGACGCACTTCGCGAGGACAACCGCGCCATTGTCCGCGCTGCATCACTGGCAAGCAAGGCCGCGGACTATCTGCTCGACTTCCTGCCGCAGGCCGATGAAGCGAT
Organism: uncultured Hyphomicrobiales bacterium; assembly: GCA_902826255.1. Classification (GTDB taxonomy): domain Bacteria; phylum Pseudomonadota; class Alphaproteobacteria; order Rhizobiales; family Hyphomicrobiaceae; genus AWTP1-13. The sequence goes on along the minus strand of CADEEC010000216.1, from coordinate 197 downwards.
CGCGAGCACACGGAGGGCCGTGGCATGATCCTCCTCACACCAGAGCTGCGCGATCGCCTGTTGGCCAACGGCCGCGAACGCGATGTCGACCACATCCCCGTGGTCAAGTTCTTCAATCCCGTCGGTGCCGCCACGTGGCTTGCGACCGAGCTCGATGACGATGGGGAGACACTCTTCGGCCTCGCTGATCTTGGCTT
>CADEEC010000215.1 GCA_902826255.1 uncultured Hyphomicrobiales bacterium | reverse complement strand
GGCCGGAATGACAGGAGAGCGGAACACTCCCAAAACTTGTCATCCCGGAACGCGCAAAGCGCGTATCCGGGACCCAGCGGCTATCCAGCACACCGTGAGCCTTGCAACTCCTGGGTCCCAGCTCTCCGCTACGCTCCGGCCGGGATGACAGCTTTGTTTGATGTCTCGAACATCAGCAAAGGTTGTCATCCCGGAATTCGCCGCAGGCGAATATCCGGGACCCAGGGGGCAACCAATGATGCCGCCAAATTTCGCGGCTCCCGGCTCTCGCTGTGCTCCGGCCGGAATGACAGGAGAGCGGAACACTCCCAAAACTTGTCATCCCGGAACGCGCGAAGCGCGTATCCGGGACCCAGGAGCCGAGAATGGGGCCGGCGCTTTGGCCCGCAGCCCCTCACTTCATCTCGATCATCAGCACGTGCGTCGGCACCTCGCCGATGTTCTCGCCGATATGGGTTTGCGCGTCCGACCAGAACACGTCGCCCGGCTTGAACTCGCGGATCATGGCCTTGCCGTCCGGCAGCGTGATCTTGCGCTTGAACGGCGTCAGCGCCACCAGCACGAAGGCCGGATGGCTGTGCTGGTGCGTCTTCTCGCCGGGCCGGTCCTTGTATTCCAGCACCCGCACCCGTGCGTTCTCGATCTTTACCTTGTACTTGTCGCCGTCCGTGTGCACCGGGTCATGCGCGTGCGCCACCGTGCCCAGCGCCACCATCCCTGCCACGCCTGCTGCCTTCATCATCGCCGTTGCTCCTGAGGCCTTCACCCGCTCGTCGCGGCGGGCTTTCCTCAACTACAGGCGGCGTTAAGCGCGCGGCAGCCGCAAGTTTGCTCGACCTCAGAGCAAAAGTGCATAATCGCCTCATGTTCGAATGGGACGACGTCAAATATTTCCTGGCCGTCGCCCGCCATGGCAGCACGCTGGCGGCCGCAAAGGCATTGAAGCTCAGCCAATCCACCGTGCAGCGCCGCATCACCGAGCTCGAGCGCAAACTCGGGCGCGAGTTGGTCAAACGCCACGCTACCGGCTACCGCCTCACCGAATTCGGCGAGGAGATGCTGCCCTACGCCGAGCAGATTGAACGTGCCGCGCTCGCCTTCGAGCAGCGCAAGGCCACCGTTGAGCGCGGAGAGGCCGGCCTTATCCGGGTCACCTGCCCGGAGCCCATCGTCATCCGCATCATGAAGTCCGGCCTGCTCGACCGCTTCCACGCGCGCCACCCCAACCTGCGCGTCGAGTTCGTCATGAGCGATCAGTACGTCGACCTCGCCCGCGGCGATGCCGACGTCGCGCTCCGCTCCGGCGACACCGACGACGACGTGCTCGTCGGCCGCAAGATCGCGGACTCGTTGTGGTCTGTCTACGCGAGCAAGACCTACATCGAGCGCAACGGCCGCCCGGCCTCCATCGCCGATCTCGCGCATCACGCCACCGTCGGCTTCGATGGTCCCATGGCGACCAACCGCGCCGCCAAGTGGCTGCAGGAGGTCGCCGCCGACACGCCCGTCGCGGCCCGTGTCACCAGCGTGCTCGGGCTCGTCTCCGTCGCCAAGTCCGGCGTCGCCGTCGTGCCGATGCCGATCGCACTCGGCGATGCGGAGCCCGAGCTTGTCCGCCTGTTCGAGGTTGTCCCCGAGCTCACGCGCAGCTGGCGCATCCTCGCCCACCCCGACCGGCGCCGCACACCCGCCGTCGCCGCCTTCTTCGATTTCATCGCCGGCGAAATCCCCGCCCTGAAGCCGATCCTCACCGGCTAGCAAAGGTTGTCATCCCGGGGCTTGTCCCCGGGATCCATCTGTCAGCCTGCACCGGCGTTTGCGGATCGCTGGATCCCGGCAACGAGTGCCGGGATGACGGGGGACGTGTCGCAGACAACAGCCGTTGTCATCCCGGAACGCGCGAAGCGCGTATCCGGGACCCAGGGGCAACCAATGCTGCCGTCAACCTTCGCGGCTCCTGGGTCCCCCGCTCTCCACTGCGCTCTGCCGGGATGACAGAGAGTGATACGTCCGCAGCGTTTGCTGCCGCGCCACATTGCCCCTTGCCGCATGCACCCGCGCTCGGCAGTGTGCGGCCTGCAGGCCTGAGCCCAAGAGCACCGACTTTGTCCGTCACGCCTTCCACCAGCGACGACACCGCCGCCAACCCGCGCCGGCAGCTCAAGCCGCTGCGCGCGCTGGTGCCTTACGTGCTCAAGCACCGGGGCATGCTGGCCGTCGCGCTGGTCGCGCTCGTTGCCTCGGCCGCCGCCATGCTCACCGTGCCGGTGGCCGTGCGCCGCATGATCGACCTCGGTTTCACGGGCACCGACGGCACGTTCGTCGACAAGTATTTCGCCATGATGGTCGGCATCGGCTTCGTGCTGGCGGTGGCGAGCGCAACGCGCATGTACGCCGTCAACTGGCTCGGCGAGCGCGTCGTCGCCGATCTGCGCGCGCACGTGTTCGGCCACGTCGCCCGCCTCGGGCCCGCCTTCTACGAGACCACCCACTCCGGCGAGCTGATGAGCCGCCTCACCGCCGACACCACCCAGATCAAGGGCGCCGCCGGCTCGGCCCTCAGCCAGGCGCTGCGCAATACCATCATGCTGACCGGCGCCCTGACCATGATGGTGGTCACCAGCCCCGGCCTTGCCGCCCTCACGCTGGCCGCCATTCCGGCCATAGTCTTCCCGCTGCTCGCCTACGGCCGTGCCGTGCGCCGCCTGGCACGCACCGCGCAGGATCGCCTGGCCGATGCCTCCGCCTACGCCGCCGACAATCTCGCCGCCGTGCGCGCCATGACGGCCTTCAGCCAGGAAGCCAACGTCAGCGGCCGCTTCGCCACTGCCGTCGAGCGTGCCTTCGAGGCCGCGCGCTCGCGCCTGCTGGCCCGTGCCGGCCTCACTGCCATCGCCATCTTCCTGGTGGTGGCGAGCATCGTCGGCGTGCTGTGGTACGGCTCGCGCCTGGTGATCGCCGGCGACATGACCGGCGGCCGGCTCAGCCAGTTCATCCTCTACGCCGTATTCGCCGCCGGCGCGATGGCCGAGCTTGCCGAGGTGTGGGGCGAGCTTTCGCAGGCGTCCGGCGCCGCCGAGCGCATGACGGAGCTGCTCGCCACCGCGCCAGCCATCCGCGCACCTGCGCATTCCAAGCCGCTGCCGGTACCCGCCCGCGGCACCGTCGAGTTCCGCGACGTCGCCTTCGCTTATCCCTCGCGGCCGGGCGTGTCCGCGCTCGACGGCGTCTCCTTCTCCGTCCAGCGCGGCGAGACGGTCGCCCTGGTCGGCCCGTCGGGCGCCGGCAAGAGCACCGTCTTCAACCTGATCCTGCGCTTCTTCGACACCGATCGCGGCACCGTTCTCGTCGACGGCGTCCCCGTCGCGGAAGCCGACCCCGCCGCGCTGCGTGCCCGCATCGCGCTGGTGCCGCAGGACGTCATGCTGTTCGACGACACGGTGCTGGAGAACATCCGCTACGGCCGCCCCGATGCCGCCGAGGCGGAGGTCAAGGCCGCCGCCGTCGCCGCCCATGCCGACGGCTTCATCGCCGCCCTTCCGCAGGGTTACGCGACCCGTCTCGGCGAGCGTGGCCTCTCCCTGTCCGGCGGCCAGCGCCAGCGCATCGCCCTCGCCCGCGCCATGCTGCGCGATGCCCCGATCTTGCTGCTCGACGAGGCCACCAGCGCCCTCGACGCTGAAAGCGAAGCCGCCGTGCAGCATGCCATCGCCAAGGTCAGCGACGGCCGCACCACCCTTATCATCGCCCACCGGCTGGCCACCGTGCAGCGTGCCAGCCGGATCCTGGTGTTCGACAAGGGCGTGATCGTCGAGGAGGGCCGCCACGCCGACCTGCTGCGCCGGGGGGGCCTCTACGCCCGCCTGGCCGAGCTGCAATTCACGCTCGATGCGGCGCAGTAACAGCCGCAAGTTGCACTGCAGCACCACATCCACACCCTGATGTGGAAGCCGGCATTTTGCGCTTCTCTTGCCTGCCCCTCTGACGCAAATTCGATTCGATACTAGGGGCCACAATCACATACCCGGGGTTCTCTGCGATGTGGGGACGGTGGATTTTTGCGCTCGGCACAGTGCTCGCGGCGAGCACGCCGGCGCTGGCGCAGCATTCTGACCAGAACTGGCTCAACGCGGCCTATGCCAGCACCGCGCCGATGACCAACCGCGAGTTCGTGCGCGACTGGGAAGCAAGCCCGCCCAAGGGCCATCCCACGCTCAGCGCCGCCAACATCGCCCCCCTCAAGGCGGCCATCAAGCAGTACCAGGAGATCGCCGACAAGGGCGGCTGGGAGCCGATCCCCGACTTCAAGGGCAAGCTCGCGCACGGCTCCAGCGATTCGGCCGTGCCGTTCATCCGCGCCCGCCTCGCCGCCATCGGCGACATCAAGGAAGCGACCAAGTCGACCTCTTTCGACGCCGATCTCGACGCCGCGGTGAAGCGCTACCAGTCCGCCAACGGCCTGCCGCCCAACGGCATCGTCGACAAGTCCACCCAGATCGCAATGAACATTCCGGCCGCCTCGCGCCTGAAGCAGCTGAAGGCCAACCTCACGCGCCTCGGCGAATACGCCAAGATGCCGAAGAAGTACGTGGCGGTGAATATTCCCTCCGCGCAGATCGAGGCGGTGGAGGACGGCGAGATCGTCTCCCGCCACGCGGGCGTCGTCGGCAAGGCCGACCGGCCGACGCCGATCCTGAAATCGAGCATCCAGGAGCTGAACTTCAATCCCGTGTGGCACCTGCCGCCGACCGTGATCGAGAAAGATCTGGTGCCCAAGGGCCAGGAGATGTCGCGCAAGGGCGAGAGCGTGCTCGTCAAGTTCGGCATCGACGCCTACGGCGGCGATGGCCGCAAGCTCGACCCCATGAAGATCAACTGGGGCGGCAACGCCAAGAGCCTCACCTACAAGCAGCAGCCGGGACCCGAGAACCCGCTCGGCTTCGTCAAGATCAACTTCCCGAACGCGCACTCGGTCTACATGCACGACACGCCCGGGCAGTCGCTGTTCGGCCGCAGCTTCCGCGCGGCAAGCTCCGGCTGCATTCGCATCAACGGCATCGACAGCCTCGCCGCCTGGCTGGTTGCCGAGAAGGGCTGGCGGCCCGAGCACGTCAAGCAGATGAAGGAAACCGGCGAGCGCCATGACGTGCGCCTGAAGACGCCGGTGCCGCTCTACTTCGCCTACGTCACCGCCTGGGCGACCGAGGCCGACGGCGTCCAGTTCCGCCGCGACATCTACCTCAAGGACAACATCGGCCCGCAGGCCGCGGCGTATTGATCTGCGGCCGCCTGCGTTTGACGCGCGTCAAGGCGGCCGCCTTGCCAATCGCCTTTCTTGCGCACCTGTGATGCCCGCATCTGGGCCCTCCATGCGACAAACGGGGGGCTTACCAATGCGGCATCCTGCTCTAGAATGCG
>CADEEC010000214.1 GCA_902826255.1 uncultured Hyphomicrobiales bacterium | reverse complement strand
CGAGGCGCTGCGCTCGCTCGGATTCGCCGCCCGCTTCGTGTCCGGTTACCTCTACGTGCCCGATCGCGACGGGCCGCGCTACCTGGGCGGCGGCTCCACGCACGCCTGGTGCCAGGTGTACCTGCCCGGTGCCGGCTGGGTGGAGTTCGACCCCACCAACGCCATCGTCGGCAACCGCGATCTGATCCGCGTCGCCGTCACTCGCGATCCGAGCCAGGCCGTGCCGCTGTCAGGCTCGTATTTCGGGGCCGAGCGCGACTTCCTCGACATGACCGTGGAAGTGAACGTCAATGCCGAGCCGCTAAGCGAAATCATCAGGCGCTAGGGTCTCGGGCCGCCGACGCACGCGCGGCGCAATCAGCCACCAACCGACCCATGGCCATCGCATCCCGGTGCGTTGATCGCGCGTGCGCGAGAATGACGCCAGTTGTGAGGTACTTACCTGACCACAAGCGTCACCCGCAGGGGCCCAGGTCACGCAACGCGCATTCTCGTGGGCGTGTGGCGAGGATCGCTGATTGGGGGGAACTCTGCCTTGTACAGCTGCGTTATGGTCCATGCAGGCGCATGGCACTGATCTTGCTTTCATCCAAGTCTGCGGTGCTTTGAGCGGCGCGGGAGACGATGCATGCAGATCCGGTGCGGGTACGAGATCACCTACAAGTGCCCCGCGCCGACACCCATGATCCTCATGCTCAGCGTGCATCCGGTACGCCTCAACGATATCCTCTCGCAGCCCGCCATGACGTTCAATCCGCAGATCGGGGCGCGGAGTTATCGCGACTCACATGGAAACAGCTGTACGCGCATCATCGCGCCGCCGGGACACGTCACGATCGCCAGCGACTTTCTCATCAACGACAGCGGCGCGCCCGACGTTGTTGAGCCCGACGCGCGCCAGCTCCCCATCGAGCAGCTTCCCGACGACGTTCTGACTTACCTGCTCGGCAGCCGGTACTGCGACACCGACCATCTCTCCAACATGGCCTGGTCGCTGTTCGGCAACGGGCCCGAAGGCTGGGGCCGCGTGCAGGCCATCTGCGACTACGTGCACGAGCGCCTGACGTTCGGCTATCAGCATGCGTCGGCGACGCGCACGGCATGGGATGGCTTTCGCGAGCAGCGCGGTGTGTGCCGCGACTTCGCGCATCTGGCCATCACGCTGTGCCGCTGCATGAACATCCCGGCACGCTATTGCACCGGCTACCTGGGCGACATCGGCGTGCCGGCCGCTCCGGAGCCCATGGACTTCAGCGCCTGGTTCGAGGCCTACCTGGATGGACGCTGGTACACCTTCGATGCGCGCCACAATACGCCGCGCGTCGGGCGCGTGCTCATGGCGCGCGGCCGCGATGCCACCGACGTGGCGCTCTCAACGAGCTTCGGGCCGGCAAAGCTCGCGGGTTTTAAAGTAGTGACAGACGAGATCGTGACTGCCGCCGCGGCCGAGTAGAACTCCGCCACCGCCGGATGCTGGCGCAGCGTGCCGGGCCGGTAGGGGGTTATATCGCCGTGGATGAGCACGGCCGGACGCCGGAAACGCTCGATGACGGTGGGGTGCAAGACCGCGTCGTCCGGCACTGGGCGATGCCCTTCCCGCCAGCCGAAGGTCCGCCGCGAAACGAACCACAGGCAAACCCTCACCAGCCATGGAGGACATGACGAGAGGAAGGCCTCTCGCTCATCGTGCTGAGGGCCGCCGCTGTCGGGGAACAGCTTAAGCACGGAATGGTCGACCATGATTGGCGTGGGCAATGTGCGCGCTTCCTGCAGCATCCAGGCGAGTGCGACATCCGACAGGCGCGACTCGGTTTCGGGATAGCTGCCGCCGACATCGGAATGGCTGCCGGCGAACCACACCTGCTTGATGCGCTCCGGCACGGGCGACAGCGAGGTCGGCCGCTGGTCCCTGATCGGATACTCGTCCCACGGCACGTAGGCGAAACTGGCGCGGTTCTCGTCGATGGCGATGGCATGGCGCGCATAGCGCACCGCGTAGTGGAGGCTGGTGTCGTAGAAAGCCATGCGGTAACGCGCGAGGCTGGCAAGTCCGTGGTAGCGGAAACATGCTACGAGATAGGTGGAGGCCGGCACGCCAAGCGCGAAGATGGCAAACAACGGCCAGAAGAACAGGCCGAAGGTGTAGCTGAGAACACCCGCAGCGGCGGCGCACGCTGCAGCATAGACACCGGCAAGCCCCGCCAGCGCCACCGAACCCGCGCCCAGTGTATTGACCGTGTCCCACACGCCGATGAAATAGGGCGCGGTGTTGGAGGTGCTCGCATCCCCCGAGCAGTACTGCGACCGGAAACGCTGGGCGCGCGCCTCGCGCTCGGCTCTCTGCGGATCGTCCTTCACCGACGCACCGTGCTGGTAGACATGCTTGACCGCCTGCGTGGCGATGCGGCGCGCGGATTTGATGTCGCGTTGCAGCGGACGGACACGCCCGGTGCGCTCGCAAACAACCGCGGTGGGGATGCCGCAATACTTCAGGACCCCGGCAACGCAGCGCACGGTGTAGGCGCCGCGACTGAAACCGAATAGATAGATGCGGTCGCCCGGCTGCCACACGCGGATGATATGCGCATAGCAATCGATGATGTTCTGGGTGATACCGAGACCGGTGGCGCGGGCCAGCAGGTTGTAGATCCTCCGCCATGCCTTGATCTTGATGCCCTCGCCGTCTGCGCGCGAGCCGAGGCCGCCATCGTAGAAGGCAATCTGCAGCTTGGGGTCGACGATGGTGTCGGGACTGACGCGGGTGGCGCGGTAAAGCTTGTAGACGTTGCTGCGTGTCTCGTCGGGCATGAAGCCGCCGGCCTGGCCGGTGCCGTCCGAGAAGATGAGAATGTTCTTTCCCATGCTTCGCGCCCTTTGGACCCTCGGATGTCACGCCGCCGGTCGGCGCCACCTCGAATCACACCGGTGAAGGATCGCGGACGGTTTGGTGGCTCGGCTGGACGCGGGCAAGCTCGCATTGGCCTCCGTCCACAGGTGCAACACCCGGTTTCCGCTGGACAGCTCGGCCTTTGAGCCCGGGGACACCGACCATGAGCCAACGGTACACCGGCAACGAACCTGACGACGCGGCGGACGAGAGCGCGCCCGGCTATGCCGGGTGGCGCGTTGTTTTCGTATGCTTCGTGATGGCGGTGGTGTGCTGGGGCTTCGGCTTCTACGGACACGCCTTCTACCTTGCCGAGCTGCATCGCATCCATGGCTGGCCTGCGGGCCTGATCTCCATGGCAACCTCGGTCTACTACCTGTGCGCGGCCGTGCTCTTGATCTTCATCAGCGACGGACTGCAGAAATTCGGCGCGCGAACGTGCACGCTGGTCGGCACAGCCGCGTTTGCGATCTCGGTGAGCGCCCTGCCGTTCGTGACGGCGCCGGGACAGGTATTCGCAGTCTATCTCGTCATGGCGCTCGGCTGGGCGACCATGAGCGTCGCTGCGATCACCAACATTCTTGGACAGTGGTTCAAATCGAAGCGTGGGCTTGCGATCTCACTCGCGCTCAATGGAGCGAGCTTCAGCGGCGTGGTGGTGGTACCGGCGCTCGTGCTGGCAACAGCCGCGACCAACTTCACCACGACCATGCTGGTAAGCGCGGCACTTATTGTGCTGATCATGGTGCCCCTGGCGGTCAAGGTATTTCCCGAGCGCAGTCTTGAACCGCTGCACTCTGTCCTGAGCAGTCCGGACGCCATGGGCGGGGATAGCACGTGGACACGCGCCCGGGCTCTGCGCAGCCGGGCGTTCTGGAGCGTCTCGGGTCCGTTCTCGCTGTCGCTGCTGTCGCAGGCCGGGTTCCTCGTGCACCTGATCGCATTCCTGGAGCCCAGTGTCGGCAGGAGCGCTGCAGGACTGGCCATGGCCGTCACCACGGCAATGGCCATCGTCGGCCGTCTATCGCTCGGAGTGATTGCAGACAAAACCGATCAACGGCTCGCAGCAACACTGTCCCTCGTGAGCCAGGCAGCTGCATTGGCCGTGATGATCAGCTCCAGCAATTCTACATTGCTGCTGCTGTCGTGCGCGATGTACGGCTTCTCGGTCGGCAACCTTATCACGTTCCCGGCCCTCATTATTCAGCGTGAGTTTCCGGCAGCGTCCTTCGGCATGATTGTCGGATTATCGACGGCCATCACGCAGATTATCTATTCGTTCGGTCCGGGTCTGCTCGGCATCGTGCGCGATGCGTCGGGCAGCTACACCGCAGCACTGCTGCTGTGCATCAGCCTCAATCTGATCGCAGCTGCCATCGTATTGCGGAGGCCGGCTGCAGGCTGACTCGCGCTCCACGTCCGTCAAAGTCGACATCACTTGCTGCATGGCTGCCAAGCGCAGACAGTCGCCGCTGCGCTTGACCCGGGCAGCGATAGCACGGATTGTCGCGCGCCCATGGCCAGCATTGAACAAACAATCGGCAATCCGCTTACCGGCGAGGCAGAGTCCTCTTACGCTTGGTTCCGGCTGCTGGCCGCCGTTCTGATCGGCACGGTGGGGAGCGTGGGCATATGGTCGGTCGTGGTGGCACTGCCCGCGGTGCAGGCTGAATTCAATGTGGCCCGGGCCGATGCATCCTTGCCCTACACGCTGGCAATGCTGGGATTCGGCCTCGGCGCGGTCGTGATCGGGCGCCTCGTGGATCGGTTCGGCATCGTGCTCCCGGTGATCGGCGCGAGCCTTATGCTTGGCCTCGCCTTCATCGCCTCGGGACTGGCACCGAACCTCCTCCTGTTCGCGATCGCCAACTTCCTGATCGGCGTCGGCAGCTCGGCGACCTTCGCACCCCTGATTGCAGACATCTCGCACTGGTTCAACCGGCGGCGCGGGATCGCGGTCGCGATCTGCGCCTCGGGGAATTACGTGGGCGGCGCGGTGTGGCCCCCAATCGTTAACTGGCTGATCGAAACGAACGGCTGGCGCACCAACCAGATCGTCATCGGCATTGTCTGCGTCGTCTTCATGCTGCCCCTGGCGATGGCGCTCAGGCGCCGCCTGTCGCACCACCAGGCCCAGAGCATGGATGCGGCTGCAGCCAACGCCAACGCATCGCTCGGGCTACACCCTTACGCACTGTTCGCCCTACTGTGTCTAGCCGGCATATCCTGCTGCGTGGCCATGTCGATGCCGCAGGTGCACATCGTGGCCTACTGCAGCGACCTCGGCTACGGCGTAGCGCGCGGGGCGGAGATGCTGTCGCTCATGCTGGGCTTCGGTATCATCAGCCGCATTGCGTCGGGATTCGTTGCCGATCGCATCGGCGGGCTTGCGACGCTCTTGATCGGCTCGATCCTGCAGGGCCTGGCGCTGTTCCTCTACCTGCTGTTCGACGGACTTACCCCGCTGTACGTGATTTCCGCGCTGTTCGGGCTGTTCCAGGGCGGCATCGTGCCGTCCTACGCCATCATCGTGCGCG
>CADEEC010000213.1 GCA_902826255.1 uncultured Hyphomicrobiales bacterium | reverse complement strand
CGCGGGCAGAGGGAAGTGGCGTTATGGCATCCCGGCGCCGCCAAGGGCAATCGGCCGATCGCCAAGTCCGATGGCGCGTGCCGTCACGCGCTCATTTCTTGGCCTGGCAGGAGCCCTGGTACTGCGTGACGATGGGCTGGCCGAGCAGGGCAAAGTGGCGCGAATGCACCGCCGGGAAATCGCCCTTGGCGTCGTCCTTCTCGTAGATGGTGGTGATGTTGAGCGCGCCTTCGGTCGCCACTTCCAGGAAGTGCGTGGCGTTGACCGCCAGCACCAGCCGCAGCGTGCCGCTGCCGCCTGGCGTCTTCATCTCCGCCGTTTGCGTCTTCGCATTGATACCCGTGATGGCGAAGCTGAGCGGCTTGGCCGGCTCCTGCGTGAACTTCTTGTTGTCATACACGCGTGTGGTGCCCATGCCGAACGTGCAGTCGAACGCGGTCTGGTCCTCGACCGCATGCGCAACCCCGGCGGCCAGAAGTCCGCTCGCGAGCGCAAGGACGATACGGTTGAGCATGGCATCTTCCCTTGGACGGCAGGGACAGGGCGCCCCCGCAGCAGACGTAAGCCGCAAAGACAGCGTCAGATCAAGCCCTGCCGCTCCAGCTCCGCGCGGCATTTCTCGAGAAAGGCGACTTTCTCCTCCTGCGCGAGGTCGAGGGTATCGAGGTTGCCGTCCAGAAGCATAGGCACAGTGCCTTCAGGGCCACGCACGGCGATGGCCCAGCGCTCGTCTTGAGTGACGAAGATCGGCCGGTTGCGCGAATGCAGTTCCACCATGGCAGTATCGCTGCCCTCACTGCCGGCATAGCGATAGATCCAGATGCGCCGGCGCGGCGGCAGGGCGTTATTGCGCTCCATCTCGACCAGGATCGGCTCCAGGTGCTGCCGGTTCAGCGCGGCAAAGCCCTGCCGCGTGCGGTTGGCGCGATGCACGACGCTGGCAAGGGCGGCGATCGCGCCGATCAGAACGCTTGCGAGCAACAACAGCACCAGCGTGCGGCTCGCGAGCGTGCGCAGGCCGAGATCGGTCGTCAGCAGCGTTGCATCGCTCCGGCTGCGCAGCAGTGCGACGGCCTCCACGGTTCCCCGTCCGATGAAGGCATAGCGGAACGTGACCTTGCGCTCGGCCGCATCCCGGGAATCCGTTGCCGCGACGCTGCAAAGGCCGAACGCGTAGAGCCAAGAGCGGCACTGCACTTCGTCCACGCGCGCATCGGCGGCGGCAACTGGATCGCGCCCGATACGCCAGTCGCGCACGACGTCCGCCCCGATCAGCGTCCAGACGAGACAGGCCAGCACGAACAGCAAAAAGAACATTCCCGATGCGTTCAGCGCGCCCACTGTGCGCGGCGGCTTTACGCTGATCGGGCGGTCCGGCAGCATGCCGGAGAAGTCGAGCGCGGGCGGGCGGGCATCCATGGCGCGCGCACCCTAAGGCAGTTGGTGTGCGCGTTGAAGCCCTCTCGGCGGCAACCGTCAGGCGTCCGAGGCGCCGCCGATGCCGGCCAGCGTCAGCGCCGCGATCACGCCGGAGCGGGTGCCGGCGGTGCGTGCCGCCGACATGTCATTGCCCTGCCAGGTGAACGAGTTGCCGAGCCATCCCTGCACCCAAAGCGCGGGCAGCGACAGCTCGCGCACGACCCACAGCAACGGGGAGCGCAAGGACAGGTGCCAGCCTACGCCCGCTGCCAGCGCCGCCTCGGCGCTGAACCAGGCCAGCACGTACAGCACGGCAAAGTGCAAGACGTCGAAGTCCAGCACCGTCGATGCCAGGAGCAGCGCCAGCAGCGGCGCGGCCAGCCCCGAAAGAATCTCCAGCGCATAGAGAAACGGAAATGTGCTTCTGCGCAGCCGCGCCCAGCGCACATGGCGCGCCCAGACATGCGCAACGCTCTTGCGGCCGAGGGGCTGGGGAAAGGCGCCGTCCGCGAGCCGCACGCGCAGGCCCAGGCCGCGCACCACCTTCGTCGCCGCCGCATCCTCGGCCGGCTCGAGGCCGAGCATCCTGAGGCCGCCCGCCGCATCGAGATCGGCCTTGCGCCAGAACAGCGTCTTGCCCTGCGCGAAGCCGAGCCCGATCGTGTCGGCAAAATACTGCCAGCGCGCCTGATAAGTGTTGAGGAACGCGCACTCCAGCTCCGCGCCGAGGTCCTTCGGCGCGTCGCCGATCGGCGGGGCGCTGACGAGCCCGGTGCCGGGTTTCCACGCCGCGAACAGCCGCTGCAGGTAGTCGCGCGGCATGTCCAGATTGCTGTCGGCCATCACCACCCAAGGGTGCGCCGCCGCATCCCAGCCCTTGGCAACGTTGTTCAGCTTGGGGTTGTCGAAGGGGCAGTCGTCGCCGATCAGAAGACGCGCCGGCACGGACGGAAACTCCGCAATCAGCCCGCTCAGGAACGGCACTGCCTCGTCATCCGGCGACGCGCAGCAGAACAGGACCTCGTAGGCGGGATAGGTCAGAGCGAACGTCGACCTAAGCGCCTGCTTCTCGTTCGGATCGAGGCCCCGCACGGGCCGTATGATGCTGACCGGGGGCCCCTTGCTGAAGGCCGAGCGCGCATCCTCGGGAACTCTGAGCCGGCGCAGCGCGATCAGCACCGTTGCCAGGTGCACCACCAAGGCGAACACGGCGAACTTGAGCGCGATGATTGCTACGGTTTCCATGGCCCCTCCGGGTGCTCTCCGTCGGGCCACCCCTGCCAGACTCCTATTTCAATCCTGTGACACGCACGGGGCGCGGCCGCGCCGGCCAGCCCATGCGTGGCAATTCGCCCTGGTTCACACCGCACGGCGTCCCGCCACCGATGCGTTGTCTCTGCTCTCCCGCGACGATTGGATCATGACGAGCTCGGACAGATTTTCTGCCGTAATGTAGCCGGTAAGCCGCCGGCTTGCGTCCACCACGCCGACCACGCGCTGCCCGGTCCGCTGCAGCATCTGAAAGATGTTGTCGAGATGCGCGCTCTCCGGAACGGTCGGCACCTCGCGGTCCATCACGCTGGCGACGGGTGTCGCGCCGCCCGTGTCCTGCAGCGCCTTGATGAGCGCCTCGCGCGTCAGCACGCCGTCCAGTACGCCAGCGTTGTCCACCACCGGAAACTCCTGCTGCGTGGTACGGAGCAGCAGGGCTGCCGCGTCGTCCACAGTCGCGCCCGGACCCAGCGTCTTGAACGCCGTGATCATCGCGTGCGAGGCGAGATAGCCGCGCGTGTACTCGCGCATCTGCACATAGCCGGCCTCGCCGGCTGCGGCGAGGAAGATGAAGACCGCGATCAGGATCAGCAGCGGGTTGCCCATCAGGCCGAAGAACGCGAACACGAACGCGAGGCTTTGGCCGATGATCGCCGCCACCCGCGTCGCCCGCGTATAGCCCATCGGGATCGCCAGCAGCGCCCGCAGCACGCGGCCGCCGTCCATCGGGAAAGCCGGGATCAGGTTGAAGATGACCAGCGCCACGTTGGCGGCCGCGACACGCCCCGCCATCGTCGTCGTCGCCTCCTGCAGCTGTGTCATCTGGCTCAGGTCGAAGCGTGCGCCGAGCAGCCCCACCAGCAGCACCGCGATCACCACGTTCACCGCCGGGCCCGCCAGCGCCACCACGATCTCCTGGCTCGGCTTTTCCGGCATGCGCTCCAGCGAGGCGACGCCGCCGATCGGCAGCAGCGTTACGTCGGAGGTCTTGATGCCGTAGCGCCGCGCCGCGAAGACGTGCCCGAACTCGTGCAGCACCACGCACAGGAACAGCAGCACGATGAACACCACCCCGTCGACCGCCGCCGCCGTCCCGCCGCGCGTGTAGTGGATCGCCGCGATCCACGCCAGCAGCAGAAAGAACGTGAGGTGGATGCGGACCGCCGTGCCCGCCACATCGAACAGCCTGATCGACCAACCCATGCCGCCGCTCCTCGCTGGGGCCAAACGTGCAAAACTTTAGCACGCGCTCTGCAAAGCGCGGAACGCTCCAGCCTTAGTTAGGTTCGCGAGGATCGGTTGCCTACGCGTCCCAGCCGCATCGAGACGGGAACACGTCCATCCCCGCGGCGGATTTCCGCCCGAGGTTCGGCAAGGATAGGAGGAGCAGGGCGCATCTTCGCCCGCTGACCTGAATATTGAGTAGGCGTCGAGCGCCCTGCTCTGCCGGCATCGGGCCCCGGCTCATGGCGATCCGCTGGTCTGGCGGCCACGCCCGGTAGGGTTTGCCGAATTCGGCCCCCGGCTCCTGCGTCTGAGGCGCGGCCCTGCAGGGAGCCGGCACCTCATCTCCGAGGTGCGCGCATGAGAGCAGAAAATCGCGCAGCCGTCATCCTCAGCCTACATACATTATGAAACGCGATTGCTTATCCCCGCGGGTAACAATTGAGCGATCCTAGTATCGCCCCCATCTCGTCGCACGATGACGCTTGCCAAGCGCGAACCGTCACCACGTATCGCGAGCCTCATAATAGACGAGACAATGCACGCCATGGCGCTTGGTGAAGCCATCTAGCAGATCTTGCCTGTGGAGGTTCGCGCGGCCCAACAGATCGCTTGTCACGCCGACGTAGAGCGTACCGTTACGCTTGCTCGCCAGGATGTACACGCAGGGCTGTTTCACCATCCGAACTGATAGCAGCCCCCGTTGCTCTGTGCGCTGGATTCCCGCCTCCGCGGGAATGACGCCTGGATTTAAGGGATGCACCTCACAACAAACGTCACCCCCGCGCAGGCGGGGGTCCAGGTCACGTGTCAACGAAGGTGCGGGTGAACGTCCGCATCGACGGCGCCACAGATCAAACCAACCGGCTCTGCTCCACCGCCGCGCCGATGAACGACGCAAACAGCGGGTGCGGCTCGAACGGGCGCGATTTCAGTTCCGGATGGAACTGCACGCCGATGAACCACGGGTGATCCGGCAGCTCGATGATTTCCGGCAGCAGCCCGTCGGGTGACAGGCCCGCGAAACGGACGCCTGCCTTCTCCAGCCGCTCGCGGTACTTGGTGTTGACCTCGTAGCGGTGGCGATGCCGCTCAGAAATTTGCGTATCGCCGTAGATCTTCGCCACCTTGCTGCCCTTGGCGAGCGCGGCCGGATAGGCGCCGAGCCGCATGGTGCCGCCGAGGTCGCCGTTCATACGGCGCTTCTCCAGCTCGTTGCCGCGCATCCATTCCGTCATCAGGCCAACCACCGGCTCCGGCGTGGCGCCGAACTCGGTGGAGCCGGCCTTGCCGATGCCGACCAGATCACGCGCCGCCTCGATCACGGCCATCTGCATGCCAAAGCAGATGCCGAAGTAGGGTACGTTGCGCTCGCGCGCGAACCGCGCCGCGAGAATCTTGCCCTCAGAACCCCGCTCGCCGAAACCGCCCGGCACCAGGATGCCGTGCACGTTCTCGAGGTACAGCGCGGGGTCTTCGCCCTCGAACACCTCGCTCTCGATCCACTCCAGCTTCACCTTCACGCGGTTGGCGATGCCGCCGTGGAACAGAGCCTCGTTGAGCGATTTGTAGGCGTCCTT
>CADEEC010000212.1 GCA_902826255.1 uncultured Hyphomicrobiales bacterium | reverse complement strand
ATCGAGCCCCCGCCCAGCCCGGCGGGGGTTTCGGCTTTGAGGACAGGTCTCGGCTTTTGTCGCTCCTCACCCTAATCCTCTCCCCGCAAGCGAGCAGAGGGAATGACTTCCGTTTTGGCGTCCGCTATCATCGCGGGCAATACTGACTATAATTTTTCAGGAGGCGTGCTGTGAGACGGGTGTTGCCGGCTGTTGTTGCTGCTGCGTTGCTTGCCTTCGGGATTGTTGCTGAGGCGCACGCGCAGGCTTTTCCCTCCAAGACCATCACGCTGATCGTGCCGTTCCCGCCGGGCGGGTCGACGGATACGGTGGCGCGCATCATGGCCGAGAAGATGCAGCCTATCCTCGGCCAGCCGGTCATCATCGAGAACGTCGGCGGCGCGGGCGGAACCACGGCGGTGGGGCGTGTCGCGCGTGCGGCGCCGGACGGCTATACGATCGACATCGGCCAGTGGGATACGCACGTAGGGAGCATCATCTACAAGCTCAACCACGATCCGGCGACCGACTTCACGCCGATCGGCCTGATCTCGATCAATCCGCAACTGCTGATCGGCAAGAAGACGCTGCCGGCCGACGACCTCAAGGGACTGGTCGCCTGGATGAAAGCCAATCCGGGCAAGGCGCTGTACGTGAACCAGAACGCCGCGGCGCGCGTCAGCGGCATCCTGCTCGAGAAGGCGACAGACACCAAGGTCCAGTTCGTTCCCTATCGCGGCGCCGGGCCGGCGATGACGGACCTACTCGCGGGCCAGGTGGACCTGCTGATGGTGCAGGCCGCCGTCGCGCTGCCGCAGATCCAGGCGGGCACCGTGAAGGCTGTCGCCAACCTGTCGCCCAAGCGCTCGCCGGCGATCCCCGACATCGCCACCTCCGACGAGAACGGCGTCAGCGGGCTGCATATGTCCGGCTGGTTCGGCTTCTTCGGGCCCAAGGGCATGCCGGCGGACGTGATCGCCAAGCTCAACGGCGCCATGGTGCAAGCGCTGGCAGACCCGGCCACAAAGGCGCGATTCGTGCAGCTCGGCCTCGATGTGGCTTCGCGCGAGCAGCAGACGCCGGAGGGCCTCGCGGCCTATCACAAGGCGGAAATTGACAAGTGGTGGCCGATCATCAAGGCGGCGGGGATTACGCCGGATTGATGATTTGGAAGTACCGACGGCCGAGCTTGTAGCCGCCCCTCACCCTAGCCCTCTCCCCCCAGGCGGGGAGAGGGAACAGGTCGCACTTTCCCGCCCCCCAGCGGCAGTCAACTTGCGGCCAGCGCCTCACGCATCTCGGCAACGGTGGCAGGCTCGGCGGCGTTGGCGCGGATGAGGCGCGCGGCTTCCTCGACGAGTTGCACGTTGGTTTGCTTGGTTCCAAAGGGCGCGTCCTCCAGGCCAACGCGGATGTGGCCGCCGCGGCGGATCGTTTCCGGAATGAGCGGCCGGATATCGACGCCAAGCCCGGCGATCATCCAAGGTGCGCCGGGCGCCTCCTCGGCCAGCAGTGCGAGATGCGCAGCTAGCCCGTATGGCTTCGGCGGAAAGCCGTAGGCGAAGGTTTCCGAGAACATCAGCCGGTAGATCGGCGTCTTGGTGCCAAGAGCCCGCGCCACCGCCGCCCCTGAGCGCGTGAAACCCGGTTCGTAGATGGCGTAGGCCGGGTGGAAGCCGTAGCGCACGGCAAAAGCCAGGGCATGGCGGATGTGAGACTCGGGGTTCAGGTAAGTCGGTGCCGCGGGCGTCTCGCTCTCGATTGCAAGCTCCGTGAAATTGACGCTGCCGGGATCGATCGCAGCGAACTCCAGCAGCCCGCGCGCGGCGAGCGCCTCGACGTGGGCAAAGCGTGCCGCCGCCTCGCTCGGAAGCGGGCCGGTTCCGATTCCGGCTGTCGGCAGCGACGGATAGACCGGGACGTCAACCTTCGCGCGAATGCCTTCGATGATGCGCGCGTACACCTGCCAGTCGAAGGTCTGCGGGCCGCCGCCATCGTAGGCATGAACATGCACGATGCAGGCGCCAGCCTCGGCGCAGGCAATGCCCTCACGGACAATCTCATCCACGGTATCGGGAATGCCTGGCTGCCGCTTGCGGCTCCAGGGGCCGTTGAGAGCAGCCTCGATCCAGACCTTTTGCATCGGCGAAATCCTCCCGGCTTTTCCGAATCCAGATTAGCCAATCTGCCGGCGGGAACCAGGGTTGCCGAGGCCTTCGGGTGCCTCCATTCGGAGCGGGTCAGCGGGTCGCAGTGGACCTTCGTTCAAGCGCACCGAAAGCCCATTGACGTAAGATCATGTGACAACTATGTGATGCGCCCAGCCGGACCCGGAAACCCGAGTCCAGCGGCAAGTGCAAGGCGCGTTGAAAATTCGCAGTTTCGGATCTCTGCAGGGGGTGGTCATGGAACTTTCGAATTACGAAGTGGTGCGCTATCCGTCCGGACAATTCGTCATTACGCGCCTGCCGCTGTCGGCAAGCGGCGCGCCGACGTCCGGCCCGCGCGATGTGATGGGTGCCTTCACCAGCGAGCAGGACGCGCAGGCGGCGCTCGACCGCATCATCGCAGCCGCCCGCGAAGAACGCCGCGCGGCCTGACGCTGCATCGGCCCCCGCAAGGGGGCTTTTGTTTACCATGTCAAAGAGCGCTATGACGTTTGCTGGCATCGGCGTGCGGCTTTCACCGCGTGCATGTTTTAGCATGCGCCGCGTGGGCGGGGATAAGGGGCGCTCCTGGCAGCTGCGTCCGGCAGGACAGCGCGCTTACTTGGGATCGAGCCGCCAGGTGCCGAGAGCTGACTTGGCGACGGTCTCGCGCTTGGTCGGAATCTCGATGAATTCCACCTTGGCCCAGCGGTCGGCGAACGAGCGATAGAACGGCGACAGGAAGTTGCCGGACTGGCCCGTGGTCTGAATGAACAGTGACTTCTCCAGGTCTGCGAGATCGTAGATGGCGCGATAGCTGGACGCGTGTCGGTTGGCGAACGGCGTGTCCTCTTCCCCGAACTCGGCCTTGCCGCGATTGAGCGTGTAGTTGCCGCCGGGGCTCGGCACCGTCACGTTGAAGTAGCTCGCCATGCTGGGAACGGCGCCGAACGGCCGGTGCTCGTTGTAGGCAAGGTGCGCGTCGCCATAACGCCACTTCGAGCGGTCGCGGCCGTAGCGCTGCTCCAGATCGCGCAGCGCGATGGTGAGCGCGGCAGCGAGGACCGACCCGCAACGCTCGCGCTCCGGCGTGGTGCGGTCATCGCACCAGTCGCGCCCCGTGGCCTTGCCTTCAAGCAGGCGCAACAGGGCCGTGGCGCGATAATCGAAATAGCTGCGGAAGGCGGGCCCCAGGTCGTCGCTGTAGATGGCCCGCACGGCTTCGCGCAGCCAGGCGGTGAAAATGAGCGGCTCGGGCCGGTCCGCCCGCATGGTCGCGTCCCAGGCGGTGAGCTGATCCAGGACCGCGTTATCGACCGAGCCGCCGGCTTGGGCCTGCGCGATCATCAGCGGCTGCAGCCTCAGAATTGCCGGCGAGACGACATCGGCCAGGGCCGCGCGCATGCTCGCCATGTCGTGCTTGTCGTGATCGAAGATCAGCTGCTTGACGCGTTGCTGGCGGAAAGCGGGGTCCCAATCGTAGGTCAGGTGGTAGCGATAGCCGGCTTCCACAATGCGCGCGTTGGCCGTGCCGATGGCGCCGACGTTGGGATCATCGACGCGCGGGATGCCTTCGAAGGGAATGAAGCCTTTCCAATCGTAGATGGCGTCCCAGCCGGGAACTGGTGCGCGGCCCGCCATCTTGTTCTCGGCCGAGCGAATGGGTACGCGCGCCGGCGCGATCATGCCGATGCGACCCGCCGTATCCGCTACCACCATGCTCTGCATCGGCACCACGAACTGGCGCATTTTCTTGAAGAAATCGTCGACGGTGCGTGTGGCGGGGTCGAACAGGCCTGCCGCAAGCGTGGTGTCGTCGTTTGCGAGCGCGGTCCATTGCAGGGACGCGACGTAGCCCTTGCCGAGCAACCCGTCGAGGTTGCGGTAGAAGCCCGGCAGTACGGGACCGTGGCGCGTACGCCGCCGCTCCACTTTCCGTACGCCGCCGCCTTTGACGGCGATCGCCATCTCCTGCACCTCGAAGGCGCGCCAGCCTTGCGGCGTCAGGTATTCGCGCGGATTGTCGGGATTGATCTTCTCGATGAAGAGATCCTGCACGTCGCCACCGGTGTTGGTGAAGCCCCAGGCGAGGCTATCGCCGCGGCCGAGCACGAGGCCCGGCACACCCGGCAGCGAGGCGCCGACCACATTGGCCGAGCTGCCGCCCGGCTGCTCCACGGCAAGATGCGCCAGATACCAGACCGACGGCGCACCGAGCCTCAGGTGCGGATCGTTGGCGAGCAGCGGCTTGCCGGAGGCGGTGCGCGGGCCTGACACCACCCAGTTGTTGGAGGCGCCGCTGCCGACGAAGTCGTCGATGAGGGTCGCGGCATCGGCACGCTTCTGCGGCGCAGTTTTGAGCGGATAGAGCTGCGCGATCTCCGGCATCGGCGGCGGGGCATCGGCCGGGTCGAGCGGCATCAGATCCTCGATCTCGGCCGAGGTGAGGCCTTGCGCGGCAAGCGTCAGCCGCAGCGTCTCGAAGTTGAGATTGGTAGACAGCTGCAAGGCCATCAGCTTGGCGATGACCATGCTGTCTGCGACCGTCCACGGCTCGGGGCTGTGGCGCAGAAACAGGAACTCAGGGGGCAGACGCGGCTCCAGCCACCCGATGCCGCGATTGATGTAGGCGTTGACACCACGTGCATAGGCCTCCGCCGCCGACTTGGCTTCCGGCGGCAGGGCAGCCACCGAACGCTGCGAGTGGCCGTAAAGGTCGAGCGTGCGCAGGAAGACATCGGTGGTGAATGTGCGCTCGCCGAAGATCTCCGATAGCCGTGCCTGGCCCGTGCGCCGCTGCAGCTCCATCTGCCACAGTCTGTCCTGCGCATGGATGAAGCCGAGCGCCATGTAGAGATCGTCGATGGTCTTGGAGAAGATGTGCGGCACGCCTTCGCGGTCGCGCACCACCTCGACGGGTTGCGCCAACCCCGCAATCGCTTGTGCGCCCGACGGCGACGGCACCGTGTTGCGCAGGAGGATATAGCCACCGGCGAGGCCAAGCAGCGCCAGCAGGACCAGCCCCCCGGCCGCGATGCCAAACCACTTGAGGATGCGTCTCATCGAACCCAGCCGCCACAACCGCCCCGAAGCAGCAGCTTAGATCAGGAGCCTTGCGGCAGCCAGGACACGCCATCGGCAGCCTTGCCCGTGTGGCCCAGCAGGCAGACGCAGGAGCAAACTGAGGGATGGAACCCCGGGGACAAGCCCCGGGATGACAACGGTGCTTAGAACGTCACCACGCCGCGGATGCTCTTGCCCTGGTGCATCAAGTCGAATCCCTTGTTGATGTCAGCGAGCGGCATGACGTGGGTGATCATCGGGTCGATCTGAATCTTCCCGTCCATGTACCAGTCGACAATCTTGGGGACATCCGTGCGGCCCCTAGCGCCGCCGAAGGCGGTGCCTTTCCACACCCGCCCGGTGACCAGCTGGAACGGGCGTGTGGCGATTTCGGCGCCGG
>CADEEC010000211.1 GCA_902826255.1 uncultured Hyphomicrobiales bacterium | reverse complement strand
CGCAGGGGGACCCTTAGGAAATCTTGAGCGGCGTGTCCACGCTGAATGCCTTCTCCAGGGCCGTGCCCAGGAGAAGGTCATACACCGCCAGGGTACGCCGCTGCATCGCCTCAGTGGTGAAGTGGGCAAGTACGTGGCGGCGGGCGGTTTCCGCTATCTCCATGCGCCCGCTAGGTGACAAGGCGAGCATCTCCGCAAGTGCCGCAGCCAGCGCTTCAGGGTCTCCGGGGGGCACCAGCCAGCCGGTTCGCTCTTGGATAGACACTGCGGGCTGGGCCAGGACCGTCTCCGGGGGAGCCCCGATGTTGGTCGCTATGACAGGGCAACCCAGTGCGGCGGCCTCGATGGCCGTTCTTCCGAACGCCTCCGGCTCTATGGATGCGACGACGGTAGCGTCTGCCAGAGCGTAGGCGACAGGCATCGTTGATACCGGGAGGTGCCCCGGCAAGCGCACGTGTGGGCCAAGTCCGAACTCCGCAATCCGGCCTTGCAGTTCGTCGACGTAATCCGCGCGGCCCTGAGCGTCGCCCGCCAGGACAAGCACTGCGTTCCGCAATGCCCCGCGGGCGCGCAGGCGTGCAACGGCCTCTATCAGGGTCAGTTGCCCCTTCCAGCGGGTTAGGCGGGCGGCCTGCAGGATGATCGGCCGCTTGGGGGCGATGTCCCAGCTGCTGCGGAGGGCAGCGACGCGTTGGGCATCGATTTTTGCGGGCGCGAACGCAGACGGATCGACGCCGCGGTGAATGACCCGGATTCGCTCTGGATAGGTCGCGTAGCGCGACTCAATGAGGTCGGCCGTGTAGCGCGAGTTGGCGATGACCACGTCGCCCTTCGCCATCACGCTGTTGTAAGTCCGCTTGACGGCATTCGTTTCATTGTAGGCTCCGTGATAGGTGGTAACGAACGGAGCCCCAAGTCGACGCGCAGCCAGAAGTGCGCTCCACGCGGGCGCGCGGCTGCGCGCGTGGATCAGGTGAACGCCCTCCCGCCTTGCAAGCGCCACCAGAGCCTGGGCATTAGCGAGAATTCGGAACGGGTTTTTAGTGGCCGCAGGAAAGTCATGGAGTTCGCCCCCGGCAGCTGCAATCAGCGGCGCAAGGCGGCCGCCCGGCTCAGCCAGCACCAAGGCGCGCGCTCCCGCTTTGACAAGTGCGGCCACGATCTCGACAACCGACTGCTCCGCGCCGCCGGCATCGAGTTCGGGGATAATCTGAAGTACTGTGGTTCGGCCGTTCGCCACGTGCGGTCTCACGGTGACAAATCGAGGACTTCATAGGATGAGCGATGCGCATCCGCAATTCCTTGCGGTCGGGGAACAACCAACCAGCCGCCGTATCGCCTATCTGCGGTCAGCGGGCACTACCCTGGGACGGCCCGGCATAGTGTGGCTGTGCGGTTTGAAATCGGAGATGACAAGCACCAAGGCGGCCGCTGTATCCGCCTGGGCTGCCGATCAGGGCCTCTCCTGCCTTCGCCTCGACTATTCGGGGCACGGGCAATCCGAAGGCAAATTCGAAGATGGCACAGTAAGCCGCTGGCTGGAGGAGGTCCGAGCCGCCTTCTCCCGCCTGTCTGAGGGACCGCAAGTCCTGGTTGGATCCAGTATGGGCGGTTACATGGCGCTTCTGCTGCTGCGGTCGCTTCTTGCCGAAGCTCCTGAGGAGGCGGAACGCATAAAGGCCCTCGTCCTGATCGCACCCGCCTGGGACATGACGGAACTCATGTGGCAGAATTTTCCGTCGTCGGCACGCCGCGATATCGAGGCGTCCGGCGTTTACTTGCGTCCATCGCGCTACGGCGACGGACCCTATCCGATTACGCGTGCTTTCATCGAGGACGGTCGCAAACATCTCATCGGCTTGAGCTCTTTTGATCCCGGCCGGCCTGTTTACATCCTGCATGGGCTGCAGGATCCCGATGTCCCCTGGGAGCACACTTTGGATCTGGTCGCCCATTTGGGCGGCGATTGGGTGCGGGTGGAAGCCGTGCCCGACGGGGAGCACCGGCTGTCGCGGCCTGAAGACATCGACTTGCTCTTGAAGACAATCGCGCGGGCAATTTCCTAGGCGGCGCCACGCCGAAGCCGGCGCGGTATCGCAGGCAATCCCGTCATCCGCCTGCGAACTTTGCCGAGCAGCCAGCGGCGGAATGTTCCCTCGTGGCGCGTGCCGGAGAGAAAAGCCAGGTAGGGAGCCCATAGGCTGGTGGCTTCCGCCCTGGGTGCGCGCTTTGCCGACCGCGGTGGAAAGGCCCGAAGGTCTTGGCCGCCGAGCCATGCAAACGTTGCCTGCCAGACTTCGGCGGATGCCTGGCGGTTGCGGGCACCTTTGAGTTGCATGATGGCCGGCATCGAGACCTCTGTAGGATGAAGCCCGATTTCCACGCAGCCCACGCGTCGCGCACCTTTGCGAATCGAGAATATAGCCGCTGCATTCGTCAGAAGATGATCGGCGTAGCGGTCGAGGCAATTATCCAAGGCATCGCTTTCCGCGAGGTAGTCCTCAACTGTGCGTAAAGCGGTGAAGGAGTATCCCAGCGCGGCACCCTCGGTGAGCCTCGGCGTCTCCAGTCCCTGAACGAGAAGTTCGGCCAGCCTGGCGCGCTGGTGCCAAACACTCAGCTCGTCGCGCGCGCGCCGGTAGCTCATCTCGGGATGCCAGGGTGCGCGCAGTAACCTGCCCCCTTGGTGCTGGGTCTTGTCGCTGAACCATGCCCAAGCTGCCATGAGCACGACGAGCTCCTCGGAGGAGACGCATAGGTCATGATGCCGAGCCAGCCAGAGCGCAAAGGCTGGACCGCACGCCTCGTATCCGTAACCGACGCGCGCGAACCAAGCGGGGAGAAGGTCTGTGCTGTCGGGAATCGTATTGCTGACCCGCAGCGCAAACTCTGGTTCGCTCGAAAATACCGGCAGTGGAACTGTAAACGCGGAGGGAGGGAGCTTGCGCAGCCACCACGCTACGCCAAGAGTGTCGGCTACCGCACGTAGTGGGGCGCCGGCCTCAACCAGCGTCAGCGACCGCTGGCGCTGCTCTTGTGTGGCAAAGCCGGTCGCCAAGGCAAACAGGAGTGCCGGAAAGCTGTCCGCAAGGTCTTCAACGGCAGGCGACGAACTCATCAACTCGTTGATGCGACGGCGGCAAGTCGGATTGAATGCCGTGAGCCGTCGCTGTCGCCTGCCCGACGTGCTTTCGATGTGCGGGGAAAACTCAAGATTGGTCTTAACGGCGCTCATGCCCGAAATCGCAACACTGATGCGTAGCGCCACCCCGATTTCGAGAGTGCCCGAACAGTGTGGCGAAATGTCGAGAAGCGCCTGGGATGCGGGCGCGTCAGCGCAAGTTGTTGAGCGCTTGGCCGAAACCGGCCAAGGAGATCGGGATGCCGATCCCTGCCTCCTCACTTTGGAAGATGATGAAGACCGCCGTTTTGCCACTCTTCAACTGCTCGACGAGCGGGTCTTCCATTACGACCTGCGCATAGCAGGCAAACGAATTGCATCGCACGAAGGGCGCGTGCCCGACGTCCCTGTTGTCAATCTTCAACCCAAGTCCCGGCGGCAGGAGCACGCCAAGGGGGGCAAAGACACGCAAAACGCGGCGCCCATCCGAGAAGCGCTGGAAGTAGACAGTCAGGCCGACATTGTTGCGGTCTTCCGCGGTCACGCTTTGGACGATGGCGCAAACTTCGTTCTTGGCGCCCGGAGGGGGCGCCTTGCAGACAATCTGCCAGTCGCCGTGCTGCGATTTGACGGTGCCGCCTTCCAGCGGTTGCGGGAGGGCGGGAGCGGCCAACGCGATCAGGAATAGGGAAGCAATGACGGTGAGGATAGGGCCTCGGCGCGCCCGCAACTTGTCGGTTCCTGGAGAAGGCAAGGTCAAACCTCTCGCTGCTAGTGCTCTTGCACCGCAATACCACAGCGATTTGAGTGCGAAAGTGCTCCGATTGCCGGAGTGATTTCAGCGATGATTCCGGCCAAAATGGGACCCACGGCTTGGTCGCGCGGCGGAATGGACGCGACGCTCCCGGCGCAACCTAGCTTGTATTCCGACTTTCGCGCGTGGAAATGCCGCAGCGCGGTGCACTTGAGTAGAATTCTTCCATTGTGTTTGGTGGTCGCAGGGGCGGACTATTGGTGTGATCGGACGGCGCGTCCGAGAAGGCGTACCGGCACGACAAGGTTCGCCTCCCTGTCGATAAAGATGGCCCGACTGGCTGACGACAGGTTCTGTTCGGTAGCCAAGCTAGGGTATGGTGGTGAACGCAACGCGCGGATGGGGGAGGGCCCGGTCCGGTGTGTGCGTGTCAGCCGGTAGCTGCAGGGATCACGGAGCCGACCATATGACGAGTATTGGCCGCTGGACCGGCACATGTATTGCGACTGCTGCGAGCAGTGCCGGCCTTTTCGCGGCGCCCGCTCTTGCCGGCTCCGGTCAACCCTCTCCCAAGCAGATCGGCTTCCAGGAGGCTGTTACGCCGATCGCCGAGCAGATCCATTGGTTTCATGACTTCGTGAACGTGATCATTTTCGCCATCACGATATTCGTGATGTTGCTCATGCTTTATGTGATGTGGCGCTTCAGCGAGAAGAGAAACCCCGTACCGACCAAAACGACCCATAACACCACCTTGGAAGTCCTGTGGACAGTGGTGCCGGTGCTTGTCCTGCTGGTTATCGCCATTCCGTCCTTCAAGCTTCTCTATGCGCAGTACGCCTACCCGCCACCGGACCTCACGATCAAAGTGACCGGACACGCCTGGAACTGGACGCACGAGTATCCTGATCAAAAGATCAGCGTCGATTCCGTCATGCTGCAGGACGATGAGCGTGAGGCATTGATCAAGTCGGGGATGCCGGCGAACCAAGTGCCGCGTAACCTCGCAGTCGACAACGAGGTGCTCGTTCCGGTCAACAAGGTGGTGCACGTTCTGGTAACCTCCTCGGACGTAATCCACGCGTGGACCATTCCGTCGTTCGGCTCAAAGGTGGATGCTGTGCCCGGCCGGATCACTGCAACGTGGTTCAAGGCCCAGAAGGAAGGCATCTACTTCGGACAGTGCTCTGAGCTTTGCGGCAAAGACCACGCCTTCATGCCGATTGCACTGCGTGTCGTGAAGGATCGGGTCTTCGACGATTGGGTAGATGCCACCAAGAAGCGCGACAGAAAGCGCGTGCGCGACATCATCCAGCAGGCTGCCAAAGATCACTCCGGCCAGAACAAGACTGCAAGCAGATAGCCAGCCTGGCGGCTCCGGTTTGGGCCGCCGAACGGCAACGCAAGAGCGAACGCGAAGGTAGTAGAACATGGCGACGAAGGCTCACGCGGACCACGATCATAGCCACGACCACGCCCCCTCGTTCGTTCCACGGTGGCTCTTCTCTACCAACCACAAAGACATTGGCACGCTCTACCTGCTGTTCGCGATCATTGCCGGCTTGATCGGGGGGTTGCTCTCCGTGGTGATGCGCATGGAGCTGCAAGAGCCGGGAATGCAGTACTTCGCCAACGGTCACGTGTTCAACGTGTTCGTTACCGGGCACGGCCTCATCATGGTGTTCTTCATGGTGATGCCGGCCATGATCGGCGGCTTCGGCAACTGGTTCGTGCCG
>CADEEC010000210.1 GCA_902826255.1 uncultured Hyphomicrobiales bacterium | reverse complement strand
GGCGCTGAGCGGCCAGGGCGTGGCGATGGGCATCGGCCGGTTGGTGAGCGGACTCATTGCCGAAGGGCGGCTGGTGGCGCCGTTCGGCGAGGCGGCGACCGGCACGCGCTCCTACTTCGTGATCCGCTCCGCCATCAGCGGCGGCCGCCCGCATGTGGGAGCGTTCGTGACCTGGGTGACGCAGGAGGCGGAGGCGGCGCTTGCCAACGAAGGGCGCGGGATGCCTAGCTCCCCACCACCAGCGGCGCGGTCAGGCGGCGCAAAGCGGCCAGCACGCTCAACGCGGTGATCTTGCCCGTGCGCGGGTTCTCCGAAGGGATGTTCTCGATCGTCATGGTGAGGTCCGAGGAGTCGGACTTCACCAGGATAGTGTGCGTGTTGCGCGTCACCCCGGGATCGGCCCAGATCTCGCAGCGTGTCTTGTCCGGGCCGACGCCGGCGAGCGAAAGGGCGACAGCGACGTTGACGTTGGCGGGGAAGCCCGCGATCGCCTCGCGCGCGCTGCCCTCGAACACCAGCAGCGGCTTCTCCAGGCCGTCCACGCTGATACCGCGTTGAACGAGCAACGGCGCGCCGGCGAGCCCGCCCGGCGGCTTGCGCGTGACGATCTTGACCGAGGCGATCTCGCCTTCTGCGGTGGCGCGCACGGCGTCGAGCCCGAGCAGCGCGCCGGTGGGCACGACGATGCGCGCCCCGGTCTCCCGCGCGCGGTCGACGAGATCCATGTGGTTGATGAGCATGCCGACCGAGAGCGGCATGAAGATGCGGCCGTTGTCGATGGTAGGCTCGGCGGCGGCGCGGAAGTGGGCCGACGGCAGGCATTCGACAATGACGTCGCAGGCCTTTGCAAGCGCGGGGAGGTCGAGGAGCTCAGGCTGCGCGCGGAAGCTCTTGGTGGCTTGCCGCGCCTTGGCCTGATCGCGCACGCTGGCGGCGGCGAAGGTGATGCCGGGGATGCGCCCTTCATCCACCGCGCGGGCGACGGCAAGGCCGATGGCGCCGAGGCCGGCTACGCCGAGCTTCATGTCAGGATGCCTTGCTGGCTGCGGCGGCATAGCCGACGCGGTTTTCGGGTGAGATCGGATGCCGTTGCGTCACGCGGGCCAGCAGCGTGTCGATGTCGTCCTGGCGTTTCGCGCTGACGGCGCAGTCGAGGAACAGCTGCTCCAGCACGTCCTGCTGGGCGTGGCTGCCGCCGAGCTCGGACATGCCGGCGAGCGCCGGACGCATCAGGTCGCAGGCGCGGGCGGGGTCGCCCTTGGCGCGAGCAAGGAGCGCCTCGCAGATCGGCAGGGCGGAGTCGCGCACGATCGGCGCGGCGGTGCCGACGCCGGCGGCGGCGAAGGTGCGCAGGCCGTCGAGCATGCGCCCGGCGGCATCCCAACGGCGGGTGGCGGTGAGGGCCATCATCCAGTGCGGCAGCGTGAAGGTCGAGACGCAGTCGCCGATGCGGGCCTCCGCCTTATCGGCAAGCTCCGTCCAGCGGTCGCCGACGTCCACGCCCTGGCGCTCCAGGCGGAACAGCATCGAGGCCGCGTTCTGCACGTCGATATACATGTCGGGCTGCGCCTGCGTGAGGTCGGAGGCGAGGTTGCGGAAATTGTCGTCGTAGAGGGCCAGCACCTGTGCAAACTCGCGGCGCTCGAAGTGATAGAGCCCGCGGTGCCACCACAGGTGATGCTTGAGGTTGTTGCCGCCTTCCCAGTTGGGCTCCAGGTCTTTCAGCCAGGCGATGCCTTCATCGTGCCGCCCCTGCATCTCGAGCACGTGCGCGACGCCGTGCGCGGCCCACAGGTCGCCGGGGTCGAGTGCGATGGCCTCGCGGCCGGCCGCCTCCGCGATCTTGTAGTTGCCGACCTCCTCGTGCGCAAAGCAGCGGCAGGCGAGGAGCGCGGACCAGCCGGCAAGCTCGGGGCTCCATTGACGATGAGCGATGTCGGCTCGTTTCGTCATCACCTCGGGGCGGCCGTACCAGAAGGCGAGGAAGTGATGCAGGCGGAAGGCGAGGACGTCGAGGGGATGCTCGTCGAGGATCTGCTCCCAGGTGGCGAGCGTGGCGTCGATGTCGCCCTCACTCCAGTGCGTCAAAGCCGCGGCGTGGGCCGCTTCCCGCCGGGTCACGCCGGCCGGCTTGCGCGCCGCCTCTAATGCCTTGCGCGCGGCGGGAATGCTGGCGGCGTTGAAGGCCAGCATCGCGAAGTAGCCGCGCAACGTCTGGCCCATGGCGAACTCGGGGTCGGCGGCGAGCAGCGCACGCAGCCGCTGCGGCGCGTCGGCGCGATAGCGCAGATAGCCTTCGACGACGTGGTTGAAGGCGGCGGCTGCGTCAGCCGACGCTGTGGTCAGCGGCAAGCCGTGAAGGTCCTGGGTGGGCATGTGTCAGCCTATGTCCTCGGTCGCACTTTCCGCAAGCCGCGCAAGTGTGAGTTGCCCGTACGCGGGGCATTGCGCCGTAAGTCTAACTCAACACGGCGCCCGGCGCGGAAAAGAGGCCGTCACGCGCGATTGCCTTCGTGAATCCGCTTGCTTAGTCTACCGGTCACGAAGGCATCCAAACAATTGCCAAATCCAGGGAGGATATTATGCGCAAGCTCATTCTGGGGATCACTGCAGCCGCCGCCGGGTTCTGCATGGCGACGGCGGCGAACGCGCAGCAATTTCCCGAGCGCGCCCTCAAGATGATCGTGCCGTGGGCGGCCGGCGGCGACACCGACAATATCTTTCGCCCGTTCGCCCCGCTGCTGCAGAAGCACATCGGCCAGACGGTCGTTATTGCCAACGTGGGCGGCGCCTCGGGAACGGTCGGTGCGCGCGAGGCCAAGGGCGCGCCGGCGGACGGCTACACGCTGTATGCCGTGCACGACTACATCCACCTGACCTATTACGCCGGCATTGCCGACGTGAAGTACACGGATTTCGAGCCGATCTGCCTGCTGGCGGCGACGCCCTCCGTGCTGACGGCCAGTACGAAGACGACCTGGAGCGATTGGAAGGGCTTCGTCGAGGACGCCAAGAAGCGGCCCGGCCAGATCTCGGTCGGCGCCACGCTCGGCTCCACCAGCCACATCTTCCCGGCCATGGTGGAGAAGGCCGCCGGCCTCAAGCTGAAGTACGTGTCCTACGACGGGCTGGCGCCGCGCATGAATGCCATCCTCGGCGGCCACATCGACCTCACCGATTCCAACCTGACTCAGAAGGGCAAGGTGGAGGCCGGGCAACTGCGGTTCCTCGCGATCGCGAGCGCGCAGCGCGATCCTGGGATGCCGGACGTGCCGACGCTGAAGGAACTCGGCCACGACATCGTCTATGAGGTGGTGCGCGGCCTGCTGGTGCCGAAGGGCACGCCCGCGCCGGTGCGCGCCAAGCTGGGCGAGGCCTGTGCCAAGGCGGCGGCCGAGCCGGCGTTCTCGGCTTCCATGAAGGCGCAAGGCACGCGCGTTGCCTACCTCAACGACAAGGACTACGGCGCCTTCCTCGACAAGATCGACGGCGAGAACAAGGTGATCATGACCGATCTCGGCCTCATCAAGAAATGAGGTTGGGGCGGGATGGGATCGCGGGGCTGATCGGCCTCGCGGTCAGCCTTGCGCTGCTGCCGTTTGCGTTCGGTCTTCCCAAACTCCCGATCGTTCCGGTCGGACCAGGCTTCTACCCCGCGCTGGTGCTGACGTTCATGGCGATCGTCAGTGGCCTGCTGGTGGTGCAGGACGCTTTTGTGCAGCGGCGGGCGGCTCCGGTCGCGGCGCCGGCGACGGCTGAGCAGCCCAAGCGGGCCTATGGGCTGGTCGCGGCGGCCTTTGCGCTCACCGGGGCCTACATCGGGCTGATGCCGGTGCTCGGCTTTCGCCTTTCTACCGCGCTCTATGTCGGGCTGTTCCAACTGGTGCTGGAGCGGCCATCGTCGGCGGGGCAGTGGTTGCGGCTGGTAGCGCTGGCCATCGGCACCGCGGTGATCGCCTACTTCGTGTTCGAACACTATCTGTTCGTGTTGCTTCCGCGCGGAAGCTGGACCGGCTGGTAGCCCATGGCCATGCTCGAACTGCTCGGCGCCGGCGTCGTCAACGTGCTGCAGTGGAAGTACATGCTTCCGCTGTTTCTCGGCACGCTGGCGGGCGTGATCGGCGGCTCGCTGCCCGGCTTCACCATTACGCTGACCGTGATCGTGATCCTGCCGTTCACGTACGGGCTCGATCCGCTGGCGGGTCTCGCAGCCATGACCGGCGTGTACGTCGGCGGCTCGACGGGGGGGCTGATCACAGCCTGCCTGCTCGGCATTCCGGGCACGCCCTCGGCCATCGCCACGACGTTCGACGGATTTCCGATGGCGCGCAACGGCGAGCCTGGGCGGGCGATCTGGCTCGGCGTGTGGGCGTCGGTGTGGGGCGGCCTGCTGGCGGCGCTGTTCCTGGTGTTCCTGACCGCGCCGCTGGCCGCCATCGCGCTGGAGTTCGGGCCGTGGGAGTACTTCTCGCTGTTCGTGCTGGCGATGGCGATGGTGGCGGGGTTGACGGAGTCCTCGCTGCTGAAGGGGCTGATCTCGACGGCGATCGGCCTGCTCATCACCGTGATCGGCACCGATCCGATCGGTAGCGTGCAGCGCTTCACGTTCGGGTCGCCGTTCATCGGCGGCGGCTTTCCGTTCCTGCCGGTGCTGATCGGCATCTTCGCCTTCGCGCAGATCATGACCGACATCGAGAAGATGGGCGATGCCCGCACGGTTGCGACCGGGGCGATCCGCTCGACCTTCGAGCGCTTCTCGCACTGGAAGGTGAACCTGGAGATCTTCTTCCGGCCGGTGGTGCTGCTGTGGTCGACCATCGTCGGCCTCATCATCGGCATCCTGCCCGCCATCGGCGGCAGCGCATCGAGCGTGATGGCCTACGACCAAGCCAAGAAGTTCTCCAAGACACCCGAACTGTTCGGCACCGGGCATCCGGAGGGCATCATCGCCTCGGAGGCCTCCAACAACGCCAACGTCAGCGGCTCGCTGATGACAATCATGGCGTTCGGCATTCCGGGCGATGCTGTCACGGCCGTGATGCTGGGCGCGATGACCATTCACGGCATCCAGTCGGGCCCGCTGTTCGTGTCGCAGAACCCGGAGCTGGCGTACGGCATCTATGGTGCCTACATCCTGGCGCATCCGCTGATGCTGCTCATTTGCTTTGCCTGCATGCCGATCATGCTGCGGCTGACGAGCGTGCGGCTGGCGCTGCTGGCGCCGATCATCATGGTGCTGTGCGTGATGGGTGCGTACGCGCTCAACAGCTCGATGCAGAGCGTGTACGTGCTGCTGATCTTCGGTGTGGTGGGCTATGGGCTGGTGAAGTTCGGCTTCCCGCTGGCGCCGCTGATCCTTGGATTGATCCTCGGCGACCAGATCGAGATCAACCTGATCCGCGCCATCATGACGGACAGTAATCTGTGGCTGTTCATCACGCGGCCGATCTCCGGCGGGCTGCTGCTGGCGGCGCTGCTGTCGGTGGTGCTGGCGATCTGGCAGCACCTGCGGCACCAGAAGCGCACGGCCGGCGAAGAGGACACGGACTTCTAAGGGCGACTGCCGGCCTCGCTGTGCGTGATTGGCTTGAGCGCGCCCGTGTTGCGCGGTGACCTGGATGCCGGCCCTTGAGTTTGGCGCGCCTCCGGCACGACACGGCATGACGTTTGGGCGGATGCCGCGTTCCCAACCGGCGTCATCCCCGAAGCCGAGCTGCGCGAGGCTATCGGGGATCCACCCG
>CADEEC010000209.1 GCA_902826255.1 uncultured Hyphomicrobiales bacterium | reverse complement strand
GTCCGACTTCGGCTGCAGCGCGCCGATAAACACCTCCTCGAGCTTGGGCCGATAGAGGCGCGGCCCGATCCAATCGGTGTTCAAATTGGCGGCGGTCGTGGTGTGATACTTGACCGTGTATTCCATCGGGAAAGTCTCGGCGAACGTATTGCCGAAGCTCGCGCGCAGCCAATCCTCGTAGTTGCGGACGGCAGGCGTTTCCGTGCGGCGCGCGACGTCGACGAACTCCAGAAGAATCTTGGTCACAAGCTCGGCGGGCAGCCCATGCAGGTTGATCTGGGCCGGGTGCTTGATCCAGTGCCCCTTCCAGTAGTTGTTGACCTTGGTTCTGGCCTCCACGTATTGGCCAGCGACATTGGCCGCCAGCAGGTCCTTGACCCGGTCATTGTCGGTGAACGAGACGTGCGGCCCCTCGTCGAACGTCCAGCCGCCGGGAAACTCGTACGACGACGTGTGGCCGCCGATGTGGTCGTGCATGTCGTACATGACGGGACGCACGCCTGCCGTGTGCGCAGCGTGCGCCGCACCGAAACCGGCCATCCCCGTACCCAGTATCGCAATCCGTTTCATCGTGAAATCAACCTGCGGAAGCCTGCAATTGCGCGCGCCACCAATCCACGGTGGCCGACAGTCCCGTCTCGAGAGTGAACTTGGGTTTCCAGCCGACGTCGCTCGTTGTGCGGCGTGTGTCTCCGAGCACCAGCGGCGCATCGTTGGCACGCGCCGGCAATGCGCCTATCTGCAGCAGGTCGCTGCGGCCGGTGATGCGTCCCAGGTGCTCGACGATATCGCGGATCGTAACCGCCGATCCCGCGGCGATATTGTAGGCACCCTTGGCGTCGGACGCGAGCAGGGCCACCATGCCGTCGGCAACATCCTGAATGTGCAGATAGTCGCGAACCTGAAGGCCATGCGAGGATTTGGCCACCTGCCCTTTCAGCAGGGACAGGATCACGGACGACACCAGCCGCGCCGGGTTCTCGCGAGGGCCGTACATGAAGAATGCGCGTCCCCAGGCTCCCGACAGGCCGGAGACGTTGCAATAGGCGAGAAAAGCGCGGCGGAGGGCGTCCTTGGACGCACCGTAGAGCGTGTCCGGCTCGCAGGGCGTCACGTCCTCCACGCAGTAGCCGTAACGCCAGTCGTATTCGTAGCACGATCCGCTCACCACGCAGCGTTCGCCGCCGAGCTCACGGAAGGTGCGGATCAGATCGAGACTGGCCGCCGTCCAGGCGAGGTTCCGGGGATCGCTGATGAGTGCGCCCGGCTCCACGAACCACGCGAGATGCAGGAGACGCTGAGGCCGATGCTCTTCAAGCAGCGCACGCATCTGAGAGCGATCCATGACATCGCCGCGCACCCATCGGACGCCGGGCACTTCCACCGGAACGCGCTCGCGATGGAGCGCAACGACGTCGAAGCCGAGCGAAACGAGCGGCGCCAGGCAATGACTGCCTAGAAATCCGCTGGCGCCCGTCACCAGTACCCGTTGAGCCGTTGACTTCATGAGCGAGCCGCGGCGGGAAAGCGGGGCCAATTCTGATCCTGGGCGGAGATGACGTTGACCGGAGCCGGCCAGACTATGCCGAACGCCGGATCGTCATGGCGCACGCCGGTGGCGCTGTCGGAGGAATACGGCACCGACGCCTGATAGGCGAGGTCCGTGGCCGGCGCGAGCGTCAGGAACGCGTGGCCGCAGCCCTCGGGTATGTACAGCATGCGGCCGGACTCGGCATCGAGCTCGATACCGAACCATTGGCAGAAGGTCGGGCTGCCCGGGCGCAGGTCAACGGCCACATCGAACACCGCACCGCGCGTACAGCGGACCAATTTGACCTCGGCGTGCGGTGCCTTCTGATAGTGCACACCACGCAAGGTACCGGCTGCGAGGCTGTGCGTCGTATTGATCTGCGCAACCCTGGGATCGAGGCCGGCGCGCTTGAACTCGTCGGCGCACCATTGTCTGGCGAAGAACCCGCGTTCGTCGCGGCGTGGCTCCAGGCCGATCACGAAAACACCGGAAATGCTAGTTTCCGTGAAAATCATACCAAGGACCCAGATTCCAACGTCATGCCACTTTGTGCCGCGGAGGCGTCTCAGCGGGCTGCTTCGCGCAAAGGATCACCCTCAACACTCGCAAGCCGGGACGTCTTGAATTGTAGCCGAAACCGATGTGGCGAACGGTGCCTGAGGCCAAATTCCCTGACA
The DNA here is from genome assembly GCA_902826255.1 of uncultured Hyphomicrobiales bacterium. Lineage (GTDB taxonomy): Bacteria > Pseudomonadota > Alphaproteobacteria > Rhizobiales > Hyphomicrobiaceae > AWTP1-13. Next base: position 3,540 of record CADEEC010000209.1, on the reverse strand, counting down.
ACAGGTTTTCGGTTATTACGTTAGTGGAGAGGAGCACTCAACAAACCAGGGTTGCATCGGCCGATTGCTCTCGCCGCAAATATGGGCACTCAAAGCGACTGGCTTGTAACGCTCGGCCTTAACGATAGCCGCGCCCCTGTTGCGGAAGCAGTGGGCGGGAGCCGGAAGCAATCGCTGTGCCCTATTGCCACACGTTGCTCCTTCATTGGCCGGAGCTGCTTTTTCCACCCGCTGGCGGAGAGGCAAACGGGGTTCCTGCGTCGAACCGCGCCCGGGCGGGAAGTATGTGGAGTTTCGTCGATCCAGTCGGATTGACCCATGGCCACTCATAGGAGCCGAAGAACTCTGGCTTCGAGGTCAGGTACAGCGACTTTGGCAGGTCGGACTCCCGCAAGTTCTCCCAACGGACCTGGTTCGACACATAGTCGTAATTGCCCCCGCGAATGAGCGTCTCGGCGACCTTGCGATCCGGCGGGCCCCAGTCCTTGCTGATCCCGACCATCCACAGCGGCGAGGGATCTTCGTCCCAGGGATAGAAGCCCTCATACGCGAACCTCTTGGCCCGCGGTTGCGGGCTCATACCCTCGTAGCCAAGAACATTACCCACCAGCGTGTGCCACCAGGCACCCTCCCAGAGACTAACGGTGCGCCGGAACTGATCCGAGGGCAGCTTGAGAGGCGGCGCGGACCGTCGCTTGCCGGTCAGGTGATTGCGGAACACGGTGATGTAGATCGGGCTTCCCCAGACGTTTTCTGCGTCATAGTTGAAGGACTGATTTCCTTCGAACAGGGCGAAGTGCGTCCCGGTCATGTGGCTGGCGTTGATGCCGGACTCGGTCCACTCGGGCTGGTACTCGATCAAGCCGTCGTCCATGTAGTTGTAGCCGATAACGTTGCCACCGCCGGCGGCCTGCATCAGCATCACTTTGTTCATCCGCAGGACGATGTTGTTCTCCACCAGGTTGTCCGAGGCGTAATCGGACACGGCGATGCCGTAGGCGCCTCCGCCCGGCACCGGAGCACGCGCGGTGTGGATATAGGAATCGCGGACGATGCTGCGAAAGGCCTTGAACAGGCCGACGCTCGTGCCGGTGTGATCCGTAGATTCGATACCCTTGATCCAGCTATAGGCCGCGGCCTCCATCTTTATGTTGCCGTGGCCACCGCCGGAAAGATGCAGGTCCTCCACGCCCGCGTAGCTCACGCGCGCAAGCACGCGATTGTTCGAGTTGTCGATGAAGCGCGAGAGTTGCGCCCCACGCGAGGTCTTGAAATCGATGTGAAGAGAAGTCGTGAAGGTAACGATGTTGCCGTCCACGGAGGCGACCTCAAGCATCTGCCCCAAAGGACGGTCCGGCCGCGTGTTCCATGTTCTGCAGGCATCGTTCGGCTGGCACCCGTAGCCCCAGAAGTTCAGCTCGTTGTCGGTGAGCTGATCCACCAGCACGATTTCTCCAGCTCCAAGCTTCAGATCTCTTGCAAGCGTTACGCTGCTGCTGCCTCTCACACCGGGCTTTGCCAAATCAACGGTCTGGCCCGGCGTTGCCCAATGTGCGGCGCCGATTGTGATGAGGTTGTCGTTCTTTCCGCGCGGCATCTTGAGCCACGTCAGGGCAGGCCCCCGGCCACGAAGGGTGATCGACTTGTTGAGCAGGATAGTGTTGTCGATCCGAAACTCTCCGTCCGAAAGCTGAACGACCTGTCCGTCCGGGCATGCATTGATAGCGGCTTGGATTCCAGTAGCCGCGTTGCGCAGTCCATTGCCGTATGCGGCAGCGTTCACCGTTGCACACACGACCGCGCGGTGCGGAATACCGCCGACGGCGTTGAGCCCCGGCAGCCAGGCCGCCAGGCGGTCCGCGGGAATGCCTGCGACCTGCACCTGCTTGTTTGGCTGCGCGTGCGGCCCGGCCCCCGTGAAGATCCTCGAGAGGACCACGAGCAAAGCTACGAGCGCTGACGCAGCGACGGCACCTCTGGCATGCATGGCATTGTCCCCCGGCCCTGGCGATGGGCCAACGCCAGCGCCCACTTAAACTGTACCCGCGGTGCTGCAAGCTTGCGCAGTATGCCCTGCGGAGGGGGCCTCACGGATTCACATTTCGGGCATCTGGACGGCGAGCCTTGGCGGGGCCGACGGAAAGGCTGCGCAACGCCGCCATACGATGCGAATTTCGCAACTATCAGCCTCGCAAGGTCAGGTACAGTCGCCCAGCGCGATTGTTCCTGAGGTAATACTTATGTGGAGATGCGCCCCCATTTCCTTGCTGGGCTTGTTTCTGGCGCCGAGTATCCCCGCTCTTGCAGACAATCCTCACAGCATCAACAGCGTTTACGTTCGCGAGATATCCAAGCAGGAATGCCTCAGACTGGCATCCAGTGCGCTGAGCGACACCAAGCTGCAGGTGTTCGGCACGACTGCAGACGCTGTTTGGGCGAACACGTCCAAAGCAACGCAGATGGCTTCCCTTTATTGCGTTCCCTCGCGTAAGAGCGACACAATAGAGGTCATAATAGTCACCGTCTCCGGACCAAGTCGCGACAGCAATCACCGCTTGGTCGATCAACTGGTCAGCCGGTTGCGGACAATCGCCCCGCGAGATTGATGGCTGGCACCCGTCGCAATCACATCGAAGGCAGGCCATTTGGGCGGCCTCCACCAGGGCGAGGGGGGGCTCCCGCAAGCTTCCGGGCGTAAATCCAGAGGCATGCGCCGGCCAACGCTGAAAGGCGAATTAATGGAACAAAAAGAGAACTAGCCAAAGTCGTATGGAACGAGTCCGAACTAGCCGCATTTTAGCCTTCTGAGTTGTGGAAATCTTAGTTCTCCCCTTGGAAAACACTCAGGTGTCTGCTCGGAATGAGCGATGTGAGTCGTCGGCAGCACCGTGAAACGGTTGTAAGGGCCCACGAATGCACTTGGCGTTGATTTTGGCTGTGACGCTTGGCCTGCTCTTGGGCCTGCGGTTCAAGGTGCACGCCATAGCTGCCGGCTCGGCAGCCATCCTGGTGGGTGGCACGCTCGCTGGCGCAGCGGCCGCCTGGTCTCTCGGTTGGGCATTCCTCTTTTCATTCGCAACGATGATCGCCTTCCAGTGCGGCTATTTTCTGGGCGTGGCACTAACGTGCATGTTGCGGCGGCAGCCGCTCAAGAGCGTTCACGCCAAGGACGAAGGCCTGGACAACGCGCTCGCGGACACCAGCGTGCGGACCGGCCGACCGCTCTCCCCGACAGCCTAAGTTAACCAAGACGTGGGACGGCGCCGGGCTATGGCTTGCCCCGGTGCGGGGAGGTCGCGTGTATCACTTCCTCGCTGCACCCTGCCGCCCGAAGCAGGTCCGCGGTGTCGGCGCCGAGCAACGGCGGCGGTAAATCAGGCACCACATCGACCCCATCCATTGTCACCGCCTGACGCAAAGCCCGGTGGATGGGCGTGGGGTGCGAGAAGTTCGGCTTGAAGAAATCGACGTCATTGAGATGCGGATCGGTCATCAAATCGTCTGGCAGCCTGACGGGCTGTGAAGGGATGTCCAGCCGCT
>CADEEC010000208.1 GCA_902826255.1 uncultured Hyphomicrobiales bacterium | reverse complement strand
ATGGCCGCGCACAGGGCCGCAAACACTTCCTGTTCGATTGCGACCGCACGATCGCCTGCGGTGAGGATGCGCCGTTCGGTTTCCAGCAGCTCGTCCGTCGTGAAACGCACGGCGCCGGCCATCGTCTGGCGGTGCTTGTAGGTTGCGGACAGCGGCTCCGACAGCATCGGCCTGGCGGCATTGGCGGACACTTCGATGAAGTATCCCAGGATGTTGTTGTGCCGCACCTTCAGGGATTTGATGTTGGTGTGCTGCTGGGCCTTGGTTTCGAGGTCCGCCATCACGCGGCGGCTGTCCTCGCGCAGCGTGCGGGCTTCGTCGAGGCCTGCGGAGTAGCCCTGGCGTATGAAGCCGCCGTCGCGCTGGAGATAGGGAGGCTCATCGACCAGGGCCGCCGCGAGCAGCGGGTGCAAGGCGGGATCGCATGCCTCCAGTCGCGCCGCGATATCGGCCAGCACATCCGGCAATCCTATGCCTGCAACCTCGCGGCCCAGAACCTGCGCACACCGGCGCGCGGCCGTCATGGCGTCGCGAATGGCCGACAGATCGCGCGGCGAGCCGCGTTGCAGCGCCAGGCGGGATAGTGCCCGTGCCAGGTCCGGCGTTCGCTTCAACGTTGCGCGAATGTCTTCACGCAGCCTCTCCCGATCGTGCAGAAGGCTGACGGCGTCCAGCCGCGCGCCGATGGCCTCGGGGTCGCACAACGGGCTCGACAGGCGCGCGGCCAGCTCGCGTGCGCCGGGGCCGGTGACGGTCCTGTCGATGGACGCCAGCAGGCTCGATTTTTTGTCGCCGGAGATGGACCTGAGCAGCTCGAGGCTCGCGCGCGTCGGCGCGTCGATGACGAGATGGGCGGAGGCGCCGCTGCGGCGCGGCGGTCTGAGGCACGGCCTCTTTCCGATCTGGGTCAGCTCGACATACTTCAGCAGGCCGCCGATGGCGGCCATTTCCGCGCGCGAGAAGCTGCCGAACGCGCCAAGCTCGGTCACGCCGAGCTGTGCCTTGAGCAGGCGGTCGCCGGACAGGCTGTCGAAATGCGCCGCCGGGGCCGGTGTCGCCGCGGCGCCGACAATCTCGATCCATTTGCGCAGCTCCGGGTTCGACAGAGCGGCGTCGGAGGCAACGATCTCGCTGGGCAGCAGGCGAACCAGCTCACCGGGGAAATCCTGCAGCGATACCTCGCCGACTTCGAACTCGCCGGTGGAGATGTCGGCGGAGGCGAGCGCAACCGTGTTGCTGCTTGCCGGAGCCTTGAAGAGCGCGGTGAGGTAGTTGCGCGCTTTCGCGTCGAGCAGGCTGTCTTCGGTCAGCGTGCCGGGCGTGACCAGACGGACCACGTCGCGGTGCACGACCGCCTTGGAGCCGCGCTTGCGGGCTTCGGCCGGGTCTTCAAGCTGTTCGCAAACGGCGACGCGGAAGCCGCTGGCGATCAGGCGCTGCAGGTACTCGTCGGCGCGATGGACCGGCACGCCGCACATCGGGATGTCTTCGCCCAAGTGCTTGCCGCGCTTGGTCAGCACGATGCCGAGCGCGTCGGCGGCGGCGACGGCGTCCTCGAAGAACAGCTCGTAGAAATCGCCCATCCGGTAGAACAGGAGGCAGTCGGGGTTGGCGGCCTTGATTTCGAGGAACTGCGCCATCGAGGGCGTGACGCCGGGCGGCGGGGCACTCGGTATCTTCGCGGGCGCCGGCTCGGGCGGGGCAACGGGCGCGGGCGGTGGCGCGCGGCGCTCGCCGGCTGCCGCGTCCGAACCTGCGCTTGCAGCCGGTTGGGCTGGCGCGCGTTGCACTTTCGTTTTGAGGCCCCGGCCCATCGCAGCTCGCCGTCGATGTCGCGTATGGCATAGCCTGTCCGTCCGACAGGGAAAACCCGCCTGTGCAGGGCTTGGGGCAAAGCGGCGGGCCTACGTTGTTGCCGGGGCGCAGGTTCTGTGGGAAACCTCCTGAAACTGCTGCAGAAGTAGCGCAATTCGCGGAGCCGGGGACAGGATGTCGGGCCAGTCGGCTGGCACATTCAAAGTGGGTCTGGTGCAGATGCGCACAGGCCGCGATGTCGGCAGGAACCTCGCGGACGCGGCAGAGCTTGTCCGGCAGGTTGCCGGGCAGGGCGCTCACTACGTCCAGACGCCCGAGATCACCACCATCATGGAGCTTGAGCGCAAGCGGCTGGTTGCGGCGCTGCAGCCGGAGGACGGCAACACCGCAGTCTCCTTCTTCTCCGGTCTTGCCAAGGAGCTTGGCATCTGGCTGCACGTGGGGTCGATGGCGGTTCTGCTCGACACCGGCAAGATTGCCAACCGCGCGTTCCTGTTCGCACCGGACGGCGCCAAGTCAGCGCGCTTCGACAAGATCCATATGTTCGATGTCGAGTTGCCGGGCGGCGAGAGCTACCGGGAATCGAAGAACTACCAGGCGGGCTCCGCCGGGGTGCTGGCGCCGCTGCCGTGGGGCGTCTTGGGGCTGACGATCTGCTACGACCTCAGGTTTCCCCACCTCTATCGTGCGCTTGCGAAGGCGGGGGCCGATTTCCTCGCGATTCCATCGGCGTTTACCAGGAAGACCGGGGCCGCCCATTGGCACACGCTGCTGCGGGCCCGCGCCATCGAGAACGGCTGCTTTGTTTTTGCCGCGGCGCAGGCCGGCAAGCACGAGTGCGGGCGCGAAACGTACGGGCACAGCCTCGTCGTTTCACCTTGGGGCGACATTATTGCCGAGGCGGACGGAGAGGATCCTGGCGTTATATTAGCCACGATAGATCCTCAGGCCGTGCGGGAGGCTCGCGGGGCGATACCCTCCCTCCAGCATGACCGGCCGTTCGAGGTTGTGACTGCGGGAGTTTCCGACGCGATATGATCCGCTACCGGCTCAAATGCGACAAGCGTCACGAGTTTGACGCATGGTTTGCGAGCAGCGCGGCCTACGACCGCCAGCGCAAGCGCAGCCTTGTCCAGTGTCCGCGCTGCGGGTCGGGCAAGGTCGAGAAGGCGCTGATGGCGCCGAACGTGGCCAAGAAGGGTAACCGGAAGGCGGCCAAGCCGCAGCAGCCCGAGCCCCAGCTGTCACCCGTCGACACCCAGCGCGTGGCGGCGCACGGCGAGTTGGTGCAGGCGATGCGCAAGCTCAGGTCCGAGATCGAGTCCAAGTCGGAGAACGTGGGGTCGCGCTTTCCCGAGGAGGCGCGCAAGATCCATTATGAGGAGACGCCTGCGCGCGGCATCCACGGCGAGGCGACGCGCGAAGAGGCGCGAGCCCTGCGCGAGGAGGGGATAGAGTTCTTCCCGCTCCCCATCCTGCCTGAGGATCAGAACTAGCTCAGTCGGAGCCGCCGCGCTGCCGAATGAGCTGTGCCGCCTTGTCGATATGATCGCGCCAGTGCGCCATGTGCTTCACGAAGCGCTCTTCGGTTGCGGCATCGCCCGGGCCCGCTTCCTTCTTGCACGTGTCGAGGATGGTGGCGGCCCACGCAGCAACCGACGCATCGTTGAATCCGGCAACGACTGGGTCTTCCATCACCAGGCGCTGGCTGGTGCTGGCGATCCATTGTTCGGCGCGGGCCTCGAGGCAGAGGCCGAAGGCACCGCTGTTCTCCGTGGCAATTGGAGCGGCCGCTGCAGGCATGGCCGCGAAGGCAGCAGCGATGCACACCCCGAACGCAAGCGCGCGTTTGCCGCGCGAGATACTGTTACGCAAGGCCTCTTACCCCTCTTGCTCGCTCGCGGGCAGGTCCGCCGACTGCCGGGACGAGCGCATCAAGTCACGCGCGCACAACGCATGAAAACTGCGCGCTTGTCTTACGGAAGATTGAGGCTGTTGATGGGCGCGCAGCGCTGCGACACCGCTGCTGCGCAGGCACAAGCTGACTAAACGATCGTCAGTTTGCCTTGCCTTCGAAGAACTCTTTCACCTTGCTGAAGAAACCGGACGACTGCGGCGACGTTTCGCGGTTGCTTTCGCGCTCGAAGGCTTCGAGCAGCTCGCGCTGCTTGCGCGTGAGGTTCTTCGGCGTCTCGACTTCGACCTGAATGTACATGTCGCCGGTGGACTTGGAGCGCAGTACGGGCATGCCCTTGCTCTTCAAGCGGAACTGCTTGCCGCTTTCGGTGCCCTCCGGAACTTTGACGCGCGATTTTTCGCCGTCGATCGACGGCACGTCGATCTGTCCGCCGAGTGCGGCCGTCGTCATCGAGATGGGGACGCGGCAGAAAATGTCGGCGCCGTCGCGCTGGAAGAACTCATGCGGCTTGATCGACAGGAAGATGTAGAGGTCGCCCGCCGGACCGCTGCGCACGCCGGCTTCGCCTTCGCCGGCGAGACGTATCTTGGTGCCGTCCTCTACGCCCGCCGGAATGTTCACGGACAGCGTGCGCTCCTGCATCACACGGCCGGAGCCGTTGCAGGGGCTGCAAGGGTCGTTGATGATATCGCCGCGGCCCTGGCAGCCCGGGCAGGTGCGTTCGATGGTGAAGAAGCCCTGTGTCGCCCGCACGCGGCCGTGGCCGCCGCAGGTGGGGCATGGCGCCGGTCGTGCGCCCGACTTGGCGCCCGAGCCGCTGCAGGTGGTGCAGGTCGCGCTGGCGGGAACGCGTATCTGCGCAGTCTTGCCGGAGAACGCCTCCGGCAGCGTGATTTCCATGTTGTAGCGAAGGTCGGCGCCGCGCTCGCGCCCTCCGGAGCGCTGGCGGCTGCGGCGGCCGCCCATGAACTCTCCGAACAGGTCGTCGAAGATATCCGACATCGACGATGCGAAGTCGGGGCCGAAGCCTTGTCCGCGGCCGTGCGCCTCGAAGGCGGCATGGCTCATGTGATCGTAGGCGCCGCGCTTCTGGGGATCCTTCAGGACCTCGTAGGCCTCGTTCAGTTCCTTGAATTTCTGTTCGGCGTTCTTGTCGCCGCCGTTGCGATCGGGATGGCAGTCCTTGGCGAGCCGCCGGAAGGAGGACTTGATGTCCTGATCGCTTGCAGTCCGCTCGACTTCGAGAATTTCGTAGTAGCAGCGTTTGGCCATGCGCCAGCTTCCAGTTCTATCTCACCGGGCAGCAACGGCTGCCCGGGTCGCACACATGCTGCGGGCCCGTCCCCATCGAGGCGGTACAAGGTTGAGCACCGCCACCGTCGGTCAGGGCCTGCACGGCCTTTCCTCTGCCTTAGGCTGACTTCTTCTTGTCGTCCTTCACTTCCTCGAAATCGGCGTCGACGACGTTGTCGCCGGCGGACGATTTCTTGTCGGAAGCCTGGGCTGCATCGCCAGGACCCGCCTCAGGACCGGCGCCCGGCTGTGACCCATACAGGGCCTCGCCGAGCTTCATGGACACCTGCGCCAGCGCCTGCGACTTCGCCTTGATGTCCTCGACGTCGTCGGCGGCCATGGCGGTCTTGAGGGCGGCAACGGCCGCCTCGATCGCGGTCTTGTCGGCCTCGGCGACCTTCTCGCCCAGTTCCTTGACCGATTTCTCGGTCGAATGAATCAGGGCGTCGGCGCCGTTGCGCACTTCGACCAGCTCGCGCTTCTTCTTGTCCTCGTCCTTGAAGCGCTCGGCCTCCTCGGTCATGCGCTTGATGTCGGCGTCGGTGAGCCCGCCGGAGGCCTGGATGCGGATCGACTGCTCCTTGCTCGTCGCCTTGTCCTTGGCCGAGACCTGCACGATGCCGTTGGCGTCGATGTCGAACGTCACCTCGACTTGCGGCATGCCGCGCGGTGCCGGCGGGATGCCGACGAGGTCGAACTGACCGAGCAGCTTGTTGTCGGCCGCCATCTCGCGCTCGCCTTGGGAGACGCGGATGGTCACCGCGCTCTGGCCATCCTCGGCGGTGGAGAACACCTGGCT
>CADEEC010000207.1 GCA_902826255.1 uncultured Hyphomicrobiales bacterium | reverse complement strand
GGCGCCATCTCGCGCACCACCGGCTCGGCGACGAGATGGAACTCCTTCCAGTCGCCGTTCATGCGCCATGGCAGCGTCCAGCCGTTGAGCGTGACGACCGGTTGGTAGTCGGGGCCCGTGTTCGGGAACAAAGGCGCCTGCATCAACGGCGAGCTTTGCGAGGGCGCCTCCGGAATGCCGGCCTTCACGGCAGCGGCGCCGACCAGAGCCAACCCAGAGGTAGCGAGCAGGGTTCTGCGCGAGATTGTCATCGATTTCTCCGTTTCCTTAGTGTCCGGCGGCTTCTGCGGGCCCCGCCCTGAGCGCACCGGGTGCCTCGGAGGCTTCGCCTCCACCGCGCCCACCCACGATGGCCGCGTGCAGATCGACGCTGGCGAGCCAGAAGTCGCGCCGCGCCTCGATCGCCTGCACGTTGGCCAGGATGCGCGCACGCGCGTCCGCAAGGAGTGCAAACAGGTCGTGGATCATGGCGTTGTAGTTGAGCAGCGTTTCATCCGAGATGATCTTGCGCAGCGGCAGGACTTCGCGGTCGTAGTGCCGCGCGATGTCGAAGGCGCCGCGGTAAACCTGATAGGCTTCCCGCGCCTCGGAACGCGCGTTGACCGCGCGCTCGATCAGCCGATTCACCGCGCGCATATAGGTCTCTTCGGCAAGCCGGACGCGAGCCTCGCCGAAATCGTAGATCGGGATCTGGAAGTCGAGGTCTAACCCCCGCCGCACGACCTTGTCGCCGCCCTCCTTTTCCGTCGACCGCATGCCGGATACCCCGAACGCGTTGATGAAGCGGGTTCTGCGCGTCAGCCCCATTTCCTTGGCGAGGATGTCGAGCTCCATGCGTGCGATGGCGAGGTCGACGCGGCGGCGGACGGCTTCGCTTTCCACCCACGGCAGGCTCTTCGCCGTGTTGGGCAACACCATCAGCTTGTTGGGGAGACGAAATGCCGTGTCCGCGCCCCAGGCGCCGAGCGCGCGCGTCAGCCGTTCCCGCTCCACGCGCTGACGAATCCGCGCGTTGGCGACCTGCCCCGATATCTCCGCGTAGAAGACGTGCTCGCGCGCCTGTTCGAGCTTAGCCATGGCGCCGGTCTCGCCGAGCTGCTTGGCGAGTTCAGACACGGTTTTTGCCGAGTCCTGCGCATCGGCGAGGAACTTGACGGATTCGTTGGTCGCCACCGCGCGGAAGTAGGCCCGGCTGGTTTCGGCCGCAATGCGCAGCGTGGCCTCCACTGCCCGTGCTTGTGCCTGCTTGAAGCGCGCTTCCGCAATCTCGCGGCGGCGCGGCAGGGTCAGCAGCGCAAGCACGTTCTGCACGATCGTCCGCTCGATCTCCAAGCCGCCGGTCCAAACCACGCGTGAGAACTCCAACGTCGGCGCCGGGGGCAGGCTCGCTTCCACCATCTGCGCCTCGGAGATCCCGAGCTCGTTGTAGGCGGCCTGCAGCCCGCGATTGTTGAGGAGCGCAACCTGCACGGCGCTAGCTGGCGTCAGAGACTTGGCAAGCAGCTGCTTGACGCGTGCGGCAGCTTGCGCCTCCTTCTTCGGACCGTCGATTTTCGTGACGCCCTTGCCGAGATCGGCAGCGACGGCAGTTTCCACCACACCCATGCCGGCATCAGGCGAGAAGCCGGCGCAGCCGCCTGCAAGCAGCGCGGCCGCCAGCACCGCGAAAGGGGCGACGGACCGCAGCGTCCGGCGACGGCCCCACTGAGCGGCGACGGTGTTCGCATGCCCCATGCAGAGGTCCCGTGGCGTGCGGATGTTGCGCTGTTTGTTGAGGCTAGTGGTGACCATGACCGCCGCGCCTTTCCTTCTTTGCCTTGGGTTTGGCTTTTGTCTTGGGCGCCGCCTGCTCCGTTTCCGGCGCAGCGCGCTGGGCGTCGGGCATGACGCGGCGATTGACGTCGCCCCACGGCAGCGGTGCGACGGGCCGGAAGCTTTCGGCGCCGGACAGCACAGGGCTGTAGCGCGCGGGCGGAACCGCGATATCGGGATTGGCTGCATCATGCGCGACGGCCGAAGCGGCCGGAATACATGTCAGCAGGAGCCAAAAGGGAGTCCTGGTGGGCATCTGGACTGCGTGCCTTTCTTGCTGGCACTCGTGCGTGAGCGGATTGCATGGCCGGCGCCATCGCAGTTGACGCTCCAGACGCATCATCGCTGGACGTGCAAACGTCGGCAGGAGCGAACTGATGTGCGTGGAGGCACCCTAACGGGCGCGCCGGTGTGACCGCCGGCTAGAAGCCGACGCTACGCGATGTCGGTAGCTCGGGGGGGCCGCTCGAGGCCCGAGCCGATCTGCCGAGGTTGCCCGGTTGGGGGCTCAGCGATCAGGCGTGCACCGGCGGGATGGGGAAACGTGAACAGATCGATCGCAAGCGCCATGCCGGCATGGCACACAAGGCTTCCGCAGCAGCAATTGGACTTGCCATGGTTGCCTTGATGATCCGACGGCATCGGCAGTGCAGCGTCGGCAGCCACGCTGAAGTCGCCTGCGGCCGAGCGATGGAACTCCGCCTGAACCGCCGACCCCGTGCTTGCAGCGTCGGCCACCACTTGGTGGCTATGACTGCCATGGGCCGCAGCCGGACTCGATCCCACGCCGACGCCTAGCATCGTCAGCAGCAGGGCCGCCAGCAGAGACAGCGCTTTCGGCAGTTTAGTCAGGACCAAGATTCCTGCATGTCGATTCTCGGCTGAGCGAAAGACGTAGGAAGGTACCGGCACTTCGTCAACCTGTGGCGGGATGAGCAACCGATTCACGCTGCCCTGTGTGTCTGACACACACCTCCCTCAATTGGCCGGTGCGGTGTCGATTGCCTGGCCGGCCGGGAGCGCGGCAACATGATGGTCACCAGGAGGCCGCCGCGCGGAGGGTTGGTGAGCTCGATTTCGCCACCCAGCCCCCTGACGATGCTTCTGGCGATGCTCAAACCCAAGCCTGTGCCCTCGGGCGTTTTGTAATCGGGCGGCACCAGCCGCCGGAAGGGGCGAAATGCCTCCTCAATCATGTCCTGCGGAATGCCGGGGCCGTCGTCCTGAATGCGGACGTGGACTTGGCGGGTCATCACCACCAGCGACACCCGGCCCCGGCCTCCGTACTTGAAGGCGTTCTCGAGCACATTCCCCAGGGCGCGCCGCAGCGCCACGGGTTTGGACGCGATGGTTTCCGCCTGCATGTCCTGCACGACAACGTGCTGCCCGGCATCCTGATAGTCGTCGCATACGCTTTGCACGAGGGAGGCCAGATCGAGGGTCTCGGTGGGCTCGGCGGCGAACTCGAGCCGTGCGAACTCCAGCGTTGCGGCGATCATGCGCCGCATTTGCTCCAGATCGGCGAGCATGCGGCCGCGCACATCCTCCTCCTCGATCTCGTGGGCGCGCAAATGCAGGCGTGTGATCGGCGTCCCGAGATCGTGCGCGATGGCGGCCGCAAAGGCCGTGCGGTCCTCGACCAGGCGCCGGATGCGCTCCTGCATGAGATTGACGGTACGTGCCGCGGTGCGGATCTCGGACGGACCCGTCTCCGGCAGCGCCGGCGAGTGGATATCGGTACCGAACTGCTCGGCAGCGGCCGCGAACTGCGTGAGGGGCTGCGTCCATCTGTGCAGCACCCAAGCGGCGATGAGGAGCACCGACACCAGCATCGCCGCCAAGGGAATACCGAGTTTGATGGGCGAGAACGGATTGACGGTGAGCAGCGGCGCAAGAAAGCGCAGCCAGGCCCCGTCGGCAAGAGCGATGTCCGCCATGACCGCACCCTGGGGCCTAATCTCGGAGAGGGATCGCATGGAGAGATGATCTCGCTCACCGTGCGCCGACGTGCGTACTCTCGCCAGCAACGAATCCAATCCTTCGATGCGGCCACCCGGCGCATAGCTCAGGCGAATGCTTTCCTGAGTCGACCGGTCGAGGAACACGCCAAGCAGGTGCTCGAAGGTATGGGCCCGCGTCCCCTCCGGCAGCACATGCTGCCGCCGCACCTCGGGCGTCATCAGCGCAATGCCCACCGTGGGGCCGCTCAGGGCCTGCAGCATGGCCGCACGCTCGGTTGCCGGGAGACGCTCGGCGAGGCGGACGATGAGAGAGATCTGCTCGGCCAGGAGCGCGTCGTGCAGCAGCGTTGCCGCCTTCTCGCTCTCTTGTGCGTACAGCCAAAGCCCGAGCGCGTGAGATGCCGACAGGAACAGCACGAGGACGGCAACCACGCGGCCTTTAATGGAGTCGAACAGCCACGTCATTCTGTCTCGCCCACCACCTGGGGGGTGAACATGTACCCCTTGTTGCGTACGGTCTTGACCAGCTCCGGCTCCTCCGGATTGGTCTCAATTCGGCGGCGCAGGCGGGTCACCTGCATGTCGATGCTGCGGTCGAAGGCGATGGCGCTGCGCCCGCGCGCGAGATCGAGCAGTTGCTCGCGCGTCAGCACGACCTGCGGATGCTCTGCGAGCGCGACGAGAAGATCGAACTCGCCGTCGGTCAGGCTGACGACGGCGCCAACGGGCGATTGCAGGCGCCGGCGGCTGCGGTCCAGCGCCCAGCCGGAGAACCTCAGTACCGGGTTCTTGCGCAGATTGTTCTGCGGGGGCAACTCGGCGGTTCTGCGAAGTACGGCCTTGATGCGCGCCAGCAGCTCATGCGGATTGAAGGGTTTCGCGACATAGTCGTCGGCCCCGACCTCGAGCCCGACGATGCGATCGGTGTCGGCGCCGAGCAAGGTCAAGAGAACGACCGGCACGCGGCTCGTCGTGCGCAACTCGCGGCACAGGGTGAGGCCGTCCTTGCCGGGCAACACCCGGTCGAGGACGATCAAATCAATCCGTGCGCCATCCAGCACGCGCCGCATGTCGTTGCCGTCGGCGGCGACATCGACGCGGTAGCCGTTCTTGCGCAGGAAGCGCGAGAGAAGATCGCGAATCTCCCGGTCATCGTCGACCACAAGAATGTGTGCGGACGTGCTCATGCGGATTGCGGGGTCCCCGACTCCTGGCAGCCATCATAGGTGCGCTTACACGCCGCCGAACAAGGATGTTGTAACGGGAGGTAACGCTCTCGGGTTTGGTGACGCGCGGTTGCCGAGCATTGATCGTCTCCAATGTGCGCTCTGCTTACAGTCACAAGCAGTGGCGCGGCTCGATCGAAACTACTTCCCGCACAGAGGCTGCCGCGCCGCACAGCGGAAGGAGAACTCCATGAAGGTGCTGATGACTGCGGCTGCTTTGCTGGTGGGCGTTGCCGGACTGGTCTCTGCCGCCCAAGCGCATCGACCCAAGCAACCAACAACGACGGTGGAATGCCCGTCCAGCAAGGATTGGGCGCGGTGCTTCTGGCAGGAGATGGATAAGATCCCCGGCGGCTAGTGCGTTCGCTGTCGCCACAAGATATGTCCGGGCCCCTTGCGGGCCCGGTTTCTTTCGCGCGGCCATTTGCCGCCACGCCTGGCCAAGCCTTCTCACTCGACCGCGAACACCTTCGGCTCGCCGGCCGAGATCTCGTAGATCGTGAACGGTTCCGTCTTGCGTCCGGTCATGCCGGGCGAACCGTCGGGCATGCCGGGCAGCGAGATGCCCTTTATTTTCGGCCGCTCGGCCAGAAGCTTCTTGATCGGCGCCGCCGGGACGTGCCCCTCCACCACGTAGCCGCCGATGATCATGATATGGCAGCCCTCGAGCTTTTCGGGCACGCCATGCTGCTTCCTGATCAGCGACATGTCGTGGGTTTCCTTGACGGCGATCTTGAACCCCTGCTCGCGCAGATAGTTGGCGTGCCCCTGGCAGCAGCTGCACTGCGGGTTGACATACATGGTCGCGGCCGGCTGTTGCGCGCGCGCGGGCGCGGACGCAACAACCAGCATCGCGAGAACAAGCAAGGCGTATCGAAGCATGGCGATTTTCTCCTTTACTACGTAACGCGTATCACACCCATCATGCCGCTCTCCTGG
>CADEEC010000206.1 GCA_902826255.1 uncultured Hyphomicrobiales bacterium | reverse complement strand
GCACGCCGCAGACCCGCGACGGCTACCTCAAGCAGGGCGAAGAGCGCGCAGGCCGGGGCGCGGCAAGGAAGAAGGCTTAGGGACGACTATCGCCAGAAGGTGGTGCCCCAGGAGGGACTCGAACCCCCACACCCTTGCGAGTACCAGATTTTGAGTCTGGCGCGTCTACCGGTTCCGCCACTGGGGCCCTCTCGCGAGGCGGCGCATCATAGCGACGGGTTGCGGGGCGTCAAACGCGCAAGGGCCTGCGGGCTGCGGCTCTTGCGACAACGCACCCCGCAAGTGCCGCGACGGTCACGCGTCGACCCGCACGACCACGACCGTTGTATTGTCCTGGGCCGTGTCGCCGACGGCCTGCACCGCATCCAGTAGAGCGGCCGCAGCAGCAGCGGGCTCGCCGTGGGCCGACACCACCTTGGCGATGACGGCGTGCGAGATGGTGTGGATACCGTCGCTCGCCAGCACCACCGCGTCGCCGGACCGCAGGGCGAGCGGGCGATGCGAGCGATCGATGAGCTCGATCTCACCGCCGGTCAGCGCGGAGCGCAGGAAGTGACGGCGGTGATCGTTGCGCGCTGCCTCCCAGCTGATCCTGCCCATCGCCGCAAGCTTGTCGATCTCGGGCGCAAGCGAGTGATCCTCGTTGAGGACGACAATCTCGCCGTCGCGTACGAGAAACAGCGGGCTGTCGCCGACGCTCACCCACTCGACGCCATCGCCACCGAACACGGCACCGATGAGCGTGCAGCCCATGCCGTTGAGCGACGGCGTGTTGTGCACCTCGTGTGCAATCGCGGCGTTGGCGAGCTCGAGAGATTCGGAGAGCTTCTCGGGCGCGGAGCCTTGCGCCGTCGCGAACGCATGCAGGAAGAACTTGCACGCGAGGTTGCTGGCCAGCGCGCCGCCGGCATGGCCGCCCATGCCGTCGGCAAGCACGGCGGTAAGACTGCCGGTGCCCTCCACCACGGAGGCGGCATCTTCCTGATAGTTGCGCGCGCCTTGACTGGCTTGCGTTGCGTAGCGAAAGCGCACTGCTACTCCTTGAGGTCCGCAAGCTCGGACCAGTCGAATTCCTCGCCGCAGAAGGGCACGAAGGCGAGCTGCGTGCGGCCCATGCTGATCACGTCCATGCGTTCCAGCTTCACCGCGCCGGTCGGCCGCTTGTTGTTGACGGAGACGACGTTGGTCTTGGCGAGGTTGGGCACGAACAGGAAAGAGCGGTCGACAGAGTCATAGCGGATATAGGCCTGCTCCTCGGCCGAGATGCTGGTGTCGCCGAAGTCGAGCGGTATGCGCTGGCTGCCGGCGCGGCCGATGGCGTTGTTGCCCTCGTGGATCGGCCGGTACTCGCCGAGCCCCGCCCCACCGATGACGACCAGCCAGCCGACCACGGGATCGTGCTCGAAACCGGCACGGGCGATCTTGGGCTTGCCGCGCACCACCTGGGTTTTCGGGTCGGCGCCGTCGGACGCCTGAGGCAGTGCCGGCGGCTTGCCGCGCACGACACGCGTGGTCGGCTCGGCCGTCTCGACGTGCTCGCGCGGCGGCGCCTTGGCCTGACGCACGGCTTCGGCAGCCGATTGGGCGACCGGCAGCTCGGCAGCAGCCGGCTTCGCAGCGGGCGGCGGCGTCGCCGGACGTGCCGTGTCCGGCCCATCGCGGTGCAGAAGCTCGGTGCGCTCGCCGACGGTGATCTCGCCGGTCGCGTCGCGGCTGGCGGCGGCCAGGGCCTCGCGCAAGGTACCAAGCAGGCGACCCGGCATCGATGCGCCCGCTGCCTCGTTGGATTTTCCGCGCTTGTCGTCCTTCATGATCCTCTCCCTGATCCCGCTGACGGCACGCTCACAGCGGCGCGTGCTCGAACTTCAGTTTGGCGCGCCCAAGCTCGATGAGGTCGCCGTCGTTGAGCTGCGCCTTGTCCTGCCGCGCGCCATTGATGCGCACGCCGTTGCCGCCCTTGCCGCTGAGGTCGGTGATGACGAAGTCTTCCTCGTGCGTACGTTGTATCAACGCGTGATAGCGATGCACGGAGCTGTCCGCCAGCCTGATGTCGTTGTCCTCATGCCGGCCGATGCGAATCATTTGCCCAGACAGCGGGAGCGCGCTGGTTCCAGCACCTTCCACAGTCAGCCAAGCCTGCGCGTTGCGTGCCGGAATGGTAACGCCGGTCTCCCGCTCGGCTTCCGGCGCGTGGTCCTCCGCCCGGCGCGCGGCCAAGCGTTCGGAGGCGGAACGGGCACGGCGGCGCGCACCGCTTTGAATGAGGAAGGAAATCAAGGCGATGGCCGGCAGCAAGACAATCGTGGACAGAGCCACAACGAGCACGGCGTTGCGCTGGTAGGTCTCCTGGATAAAGGCCAACAGCCATTCCACAGTCTGCATCGGCCAAGCTCGGAGCGCGCCGTTCGGCGGAGTTTCAACCACATACGCACACTCTCGCCCGTTGCAGGAAGGGTGTCGCAGCATGAGGGCAGGAACATGGCCAGCGCCTGAGCCAAAGTGCGCAACCGGCGAGGTGCAAAGAGCTATTGCCAAACGGGCGGGCGATGCTGTTCAACAGCTTGCCGCGCGGTCGCTTTTCTTCCATGGACCCCCCATGCGTCTGTCAGTTTTGATCGGGCTTTTCCTGTGCATGACGGTGGCGGTGTCCGGTGCGCACGCCCAAAGCGAGACGCTCGGGAGGCCGTGCGGCGGCCCCGGCGGCGCCGAATGCGCCAAGGGCCAGTGGTGCGAACCGGCCGCCGGCGCGTGCAAGTCTTCCTACGGGGTATGCGTGATGGTGCCGCGCCTCTGCGTCTCGCGCAAAAAAACCAAGAGCTTTCAGCCGGTTTGCGGCTGCAACGACAAGACATACTCCAACGATTGCTTCCGCCGCGCCTACCGCGTGCCCAAGGCGCACGACGGGAAATGCTGAGCTGCTGCAGGCTTCAGCGGTGCCTTGTTTCCATCTCCGTAACGCGCGGAGCGTGTACAGCGCGCCGTCTGCCATATTGGTGCCTGCAAACTGCCGTTCTGTGGCCCCGGGCGCGCAGCTTGCACTGTTGCGGCGCCGCGTAGCACGGTAATCATGGAGTCCAGGCTGAGGGACGATCTCCCCAGCGTCCGCGCCGTATCGGCCCGAGAGGCAGCTCAGGGGATGCAAGCCACGCCCGCGCCGTCGTCCAACCTGCTGGCTCTGCCGGATGGGACGGAACTGGTCGGCGACTATCGCATCAAGCGCGTTCTGGGCGCCGGCGGCTTCGGCATCACCTATCTCGCCGACGAGAAGGCGCTCGCGCGCCTCGTCACCATCAAGGAATACTTCCCGTCCGATCTGGCGGCGCGGCAGGATGCCAGCGCCGCGCCGCGCTCCAAGGAGTCGGCCGGCGATTTCCAATGGGGCCTCGACCGCTTCATCGAGGAGGCGCAGACGCTGGCGCGCTTCGACCACCCCAACGTCGTGCGGGTGCATCGCTACTTCCGCGCCAACAACACCGCCTACATGGTGCTGCACTTCGAGGAGGGCGGCAGCTTCAAGGCGTGGCTCAAGAACCTGAAGCGCGCGCCGCGCCAGGCGGAGCTCGACGCCATGCTGGCGCCGCTGCTCGAAGCTCTGGAGATGATCCACAAGGCGAACTACCTGCATCGCGACATCGCGCCCGACAACATCATGGTGCGCAAGGACGGCTCGCCCGTGCTGATCGACTTCGGCTCGGCGCGCGGGGAGATCGCGGCGCAGTCGCGCACGGTGAGCGCGCTGGTGAAGCCGGGCTACAGCCCTTACGAGCAATATGCCACGACCAGCAGCAACCAGGGCCCGTGGACGGATATCTACGCACTTGGCGCCACGCTCTATCACGCCATCACGGGCAAGCGGCCGCCGGATGCGCCCTCGCGCGTGGTGAACGATGAATACGTGGCAGCGCGCGAGGCGGTGCTCGGCAGCTATCGCGGCGGATTCCTCGACGCCATCGACAAGGCGCTCAAGATCGAGACCGGCGAGCGGCCGCAATCGATCGCCGCGTGGCGCGGGCAACTGTTCGCGCCCGATCCCAGACGCGAGCTGCGCGACCTGCCGATCGTGCGCAAGCTCGGGCAGCTACGCACCGCGGTTGCGGCCCCGATGGCAAGGACGCCCGGGAAGGACAAGGCGCTTACGGTCACGGCTCCACCAAGCCTGCTGCCAGCACCGCCGGACGCGCCGCAGCCGAAGGGCCAGCTTCTCGACTTCATCGACGCGCTGAAGAAGAAGACGGCGCCCGCGCTGACGCCACGCAAGAAGACGGCGCCGAAGGTAGCCGCGGCTCCCAAGCCTGCGAAGCCGGCGGCGGTGCCAGCTCCGGGGGTGGAAGAGAAACCGGCCTTCTTCCGCTTCAACTTCGGGCAGCCCGCCGCGGCACCGGCCAAACCGCAGAAGGTCAAGGCGGAGAAGCCGGCAAAGGCACCGGCGCGCCGCGAGACTCCGGCCAAAGAAGCCGCGGCCCGGCGCCGGCCGCCCAAGCCGCGGCGGGCTTGGCGCATGCCGTCGCGGCGCTGGCGCTCGCTGGCCTTCAAGGTGGCGGCGGCGCTGGCGGTGGCGAGCCTGGCGGTTGCCTACCAGCAGCGCAACCCACGTCTGGAAGCCAACACGGTGACCGCGTCCGCGCCGACGAAGGCCGTGGACCTGACGCCGACTTTCCGCCTCAACGGACACAAGGGAACCGTCGCCGGTATCGACACGGCGGATCAGGGACGCTGGATCGTATCCGCCGGCAGCGACGCGACCATCAAGATCTGGTCAGCGAGCTCCGGTGCGCTGGTGCGTACGATCGAGCTCGGCGACGGGCCGGCCACGGCGTTCGCGGCGAGAGACAAGCGTGCGATCGTGGGGCATGGCAGCGGCCTGGCCATAGTATGGGATCTGGAGCGGGCAGAGAAACTCGCCACATTTCGGCTCGGCAGCGCGCCGATCACGAGCCTCGCCTTCACCAGCGATCCCGGCGGCATGATCGCCGGCAGCCGCGACGGCAGCATAGCGTTGGTCGAAACAGATAGCCCGG
Source organism: uncultured Hyphomicrobiales bacterium (assembly GCA_902826255.1). Taxonomy (GTDB): domain Bacteria; phylum Pseudomonadota; class Alphaproteobacteria; order Rhizobiales; family Hyphomicrobiaceae; genus AWTP1-13. Next base: position 1,028 of record CADEEC010000206.1, on the reverse strand, counting down.
CGACGCCGGCCGTTACGCTGGAAGCGGGCGATGCCGGTGCGCGGCTGCTCGATGCAGCCCGCTCGCGCGGCCTGGTGGTGACGAGCGGACCGGAGCGCACGCTGCACCTGTTCCGCGCCGACGGCGGCAGCCTGATGCGCACGTTCCGCAACCAGCCGGGCGAGTTGACGGCGCTCAAGATTTCCGACGATGGGCGCTACATCGCCTCGGCGGGCGGAGGATCGGTGCTGGTGTGGGCAAACTCCTCTTCGCGGCCGGTGGCACACCTGCGCACGGCGACGCAGGGACGCGTAGCGGCCATGACATTCGGACCCGAGCGACTGCTGGCCACGGCCAGCGACGACGGGCGCATCCGCGTGTGGAACGTGCGCAACGGGCGGCTGCTGCGCACCCTGCGCGTCGGCGCGAAGGACATGCGGCTGCTGCAGTTCTCCAGCGACGGGCGCTTTCTGTTCGGCGCCGGCGCAAACGGTGTCGCCCAGGCGTGGACCCTGGTGCCACTAGGACCGGGCGGCGGGACTTAGAGCGAGATCGGCCGCATCGAAGCGCTTTGGCTTCGATCGGACCGGACTCTCGCCCTCGTCTCCAGTGAGCGCGGGATTCACGCTTCGGACGGAAGCGTCACCGTTCAGGCCACGCAATCCAGTCCGAAGCGATCCTGCTCTAGGTCCACCACAGAAGTTACCCACAGCTACAAGCACGCTCGGCGTTTCGCCGCCCGGCTCTCGTCGTTAGGACATCCTAAAGCGTTGTCCCGGATTATCCGGCACAGAGTTTCGTGGGTGTTCACAAATGTTTCGCGTCGGGTTGCGGCGGCGTTCGTACAGGCTCAGCGCCGTGGTGACCGCATGCGTGCTCGTGTCGGGATGCGCCGCGTTCGTCAGCCAGCCGCTGGTGTTCGGCTCCTATCGCTCCATCAAGGACGGTCCGGAAGAGGCGACAGCACCGGCAGTCGCTCCCAAGAGCGCACCGTCGAAGGCAGCCGCCGCACCCAAGCCGAGTGCGCCGGCCAAACCAAAAATCACATA
>CADEEC010000205.1 GCA_902826255.1 uncultured Hyphomicrobiales bacterium | reverse complement strand
CGCCCATCATCGGCCTGTTCGATGCCGGCGGTGCGCGCATCCAGGAAGGCGTGGCGGCGCTCGGCGGCTACGGCGAGGTGTTCCTCAGGAACGTGCTGGCTTCCGGCGTGATCCCGCAGATCTCCGTCATCATGGGGCCGTGCGCCGGCGGCGACGTCTACTCGCCGGCGATGACCGACTTCATCTTCATGGTCAAGGACACGAGCTACATGTTCGTGACCGGTCCGGACGTGGTGAAGACCGTGACCAACGAGACAGTCACGGCCGAGGAGCTGGGCGGGGCACGCGTACACACTACCAAATCTTCCATCGCTGACCGCGCCTACGAGAACGATGTCGAGACATTGCTGCAAATGCGGCGCCTGATGGACTTCCTGCCGGCGCACAACAAGGCCGGCGTGCCCGTGCTGCCGACCAAGGACAGCCCCGACCGGGCCGAAGGTTCGCTCGATACGCTGATCCCCGACAACCCCAACAAGCCCTATGACATCAAGGAGCTGATTTCCAAGGTCGTGGACGAAGCGGACTTCTTCGAGATCCAGGATCAGTTCGCCAAGAACATCGTCACCGGCTTTGCGCGTATGGAGGGCCATACGATCGGCATCATCGCCAACCAACCCATGGTGCTGGCCGGCGTGCTTGACAGCGATGCTTCGCGCAAGGCCGCCCGTTTCGTGCGGTTCTGCGATTGCTTCGACATCCCCATCATCACCTTCGTCGACGTGCCGGGCTTCCTGCCGGGCACGGCACAGGAGTACGGCGGTCTCATCAAGCACGGCGCCAAGCTGCTGTTCGCCTACTCGGAGGCGACGGTGCCCAAGGTGACGGTGATCACGCGCAAGGCCTACGGCGGTGCCTACGATGTGATGAGCTCAAAGCACATCCGCGGTGACGTGAACTACGCCTGGCCGTCGGCCGAGATCGCGGTGATGGGACCGAAGGGCGCTGCCGAGATTTTGTATCGGGCCGAGCTGTCGGATCCCAAGAAGATCGCGGAGCGCATCAAGGAGTATCAGGATCGCTTCGCCAATCCGTTCATCGCGGCCGAGCGCGGCTACATCGACGAGGTTATACAGCCGCGCACCACGCGGCGCCGAATCTGCCGCGCCCTCAACATGCTGCGCAACAAGACGGTCGAGAATCCATGGAAGAAGCACGACAATATTCCGCTGTAGAGGGGTGTCGCTGTTGAATGCTGCGACGTTGATCGAGAACAGCTGCGTGGCGTAGTCTGGCCCGCATGCGGTGCGCAACCTTGAACCGGTGACGATGGCCAATCCCTACGAAACGTTGGGTGTGGCATCCAACGCCAGCCAGGACGACATCCGCAAGGCCTATCGCAAGGCGGCCAAGGAGACGCATCCCGATCTCAATCCCGGCAAGCCCGAGGCGGAGAAGCGTTTCAAGGACATCAATGCGGCCTACGAGATCGTCGGCGATGCGGACAAGCGTAAGCGCTACGATGCCGGCGAGATCGACGAGACGGGCACCGAGCGGCAGCCCGAGCGGCATTTCTATCGCGAGTATGCCGAGGCCGATCAGAACCGGCGCTACGGCCGGCGCCGCGCGTCTGCCGGGGGGCGCGGCAACGGCGAGACCGAGTCCGACTACGAGGACATCTTTGCCGACCTGTTTCGCGGGCGCGGCGGCGAGGGCGGCGCCACCTTCCGCATGCCGCCGCAGGACGTGCGCTATACGCTCGACGTTGATTTCCTGGATGCCGTGAACGGCGCGCACAAGCGGGTCGTGATGCCGGATGGGAAGACGCTCGACATTGCGATCCCGGCGGGCCTCAGCGAAGGGCAGGTGCTGCGTCTCAAGGGCCAGGGGCTGCCAGGCTCGGATGGCAAGACGGGCGATGCCTACGTCGAGGTCATGGTGCGGCCGCGCTCCGGCTTCACGCGAGAGGGGTTCGACATACAGACCGCATTGCCTGTCTCGCTCGGCGAGGCGCTCAACGGCGCCAGCGTGCGCGTCGAGACGGTGGACGGCGCCGTCGACGTCAAGGTGCCCAAAGGTGCCAAGAACGGCACCAAGCTCAGGCTGCGCGGCAAGGGCGTACCGCGCGGCAAGACGGGCGGGCGCGGTGACCAACTGGTCGAGATCCAGATCGCGCTCCCCGAAGATGCCGACGAGGAGCTGGGCCGCTTCATGGCCGAGTGGGAAAAGAAGCATCCGCAGAACCCGCGCAGGAAAGGCGCAGCCTGACATGATCCGTGAGAGCGAGCTCATTGCGCAGTTCACGTGTCTGGAGCACCAGGTGCTACTGACCTGGATCGAGGAGGGCGTGCTCGTCCCGCACCGGGACGAGCAGGGCTATCTGTTCGATCGGGTCGACGAATCCCGCGTGGCATTGGCCTGCGACCTGCACTACCGGATGGGTCTCGATCATGCGAGCCTGCCGGTCATTCTGTCCCTGATCGACCAGCTGCACGACGTGCGGCACCACCTTCGCGTGCTGAAGCGCGCGGTGGCCGAACAGCCGGACACCGTGCGGGCGGAGATCACCCAGCGGCTGGTGGTCAGCCGCGTGCAGTCGAGTGACTAGCTGCGAGCCTGGAGGCGTCCATGCTGCCCATTCCCGCCGACATCTTCACCGAGCCCGAGGCTTCTCCGGATGATCTGGCCAACCTTGGGCCGCTGCGCCGGCTGGCGGGCGTCTGGCAGGCTGACAAGGGCGTGGACATCAACCCGAAGGCTGCGGGACCGGAGCGGCGCGTGTTCCGCGAGAAAATCCGGATGGATGCGATCGATCCGCAAACCAACGGGCCCCAACTGTTCTACGGCTTGCGCTATCACATCCACATCAACACGCCTGAAGAGAAGATCACGTTTCACGACCAGGTCGGCTACTGGCTGTGGGAACCGGCGACCGGGCTGATCATGCAGAGCGTGACGATCCCGCGCGGACAGGTCGTGCTCGCCTCCGGGCAGGCAAAGCCGGACGATAAGAAAATCTCCGTCAGCGCCAAGCGCGGCGACACGCGCTATGGCATCTGCTCAACCGAGTTCCTCGACGAGGCTTTCCGTACCACCAGCTACCGGTGCGACATCACCTTCAACGATGACGGAAGCTGGACCTACGACATCCAGACGGAGCTAATCGTCAGGGGCAAGCCGTTCAACCATCACGATACCAACACCTTGAAGCTCATCGAGGCGCCGGCCCTCAACCCGCTGGCCGCCATGTTGAAGGGCGATGACAAACAGGCTTGAGCGCGCCTAGCGCCGCTGCTGGCGCTCGCGGGCTTCTTCCTCCTCGATGGTGAAGATGGCCTCGGGGATCGCTTCCAGCCGCGCCTTCGGGATCGGGTCGCCGCTCTCATCGGACAGCCCATAGGTGCCTTCGTCGATCTTCGCCAGGGCCCGATCGATTAAGTTCAAGCGCTGCTGCTCGACCACCTGGACGGCGCCGTCGATCTCGCTTTGCGCCAGCCGTTGCGCATCGTCCTCGATCTGTTCGGCGCCCTCGGAACGGGGGGCGCGATCAAGCTTGGACTTGGCCGATTCACCGTTCTGGATGTCGTCGCGCATGGCGATCAGGCGTTCGCGCTGACGCTTCAGGAACTTTGGATCTCCGGCGGTTTTTTCTTTAGCCATTGCGCTCTCCTGCTCAACGGGCCGATCCTGCAACGGGATGATTGCTACGGACCGTATGCGCACGCGTAGAGTTGCTCATATCCAGATAAGCAGCAAGTTCGTTCGCGCGAGAAAGGTCTCACATGACAGATGATCAGCCGGACGACGCGAGGCGTGCATTCCTGTTCCAATGCGGTGAGGGCGATTTGTTCGCGGTCTCTCTGGATAGAAACGCGGCCAACATTCCCGCGAGCATATGTGACGCAGTTTGGCGCCTGCGGGACGCGTTTCCGCTCGGGGTGCAGGAAGCGATGCCCATCAGCATGGCACCCGAGCCGGTCCTGCGGGGCATTGAGGCGGACGGCTACTTCGTCTGGCGTCGGGGCTCGATCCACGGCACGTCACAGTAAGCGGCCGCTTAGGCCTGTATCGCTGGCCGCAAGCGGGGTCGGCTCAATCACTTCTTCGTGCTCCGACAGCGCTTGGGCGGGAATTTCCTGTGGCCCCGGAAGGCCTGCGGCAACGCGTACAGGTCTGTCGCCGCGCGCGTTGCCGATAATGGATCCGCCGCCGCGCCCCAGTCGCGGAGGCCTTCGATCTCTTGGAGTGCACTGCCGCCCGGCGCGATCACGTCTCGTCGCAGATGCGCGGCATCGCATTCACCTTGCAAAACGGGACATTCGTCAGGAGAGGGGCATGAGCGCTCTTCGTCGCCCGCTTACCGATGTGGTGCGGGGCTGGTTGGACCTCAACGGCCCCCTGCTCGGGCCTGCTTTCTATCTATTCGAATCCGTCAGGTCCTACATCGAGGAACGCAAGGAAGCTTTCGATGCACGTTTTGGCACGGATACGGCGGCACCTGTTCTTGGACGGGATCAAAGGCCGGGTGTCTACTTCTATGTGGCAACAACTGCGTCCCTCATCTACGAGGTCATTGAGGCCCTTGCGTTACCGCCGGATGTGTTCGCGTTCGTCGACATGGGGTCGGGCAAAGGGCGCGCTTTGCTTGTGGCCTCGGAGTTTGCGTTCGCCAAGATTGTGGGGATCGAACTCTCCCCGCAGCTGCATCGGATCGCGCAAAACAACGTCAAGCGCTACAGCCCGCAAACCCAGCAGTGCACGGACTTCGATCTGCGCTGCATGAATGTCGTGGACTATGCGTACGGGCCGGAGCCGCTGGTGCTGTTCCTGTTCGACCCCTTTGATCGGGAGACGCTGGAGAGCGTCGTATCCAACCTGGAAGCCTCGCTGCGCGAAAACCCTCGCGACGCTTATATCGCCTACGTCTACCCGCAGTTTGAGGACGTACTGCAGGCCTCCCCCATCCTTCGCAAGGTGCAGGAAGGCGGGCCTCGGTGGCGCCCCTGGAGCCGGTATGTGGTCTACGCGACCTCACCGGGGAGCGATGGAGCTGCGAAGACTGCTGCTCAACGGCCGGGATCTGGTTAGAAAGCGTCTCGCGCCCGGGCCCACCGGGAGGGGACATAGAGGTTGATGCCCGCCCATGACAGAGAAACGCGTACTCATCGCCGGCGGGGGCATCGGCGGGCTGGCGACGGCGCTGACCCTGCATCAGATCGGCATGCCATGCGCCGTGTACGAGGCGGTGCGCGAGATGCGTCCGCTGGGCGTCGGCGTGAACCTGCAACCCAACGCGGTGCGCGAACTATACGACCTCGGCATCACGCAGAAGGACCTCGATCGTGTCGGTCTGCCGGCCAGGGAGTGGGCACTGGTCGGCCTCAACGGCAACGACATCTATGCCGAGCCGCGCGGTTTGCTGGCCGGCTACGAGTGGCCGCAGTATGCGGTGCATCGCGGGCAGCTCCACATGCTGCTCTACGAGAAGTTGGTGGAGCGCATCGGGGCGGATGCGGTGAAGCTCGGTAGCCGGGTGACAGGCTACCGCAAGACAGCCGACGGCGTAATCGCTCTTGTCGAGCATGCCGATGGGTCAGCTTCGGAAGAGCATGGCGCACTACTCGTGGGCGCAGACGGGATTCATTCCGCGGTCAGGGCGCAGATGCATCCCAGCCAGCCGCCGATCCATTGGGGCGGGGCCATCATGTGGCGCGGGACAACGTGGGCGAAGCCGATCCGCACCGGCGCGTCCTTCGTCGGCCTCGGCACGCACCGCCATCGCATGGTGTTCTATCCGATCTCCCAGCCCGACCCGGCGACCGGCCTGTCGATGATCAATTGGATCGCCGAGGTGACGACGGACAACGCGGAAGGCTGGAAGCAATCGGGCTGGTTCCGGCAGGTGCCGATCAGTGAATTCGCCCACCACTTCGACGGCTGGACGTGGGACTGGCTCGACGTGCCCAAGCTGATCGGTGGGGCTGACTGCGCCTTCGAGAACCCGATGATCGACCGCGATCCCGTTCCCACCTGGGTTGACGGCCCGGTAGCGCTGCTCGGGGATGCCGCGCACGCCATGTATCCGACCGGCTCCAACGGCGCGAGCCAGGCCGTCGTCGACGCACGTGTGCTGGGCGCTGCCATGCTGCAGCACGGCGTCACGCCTGCCGCGCTAGCCGCCTACGATGCCAAGCTGTGCGGTCC
>CADEEC010000204.1 GCA_902826255.1 uncultured Hyphomicrobiales bacterium | reverse complement strand
CCACACGACGTCCGGCCGGATGCCGATGATGGAATAGCGCCCGCGCACCGCGCCGCCCTGCACCGATTCCAGCAGGCAGCTCATCGGCTCGCCGTCGCTGATCTTCAGCATGGCGGAGACGGGTGTTTCCAGATCGGCGACGAGGCGCGTCCACACCACTTGGGGAGTCCCGGCGCGATAGCGCTTCGAGACCGTGCCGAGGTCCGGCTCGAACTGGAGCCCGCCGGCGGCGATGTCGAGCTTGGTCATGGGGTCACAGGGCTTGTTGCAGCCCCTCCGTCACTCGGCCGGCAGCGCCTGTCCGCCCATCGCCTGCGTCAGCGCCTTCTCGTTGACGGTGAAGCCGTAGCGCGTCCTCAGCCCTGCCACATACTGCTCGAGAAGATCGATGCGGATCTGGCGGCCGATCTCGGTACCGAGGGCGGCAAGTTGCTCGTCGGTTGGTGCCGGCGCCGGCTTGACCTCGGCGATGCGGAAGATCGTGCGCGACTTGCCGTCGACAGTGGGGGCCGAAGCGACATCGCCTTTCGACAGAGCGAACACGGTTTGCAGCGCCGCCGGTGTCAGCCCGGGGGCCGCGGCGCCGCGCTTCAGGTTGTCCGCCGTCTCCGGTTTAGCGCCGAGCTCCTTGGCGATCGCGTCGACGCTTGCGCCGCCCTTGATGCGCTCGACCTGCTTGGTCGCCAGCGCCTCGATCTCCTTGCGCCGCTCGGCCTCGAGATAGTCGGTTTCCGCCGTAGCCTTGGCTTCCTCGAAGGTGCGTTCGCGCTGCGGCGTGACGGAGACGAGATCGAACCAGGCGTAGCCGCCGTCGGCGAGATCGATGATATCGGTCTCGACGCCGGGCGCTGCGGCGAATATCGCCGCGGCAATGCGCGGGGCGTCGACGTGATCGAGCGCCGTCTTGCCGTCGCTCGTTTTGCCGAGCTGCGTGATGTCGGCAACCTCGATGAAGGGTATCTTCAACGCCTGGGCGATCTCCTTCAGGGGCGTACCCTTGGCACGCTCGTCTTCCGCCTTGTCGTGTAGCGTGCTGATCATCTGCCCGACGCGATCCGTCGACAGGCGGTCGCGGATCTCGCCCTTCACTTCCTCGAACGTTCGTTGCTTGCCGCCCTGGATATCTGACACCCTTACGAGGGCGATCGAGAACTGGCCCTGGATCGGCTTCGACAGCTCGTCCTTCTTCAGGCCGAAAGTCGCCTCGGCAATCTTGGGATCGATCATCTCGGCACGCGACAGCAGGCCCAGATCGATCTCGTTGGGTGGGAAGCCGAGTTTCTTTGCCGTCTCGTCGAAGTTCTTGGCTTTCGACAGCTCGGCGTAGGCCTTGTCGGCGGCAGCCATGTCGGGGAACGTCATCTGCGAAACGCGGCGCTTCTCGACGACGTTGAAGGTGTCCTTCGAGGCCTCGTAGGCGGCCTTGAGATCGTCGTCGCTGATGGCGATGCTCTTGGCGGCCACGTCGCGGCTCAAAAGCAATACGTTGGCCTTGCGCGATTCCAGCGCCACGTAGCGCAGCTTATTGAGGTCGAAATAGACCTTCAGCTTGGCGTCGTCCGGCTTCTCGATCTTGATGAGCTTGGCGAGGTCCGGCGTGATGAACTGCACGGTGCGTGTCTCGCCGCCGTAGCGATAGAGCGCCTCCAGGACTGGTCGCGGCGGCGTGGCAGCCGCACCGATCGTTTCCGTCAGCTGCTCGCGAATGATGTCGCTCTGGCGGTCACGGATATACTGGTTCTCGCTGCGATAGCCTATCTTGCTAATCTCTTGCTGGAACTTACGCCGGTCGAACTCGCCGGTCAGCCCCTTGAACGAGGCGTCGCCCCGGATGATGTTGGCGACGATCTGGTCGGAGACGGTAACGCGCAGCTCCTTGGCGTTGACGTCGATGGCAGCGAACCCGATCATGCGCGTCAACGCGCGCGTGTGCAGCCCGAGCGCCTTGGCTTCGTCCGTCGTGAGGCGGCGGCCGAGGCGCGCAGATACGGCCTGCAGCTCCTCATCATAGGTGCGGCGGAAATCCTCCACCGTGAGCTGGGTCTTGCCGACGGTGGCGATGACGTTGGCGTCCTGGCCGCGGAAGGTCATGTCGCCGATGCCCCAGACGGCAAATGCGAGCACCAGCAATCCAAGCAGGAGCTTGGTGAAAATGTTGCCGACGCCTTTGCGCATACTGTCGAGCATGACCGATCCGCTTGGATGCCTTGAATATTCCCGTCTTTACCGGCCGCTGCGGCGAAGTCCAGATTTTTCGCGCTTTGGCGCCGGTTGTCGTATGAATAGCAACGAATCCGGGATGGTGGGCGAACATGACGCCGCAACGCAGAAACTACGTGAAGGAACCCCGTACTCATGACTAGCAGCGTGCGCCCTCTCGTTGCGGGCAACTGGAAAATGAATGGGCTCGCCGCTTCGTTGGCCGAGGCCCGGCGTGTGCGCGATGCCTTGTCGAAGTCCGGGCCCGCCGACGTCATGATCTGTCCACCCGCGACACTCATTGCCGAGCTTGCGCGCGAGGCGGCCAACTCGCCGCTCCTGATAGGTGCTCAGGACTGCCACGCTGCCGCGAGCGGTGCCCACACCGGCGACATCTCGGCCGAGATGCTCAAAGATGCAGGCGCGCGTGCCGTCATCGTCGGCCACTCGGAGCGCCGCAGCGACCATGGCGAGCGCTCGAGCGATGTGAGGCGCAAGGCGGAAGCGGTGCACCGGGCCGGGCTGACGGCCATCGTGTGCATCGGCGAGACGGCGGGTGAACGGCGCGCGGAGCTGACGCTCAGCGTCGTAGGCCGGCAACTCGCGGCCTCGCTGCCGGACGCGGCCAATGCCGGCAACACCGTGATCGCTTATGAGCCGGTGTGGGCGATCGGTACGGGCCTTACGCCGACCGCAGCGGATGTGGCGGCGGTGCACAAGTTTCTGCGCGGCGCACTGGTTGCACGCTTTGGAGGCACGGGCGGCGCCATGCGCATTCTTTATGGTGGCTCCGTGAAGCCGGACAACGCGCGCGAGCTGATGGCGGTGCCGGACGTAAACGGTGCCTTGGTCGGCGGCGCCAGCCTGAAGGCCAATGACTTCCTCGGCATCATCGCCGCCTACGGCGCTTGACCCCGTCGCCCCAAAAAGGGCTTAGTGTCGGCCGACCTGAGATGTCTTGCGGCGCCCCATTTTCGTGCGTCGCTCCCTTGAGCAACCACGACGTCAGCCGGTTCGTGAGATCATGAAACGCTGCTGCCTTTTGCTGGGTTCAGTTGCCGCGCTTGTGTTCGCCTTGCAGGAGGTACGCGCCGCCCCGCTCGATGCGGAGGCGTGCGGCAAGCTCAATGGCGAGCGTCTGCAACTCGAGTTTGCCGGCGCGCGCAACAACATGGCCAAGGGCCCGGAATGGGCGAAGGGCAACCTGTCTCCTGATGCTGTGAACCAGGTACGCCGCCTGATCGAGGTCGACGCGCAGATGCTCTTTCGCTGCAATGGCTTCAACCTGGTCAATCTCTCTCCCGATCCCGACCCGGACCCCGATCCGCCGCTTGCGGGGCTGACCAAGGAGGGGGAGGCCGCCCCGGCCAAGGCCGGGCCGAAACCGAAGGCCAAGCCGAAGGCGGACAAGAGCAAGGAAAAGGACGCGAAGGCGGCGCAGCCCCCGGCTAGGAAGCCGGCTGCCAAGCAGGAACCTGCCTCCGGACCGGAAAAGAGTACCGAGAAGAAGGCGGCCGCGAAGCCGGCGCCCAAGCCCAAAGCGAAGGTCGACGACGCCTACAGGCCGCCGCAGGCCGATCCCAACACCGATCCGTTTGCCACCAAGACGAAGCCGGCCCCGAAGTGACGGGCAGGCGTTGGCTGCGGCGCTTTGAGGTGGTAGCGGCGCGCGCGGGGGTGGTGTAGAAGCCCCGCATCAAGTCAAGATCGAGGAAAGTTGCCGCAGATGGCGACGGTCATTCTCATCATTCATATCATGCTGGCCCTTGGCCTGATTGCTGTCGTGCTGCTGCAGCGCTCGGAGGGCGGCGCGCTCGGTATCGGCGGCGGCGGCGGGTTCATGACGGGCCGCGGAGCAGGCAATTTTCTCACGCGCGTCACGGCAGGGCTGGCGACGGCCTTCTTTGCGACCAGCCTCATCCTGTCGATCATGGCCGCGCAGCCGGGCAGGCAGCCCTCGCTGCTGGATACGCCAATCCCGGCCGCACCCGCGAGGCCGGGCCCGCAGCAGCAGCCTCCGCCGGCTCCCGGTGGCGGTGGCGGCACTCTGCCCCAGATCAATCTGACGCCGGGCGGCGGCACCGACTCCAAGATCCCGCAGTCGAAGTAGGCTCAAGCTCCGCCGGCGGGTTCGGGAAATTCCGTCACCTTGGCGTGCTCGTTGTCGACGAGGAGCAGCAGGTCGAAGTACTGGCAGGTTGGCTCCGAGCCAGTACGGGCCTTGACGGAGGCGCGCCACTCCGGCCCGTGCGCGGCTTCGGCTGCCGCGCGTGACTTCCACACATAGACGGCGCCGCCGTGGCTTCCGTCCTCGGTGCGCATGAAGTGCTTGCGCAGAAGATCGGGGTTGGCGCGCCATTTCGCGACAACGGATCGGGCGCCTGCCAGCTCCGCCTCGCGCGACAACCCTGCGGGGTTCTTGAACGTCACAAATTCCAGGATCATGGATGCGTTTCCTCACCGGGCCGACCCAAGCATAGGGCAATGCACGGCGCGCCGCGATGCGCGCTTACGGTCGCAGCTTTCATAGTGCGAAAAGAAAGATGTCGGCTGGCGCGAGGTCGTCCGGTCAGGTCCGCCGCTCCCTTGGGGAGCTTGGGTTGAGAACGGCGCTAAAAGCTCCGAAGCGACGGATGACCGGGCTCGTGAGAGCCGTCGGACCTCGCGCCAGCCGAAGGTTCACGGTTCTGTCGCATTGAGGCGAAACTGTGTCTGCAGTTAAGACATCGTATGAACAGTAGGTGCGGGCCGCGCGTCATTGCTCCAGCAGACGCATTCGTTTAGCTTCGCCGCTTCGCGCCAAACAAAAAATTACGGGAACTCGAGATGATCGATCTCTACACGTGGTCGACGCCGAACGGCCGCAAGGTCTCGATCATGCTGGAGGAGTGCGGCCTGCCTTACGAGGTGCACCCCATCGACATCGGCAAGGGCGACCAGTTCAAGCCCGAGTTTCTGAAGATCAGCCCCAACAACCGCATCCCCGCGATTGTCGATCGCGACAATGGCCGCTCGCTGTTCGAGTCCGGTGCCATCCTCATGTACCTCGCCGAGAAAACCGGCAAGTTCTGGTCCAAGAACGAGGATGCCAAGTGGCGCACGATGGAATGGCTCATGTGGCAGATGGGCGGCGTGGGGCCGATGTACGGGCAGGTGCATCACTTCGTGAAATACAACAAGGGCAAGGCGCCCTACGCGGAGGAGCGCTACCTCGCCGAGGCCAACAGGCTCTACGGCGTGCTCGACCGCCGGCTGGCGGAAGCGGAATACATGGCCGGCGACTATTCGATCGCCGATATGGCGACGTGGCCCTGGGTGTCCCGCTTCGAATGGCAGACCGTCGATCTCAAGCAATACCCCAATGTGCTGCGCTGGTATAAGGCGATCGCGGCGCGGCCTGCGGTTCAGAAGGCCTACCATGTACCGGTCAAGCAGCCCGGCATACCGATGCCGGAGTAGATGAGACAACCAAGGCAGGGGTGATCCATGCAGAAGAAGGGAAATTTCGGGGGCGTCATCGCTCCGGCGCTCACGCCGTTCGGCGAGGACGGCAACCCCGATGCCGGCCGCTTCGTCGACCACGCGCACTGGCTGATGGCCGAGGGCTGCACGGGGCTGGCGCCGTTTGGCACCACCAGCGAAGCCAACTCGCTCGGCCTCGACGAGCGCATGGAGATGCTGGAGGAATTGGTCGATGAAGGCATCGAGCCGGCCAAGCTGATGCCCGGCACCGGCACCTGCTCGCTCGCGGACACGGTCGTGCTGACGCGCCACGCGCTCGACCTGGAGTGCGGCGGCGTGCTGATGCTGCCGCCCTTCTATTACAAGGGACCGAGCGAGGACGGCTTGTTTCGCTACTTCGCCCAAGTGATCGAGGGCGTGGGCGACGACAAGCTGCGCCTCTACCTCTATCACATCCCGCCGGTCGCCCAGGTCGGCTTCTCGCTGCCGCTGATCGGCCGCCTGATCAAGGCCTTCCCGGAC
>CADEEC010000203.1 GCA_902826255.1 uncultured Hyphomicrobiales bacterium | reverse complement strand
GTTCTTCATGGTGATGCCGGCCATGATCGGCGGCTTCGGCAACTGGTTCGTGCCGTTGCAGATCGGCGCGCCCGACATGGCGTTCCCGCGCATGAACAACATTTCGTTCTGGCTGCTGCCTGCGGCGTTCACCCTGCTGCTGATATCGATGTTTGTCGAAGGTCCCTCGAACATGTCGGGCGTGGGCGCAGGATGGACGGTCTACGCGCCGCTGTCGACGTCGGGGCATCCAGGTCCGGCGATGGACTTCGCTATCCTTTCGCTGCATCTCGCCGGTGCATCGTCCATTCTTGGAGCGATCAACTTCATCACGACTATCTTCAATATGCGTACGCCCGGGATGACGCTGCACAAGATGCCGCTGTTCGTGTGGAGCGTGCTGGTCACGGCATTCCTGCTCTTGCTGTCGCTGCCGGTGTTGGCTGGCGCCATTACGATGCTGCTGACCGACCGCAACTTCGGCACCACGTTCTTCAATGCAGCGGGTGGCGGTGATCCCGTCCTGTACCAGCACCTGTTCTGGTTCTTCGGGCACCCGGAGGTCTACATCCTCATTCTGCCCGGCTTCGGCATGATCAGCCACATCGTGTCAACGTTCTCCAAGAAGCCGGTGTTCGGCTATCTCGGCATGGCCTACGCCATGGTTGCGATCGGCTTCATCGGCTTCATCGTGTGGGCGCACCATATGTACACGTCCGGCATGGGCGTCGACGCGCAAGCCTACTTCGTGTTCGCGACGATGGTCATCGCCGTTCCGACGGGTGTGAAGATTTTCTCCTGGATCGCCACCATGTGGGGTGGCTCTATTCAGTTCCGCGTACCGATGCTGTGGGCGCTCGGTTTCATCTTCCTGTTCACCCTCGGCGGCGTGACAGGCGTCATGCTGGCCAACGCCGGTGTGGATCGGGCACTGCACGACACGTACTATGTCGTTGCGCACTTCCACTACGTGCTCTCACTTGGGGCCGTTTTCGCCATCTTTGCCGGTTGGTACTACTGGTTCCCGAAGATGAGCGGCTACATGTACAGCGAGGCGCTGGGCAAGCTGCACTTCTGGCTCACGTTCATTGGCGCGAACGTGCTGTTCTTCCCGCAGCACTTCCTGGGTCTCGCAGGCATGCCGAGACGCTACGCCGACTATCCAGATGCATACGCTTACTGGAACTGGTGGTCTTCAGTCGGCTCCTACATCACGGCGGCCGGCACTCTCATCTTCGTGTTCAGCATGCTCTATGCCTACTTCGTGCTGAGGCAGCGGGCACCCAACAATCCTTGGGGCGCAGGGGCGACGACGCTCGAATGGACGCTGTCCTCGCCACCGGCATTCCATTCCTACGAGACCCTGCCGAAGCTGGAGGAGACTGCGCACCACTGACGCGCGGTAGCGACGGACCAATGGTTGAAATCGGAGCAAGCGCGCGAAGGCCGGCGGTCGCAGAAGCGGCAGGCGGCAGCGTGGGTGACTTTCTTGCGCTGATGAAGCCGCGTGTGATGTCGCTCGTGGTGTTCACGGCGTTCACGGGCATGGTGCTGGCGCCGTCCACCCTTCATCCTGCGCTGGCAGCGATTGCGCTGCTGTGTATCGCAGTGGGAGCCGGCGCGTCGGGCGCCCTTAACATGTGGTACGATGCCGACATCGATGCGCTCATGCAGCGTACGGCGTCGCGGCCGATTCCGCGGGGGCGCGTTTCCCCCGAGGAAGCGCTGACTTTTGGGGTCGTCCTCTCGCTCGGCTCGGTGTTCACCCTTGGCGTCCTGGTGAACTGGGTGGCGGGCACACTGCTCGCCCTGACCATCGCGTTCTACGTTTTTATCTACACGATGTGGCTGAAGCGCTCGACGGTGCAGAACATCGTTATCGGCGGGGCCGCAGGCGCATTTCCACCCATGGTGGGATGGGCGGCCGCCGCAGGCTCGGTCAGCATCGAAAGCATCGTCTTGTTCTTGATCATTTTCATGTGGACCCCTCCCCATTTCTGGGCTCTGGCGCTCTATCGCACGCGGGATTATGAGCGTGCCGGTGTGCCGATGCTGCCGGTGGTTGCCGGTCAGGATGAGACGCGCAAGCAGATCGTGATCTACTCGGCGCTGCTGGTGCCGATCGCTTTTTTGCCGGCCCTCCTCGGTTTCGGCGGCGTCGTTTATCTGCTGATGTCGATGTGCCTCGGCGGTGTTTTTCTTGCCCACGCCTTGCGTGTTTATCGCGAGCGCGAGGGGCGCGAGGCGGACAAGGCTGCCAAGGGGCTCTTCGGCTTCTCTATCCTGTACCTGTTTGCATTGTTTGCGACGCTTTGCATCGAGCGTGGGGTTGCCTTATGGGCGGCCTGATACAGGAGGCGAGTGGGCGTGGACGATCGCGACCAGAACGAATGGCAGCGTCGGCGCAAGATGCGGTCGATCGGGATTGCCGTCGCCCTGGGTGCTCTGGTGGTGATCTTCTACATCGCCACCATCGTGCACCTTGGGAGCAACGTGATGAATCGGCCGCTATGAGCCGTCCGCTATTGGTATCGCACAGCCAATGACACAGGGCCCGGACAACACAGCGCTCAAGAAGCGGCATCGCACTTTGGCAGCTTGGTGCTTTGTCCTCGTGGTGACCATGGTTGGCGCGGCCTACGCGGCCGTTCCGCTGTACCGTTTGTTCTGTCAGGTCACGGGATTTGACGGCACGCCGCGGATCGCTACCAGCGTACCGTCTGTCGTCTTGGACAAGACTATTATCGTGCGCTTCGACGGCAACGTTGCCCCCGGCTTGCCCTGGAAGTTCGAACCCGTGCAGAACACTGTGGAGGCCAAGATCGGCGAGAGCATGCTGGTCTTCTATCGGGCAACGAATACGTCCGATAAGCCCGTGAAAGGTTCAGCCACGTTCAATGTGTTCCCTGAGATTGCGGCCGTCTATTTCAACAAGGTCCAGTGCTTCTGCTTCACGGAGCAGGTGCTGGAGCCAGGACAGTCGATCGAGTTTCCGGTGAGCTTCTTTGTCGATCCTGAGATCGTGCACGACAAGGATGCCCGCAAGGTCACGCACATCACACTCAGCTACACGTTCCACGCCGTCCCGGGTTCCGTGGCGGCCAAGGCTGGTGATAAGTCGGGTTAAGGATTTGGGTTCCCCGCGACGGGGCAGGAGCTAGGAAATGGCAGAAGCGCACGCAAAGCACCACGACTATCACCTCGTCAATCCGAGCCCATGGCCGCTGGTGGGCTCGATCTTCGCCTTCGTGATGGCCGTCGGCCTGATCGTATGGATGCGCTCGCTCGGCGGCGGCGCCGGCCTGTTCGGCCTGCGCGGTCCGACGGTGTTTTTCATCGGTGCCGCGGGCGTCGCGCTGACGATGTTCGTCTGGTGGCGCGACGTCATCAAGGAGGCGCATTCCGGGGATCACACGCCTGTCGTGCAGCTGCACCTGCGCTACGGCATGATCATGTTCATCGCCTCCGAGGTGATGTTCTTCGTCGCATGGTTCTGGGCTTATTTCGACGCATCGCTCTTTCCCGCCGCCGTCCACCCGCTTCAGGTCGTGGCACCCAACGGAGCCGTGTCGGACACGAATGAGCTGATCGGCATGGTCCAGCGTAACGAGCTGACCGGGGGGCATTGGCCGCCAAAGCCGAGTGAGAACTTCAAGGGGACCTTTGATCCCTGGGGCTTGCCGCTCGTCAACACGCTGATCCTTCTCACATCCGGCACCACCGTGACGTGGGCTCATCACGCGTTGCTGGAGAACAATCGGAAGGGACTGATCTGGGGCCTCTTTCTGACGGTCGTGCTCGGCGTCGTGTTCACGCTGTGCCAAGCCTACGAATATATGCACGCCGGGTTCAACTACGCTGGCCATATTTACGGCGCCACGTTCTTCATGGCGACCGGGTTCCATGGCGCACACGTCATCATCGGAACCTTGTTCCTTTTGGTGTGCTTGTTCCGCGCGATGGCTGGTCACTTCACACCCAAGCAGCACTTCGGTTTTGAGGCGGCGGCTTGGTACTGGCACTTCGTCGACGTGGTTTGGCTGTTCTTGTTCGCCTGCATATACGTCATCGGCGCGGGCAGCGCCCCGCTGGGACACTGAGGAAGCACACTCGAGTGGCGATCCGGGCCTCGAGCCGGATCGCCAGCTCCACGCCGCAGTCGCTCTGCGTCACGCCTGGAGCCTTGATATGAGCGTCACTCCACCACCGTCGCCGTTTGTTGCGGGCATCCGCGGCAAATGTCCCAGATGCGGCCAGGGCTCCCTCTTCCGTTCCGGATTGGCGCTCAACACGCGTTGTTCTCGCTGCGGTCTGAACTACGCGTTCGCTGATTCAGGCGACGGCCCCGCAGTTTTCGCCATCCTCATTCTCGGCTTCCTAGTCCTTGGCTCTGCCTTGTTGGTGGAGTTCAAGCTGCATCCACCAGTCTGGGTCCACGTCGTGCTTTGGGGCCTGTTGACGCCATTGTTGGCACTGGCCCTGCTGCGCATGCTGAAAGCGACGCTGATTGCCCTGCAATACAAGCACAACGCTGGTGACGCCGGAGCCGGCGATTGAGGCCATGCTTCGGCAATTTCGACAAGCCCACCTGATCTGGCCAACGATTGTTGCGCTCGCCGCCCTTGGCATCCTTGTTGGCCTCGGGAGTTGGCAACTCGAACGCAAGCGATGGAAGGAAGCACTGCTCGCCAAGATAGCCGAACGGGTCAAAGCGCCGCCGATCCCGTTGCAGGATGCGATCGATCGCGCGAAAGCGGGGGAGGATATCGAGTATCTGCATGTCGTTGCAGAAGGGCGATTTCTGCACGACAAGGAGAGGTATCTCTACGCACCAGCACCAAGTGGGCTTGCCTGGCACGTCTATACGCCGTTCCAGACGAGGTCTCTGCTTGTCTGGGTGAATCGCGGCGCCGTGCCGGATGCCCGCAAACTGCCTGCGGCGCGCATGGAAGGCCAAGTGGCCGGGACCCGGAGGATTACAGGACTGGTACGAACCGGGATCGGTAAGGCTCTATTCGCGCCGGAGAACGATGCGCGACAGAACATCTGGTACTGGCCGGATCTCCCTGCAATGACCAAATCGGCGTTCGGTTCGGAGGCGAAGCCTGTGGTGTCCCTGTCGATTGATGCTGATGCCGAGCCCGAGCCGGGTGCGGGTCTTCCCAAGGGCGGGGTCACCCGGATTGCTCTGCCCAATCGGCACCTCGAGTACGCCATAACCTGGTATGGCCTTGCCTTGGCTCTTGTGGCTGTTTTTCTGGTCTTTTGTGCCAAACGGTTAAGGGCCGTCAGGGCATCGTCCTAGATGCGGCTTTGGGTAACCCTTGGACGGAAGGGTATTCGCCTTGTTTTGCCCCCAGCTTGCGCCCTAGTTTGCGGCAGTCCGTGACCCCCTTGAACAGAACGAAAGTCTGGTTCCTGTGCGCTACATCAGCACCCGAGGCGAGGCCCCGCCGCTTGGGTTTGACGACGCCCTCCTCGCGGGGCTGGCGCGTGATGGCGGGCTGTACATGCCCGACACTTGGCCGCGGCTGGCCCCGCAGCAGATTGCAGATTTCGCGCAGGCGCCTTTTGCGGACATCGCTGCGACCGTTCTGGGGCTCTTCGCTGGCAATACCATCCCGAGGGCCGACTTGGTCGCCATTTCGAGAGATGCCTACGCGCGCTTTAGGCACCCAGCCATCACGCCGCTGGTGCAAATCGATCGCAACGTGTGGATATTGGAGCTGTTTCACGGGCCCACGCTCGCGTTCAAGGACGTGGCGATGCAGTTGCTCGCGCGGCTCATGGACCGTGTGCTGGAAGTGCGCAACGAGCGCGTTGTCATCGTCTGTGCCACCTCGGGCGATACGGGCGGTGCCGCTGTGGAAGCCTTTCGCGGCCGCAGACGCGCGGATGCGATCGTCTTGTTTCCGAACGGCCGCATCTCCGACGTACAGCGCAGGATGATCACAACGGCTTCAGAGTCGAATGTGCACGCGGTCGCCATCAACGGCACGTTCGACGATTGCCAGGCGCTCGTGAAAGCGATGTTCAACGATCACGCCTTCCGCGATCGCGTAAAGCTGGCGGGCGTGAATTCGATCAACTGGGCGCGCGTGGTGGCGCAGATCACCTACTATCTTGCGGCTGCGGCCTCGCTCGGGGCACCACATCGAAAAGTGTCCTTCTCGGTCCCGACCGGCAATTTTGGCGATGTGTTTGCAGGATACGTCGC
>CADEEC010000202.1:3166-6216 GCA_902826255.1 uncultured Hyphomicrobiales bacterium | reverse complement strand
GCGGTTCTTGGCGTCGTAGATGATCTTGCCGCACACCTTGCCGTTGTGCACCACCTCGTGGATCACGTCGGCGCCGTTGACGCCCTTGGGCACGCGGGCGATGCGGTCCGTCTCGAACGTGGTGCGCAGCTGCTCGTAGAGATCGATCTCCCAGCCTTCGCCCAGCTCGTTGGCGGTCTTGCCTTCGAGCTTCCGCTGCATGTCGGCCAGCTCGGATTGCAGCTTCAGCACCTTGGCCTTCTCCGCAAGCACCGCAGACTCCTTCTCCCGCTGCATGTCCTCCTTCTGCTTGTGTGCCGCCTCCAGCGCCTCGGTCACCTGCTTCTCGACCGCCGCTTTGACGGCCGTCTCCTGCCCGGCCTTGAGCGCCGTCATCTGCTCGGCCGCAGCGGTCCTGGCCTGCTCGGCCTGGGCGAGCCTCGCCTGCATGTCGGCAAACTTCTGCGCTGAGGCGGCGTCCGCCGCAGCCTTCGTCTCCGCACGCGCCGCGGCGATCTTCTGCTCGGCAGCCGCCGACGCTTCGGCCAGCTGCTGCTTGTATTTGCCGGCCATCTCCGCTTCGGCCTTCGCCAGTGCCGCCCGCGCCTGTTCCTGCTGGCGCTGCTCGATCTTGCGCGCGATGTCCTGGGCGATGGGCTGCTCGCACATCGGGCACCGCTCGCCGGCGCCATGGGCGTGCGGCTGGAAACCCTGGCGATTGGACGGCTGGAACAGGCCCATGCGATACCTCCCTCGTACACTGTCTGTCCGGTCTAACAGAGTCGCCGGTGGGCCAACCCGCCCCGCCCCGGCCCTCCACCGCCCTGTATGTCGCGCGATATCGTTCTAACTATGTTCCTGTCTTGTACCTGCTATGGACTACCCAGGCAAGGGCCGGCCGCGATGCCGTGCACAGCCACCGGCCACCTCCTACCGGGAAGGTACGTCCTGCCGAATCCCGCTCCAGCCCCTATATGTCGGCCTCGCGCTCTCTCCATCATGACCCGCCCTCATGGAGGCCCCCCACGTGGTTGAATTCACGCCCCTCTCGGCCGCCGTCGGCGGCGCCCTCATCGGCCTCGCCAGCGTGCTGCTGATGCTGCTGCTGGGCCGCGTTGCGGGCATCAGCGGCATCTTCGCGGGGCTGCTGGTTTCGGGCGGCGAAGAGCGGAGGTGGCGCGGCACCTTCATCGCCGGGCTGCTGGCGGCGCCTCTGGCCGCGGCCGCCGCCGGTTACCCGATGGCGATGCCGCAGATGCCTTCCAGCCTCGTCCTGGTCGCGGCGGGCGGGCTGCTCGTCGGCTTCGGCACCCGCATGGCGGCCGGCTGCACCTCGGGCCACGGCGTGTGCGGCATGGCCCGCCTGTCGCCGCGCTCGATCGTGGCCACGCTCGTCTTCATGGCGACGGCGATTGCCGTCGTCGCCGTCACCCGCCACATCCTGTGAGGCACCGCATGTTCCTCCTCGCCAGCTTCGTGTGCGGCTTCGTCTTCGGCCTCGGCCTGCTGATCTCCGGCATGGTGCAGCCGGCAAAGGTGCTGGCCTTCCTCGACATCTTCGGCGCCTGGGACCCCAGCCTCGCCATCGTCATGGGCGTG
Source organism: uncultured Hyphomicrobiales bacterium (assembly GCA_902826255.1). GTDB lineage: Bacteria > Pseudomonadota > Alphaproteobacteria > Rhizobiales > Hyphomicrobiaceae > AWTP1-13. Next base: position 4,638 of record CADEEC010000202.1, on the reverse strand, counting down.
GCTCTGATCGTGACCTATTTCGGCTACGCTATCGCCCGCGGCCGCGGCGCCCCGCTGCTCGCCACACGCAGCCAGTGGCCGACGACGACCGACATCGACGGACGCCTGATCCTCGGCTCCGTCCTGTTCGGCCTGGGCTGGGGCCTGGTCGGGCTGTGCCCCGGACCGGCCATCGAGGCGCTCGTGTCGCTGTCGCCCGCCGTGATCGTGTTCGTCGCCGCCATGGCCGTCGGCATGATCGGACACGGCCTGTGGGAGAGAAGGCTTGCGGCGCCCGCACAAAAGGCGCTAACCGCTGACGGGTGACACCTCGCCATCCCCGCACAGAGCCCCATGACGCCGGACGTTGAGACCATTGTCGTCGGCGCCGGGGCCGTAGGGCTCGCCGTCGCCCATGCGCTGGCGCAATCCGGGCGTGAGGTGATGGTGCTGGAGCAGCACGCGCTGATCGGCTCGGAGACGTCCTCGCGCAACAGCGAGGTGATCCACGCCGGCATCTACTACCCGCCGGGCAGCCTGCGCGCGACCTTGTGCGTGCGCGGCAAGGAGTTGCTCTATCGCTTCTGCGCCGAGCACGGCGTACCGCACGCCCGCTGCGGCAAGCTGCTGGTGGCCACGCACGAAAACCAGCTCCCCAAGCTGCTCGCCTTCAAGGAAACGGCGGCCCGGAACGGCGTCACCGATCTGGAGCACATCGGCGGCAACGCCGCGCGCGACCTGGAGCCGGAGCTGTCCTGCGTCGCAGCCCTGATCTCGCCGTCCACGGGCATCATCGACGCCCACAGTTTCATGCTGGCACTGGAAGGCGGCATCGAGGCGCATGGCGGCTCGGTCGTGCTGCGCTGTCCCGTCGAGCGCATCGAGCGGACGCCGCAAGGCCATTTCAGTTTGACGACGGGCGGCGACGCGCCGGGCGTCATCACCTGCGCAAGTCTCGTCCTGTCCGCCGGCCTGCACGCCACCAAGCTCGCCGCGACGCTCGATTTCGGCAATGGCTACAAGCCGCCCGAGACCTACTTCGCAAAGGGCCAATACTACGCGCTCTCGGGCCGCTCGCCGTTCACCCGCCACATCTACCCGTTGCCCGACGGCGCCTGGCTCGGTCTGCACGCCACCGTCGACATCGGCGGGCGCTGCAAGTTCGGCCCCGACATCGAGTGGACACCCGAGATCGACTACAGCTTCCAGCCCGAGAAGCTCGCCAAGTTCCTCGATTTCATCCGCAGCTATTATCCGGGTCTCGACGCCAGCCGCCTGCACGCCGACTACACCGGCGTGCGCCCCAAGCTCTATCGCGAGGGCGAGCCGGTGCCCGACTTCGCCGTCCACGGCGCCGGCACGCACGGCCTCGACGGCCTCGTCGCCCTCTACGGCATCGAAAGCCCCGGCCTCACCGCGTCGCTCGCCATCGGCGAACTGGTCGCGGACATGATGGCGCGGCGCTAGCGACCTTCAATCAGCCTGCACTACCC
>CADEEC010000202.1:0-3066 GCA_902826255.1 uncultured Hyphomicrobiales bacterium | reverse complement strand
CTGTCCCACACCGGGCGCATGATGTAGTCGAAGAAGGTGCGCTCGCCGGTCTTGATGAAGATGTCGGCCGGCATGCCGGGCGTCGGCTTGAAGTCGAGCAGCTTGCCGCGCACGTCGGCCTCATCGAGGCGCACCCGCACAACGTAGGTCGGCCGCTGCGGCGCTTCCTGCTCGCTCTTGGTGCGCGCATACTGCGTCGCCACCGCATCGGCCGAAACGTAGGACACCTTGCCGTCCACCATCGGGGTGAGCCGCTGGTTGAGCGCGGAGAGCCGCACCAGCGCCTCCTGGCCGCGCTTCACGTGCCAGATTTCGTTCGGATTGAGCCGTGCCTCGATGATCAGTTCGTCGTTGACGGGCAACAATTCCAAGATCACGGCGCCCGCACCCACCACGCCGCCGGGCGTGTGCTGGTTCAGCTTGACGATGATGCCGCGCACCGGCGCCTTCATCTCGGTGCGCTCGACCACGTCACGGGCGGCACGCAGCTGCTCGTGCAGGTCGTCGACCTCGGTCTCGACCGTGCGCAATTCCTCGATCGTCTTTTGCATCGCCGCCGAGCGAATTTGCGCAATCTGCTGCTCGGCGCGCGACATGCGCTCGCGCGCATCCGCGATGCGCGCGGTCAGCTCGCCCAGCTCGCCGGTGAGCGCGGCCTCCGAACGCTGCAGTGAGAGAATGTCCGTGCGCCGCACGAGTTGTTGCTGCAGAAGCTGCTGCTTGTCCTTCAGCTCCTCGCCGAACAGCGCCAGCCTGCGCGTGGTGGAGGCCGACTGCGCGCTGTAGCCGGTGATGCTCTCCTGCAGTCCGGCGATCTCCTTGCGCAGCACTTGCTCTTCCGTCAGGCGCTTGGCGCGGCGCGCATCCAGCTCCGACACTTGGCGATCGTAGATCGCCCGTACCTCGACATCGGCACTTTCCGCACGCAGTTCATGCGGCAGTTTGAATGAAGGAATGTCGTCCAGCTCCGCTTCCAGCCGCGCCCGCATGATGAGCGCGCGTTTGTTACGGCCTTCCAGGCGCCGCAGCTTGCTGCTGGCCGCCGTTGCGTCGAGCCTGAGCAGCGGCTGGCCCGCTTCGACCAGATCGCCTTCCTTGGCCAGCACCTCGCGCAGGATGCCGCCTTCCAGGTGCTGCACGTGCTTGTTCTGGCCGGTGGCGACGAAGGTGCCCGAGACGACCACCGCGCCGTTGAGCGGCGCGAACAGCGACCATGCCGCGAATCCGCCGACGCAGACGAGAAGGATCGCCGCACCGATCGTCAGCGGCCGGCGCACGCTCGCCGGCACGCCCTTGTGCCAGTCGTCCATGCTGGGCGGGACCTGGCTCATGGCGCAGCCTGCGCAATCTGCGGCGCCTGTGCTGCCGGGGCCTGCGCCTCGGCCGGCTTGGCCGGGGCCGCCACCCGCCGTAGCACGTCGCGCGGCGCACCGAAGGCTTCGGCGCGGCCGCCGCGCAGGATCAGCACCTTGTCGACGATGCTGAGCAGCGCCGGCCGCTGCGTGACGACGACGGTCGTCACGCCCATCTGCTTGGCACGCACCATGGTGTCGGCCAGCGCCTGCTCGCCGGCGGCGTCGAGATTGGAATTGGGCTCGTCGAGTACCACCATCGCCGGCTCACCGAAGTAAGCGCGCGCCAAGGCCACGCGCTGCTTCTGCCCGCCCGACAGCGGCGCGCCGTTGCGCTCCAGCACCGTCTCGTAGCCCTGCGGCAGCTGGCAGATCATGTCGTGCACGCCGGACAGCACCGCCGCCGCATAGACCTTGTCATCCGGCAGGTCGCTGCGCATGCGGCAGACATTTTCCTTGATCGAGCCCGGGAACAGCTCGACCTCCTGCGGCAGGTAGCCGGTGAACTCGCCGAACTGGCGGCGGTCCCAGTTGCGAAGCTCCGTGCCGTCAAGCCGCACCTTGCCGGCCGTCGGCAGCAGGCAGCCGACCAGAACGCGCGCAAGCGTCGATTTGCCGGAACCCGACGGGCCGACGATGGCGAGCGACTCGCCCGGCAGCAATTCGAAACTGACGCCGTTGAGCACCGGCTCCTTGGTGCCCGGCGGCAGGTAGAGAATCTTCTCGACCGTCAGCTTGCCCAGCGGCTTGGGCAGGCGCAGGCGCGGCTTCTCCTTCTGCACCGCCTCCACTGCCGCACGCACGCGGCCGTAGGCGGCGCGCGTCTGAACCACGCTGCGCCAGCCCTCGATCATGCCTTCCAGCGGCTGCAGCGCGCGGCCCGCGATGATGGAGGCGGCGATCATCATGCCGCCCGTGAGCTGACCTTCCAGCGCGAGATAGGCGCCCCAGCCGAGAATGGCGATCTGCGTGAGCAACCGGAAGAAGCGCGAGGAGCCGCTGATCCAGAAGCCTGCATCGAGCGCCTGCATATGCCCTGTGAGCGCGAGGCGCTGCTCGCGGCCCCACTGCACGACGCTTTCGTTCAGCATGCCCATGGCGTTGATCACCTGGGCGTTGCGAGCGAGCGACTCGGCCTGCGCATCGGCCTTGGCCGCGTGCATGCTGGCGACCGTCTGTGCCGCAGCCGTCGCATGCTGATTCAAATAGGCGATCACGGCGAGCAGCAGGCCGGCGCCGAGCGTCACCCAGCCGAGGCTCGGATGGATCAGAAAAACAGCCGCGAAATACAGCGGCGCCATCGGCGCATCGAACAGCGTGATCATGGTGGAGCTGGCCATGAAGCCGCGCACCTGATGCAGGCTCCTCAGCGGCACGATGCTGCCGCTGTCGCTCGCCGGCGCCGTCGAGATGATGCTGGTGATCACCGGCGCGCCGAGAATGGTCTCCATGCGCGTGGCCAGGCGCCCCAGCACCTGGCGGCGCAGCGTGTCGAGCAGCGCAAGCACCAGGATGAACCCGAACGCCAGCAGCGACAGCATCATCAGCGTCTCGACGCTGCGGCTGGTCAGCACCCGGTCCGAGATCTGGAACAGGTAGATCGGCATCGTCAGCATCAGCAGGTTGACGAACACCGAGAAGATGCCGACGCCGATGATGGTGCGGCGCGCCACGTGCCGCCATTCCTGCATCGGCTCGCGCTGCCCGACGGGAG
>CADEEC010000201.1 GCA_902826255.1 uncultured Hyphomicrobiales bacterium | reverse complement strand
CCCTCCATGCGACAAACGGGGGGCTTACCAATGCGGCATCCTGCTCTAGAATGCGTCTAATCGCAGCCTCCGGCCGAGCCGTTGGCGCTGATTTGCCTCGATATTTGTGGGTCCAGGCGAGGGGTTCGTATTCATGGACTACGGCAAGGTCTTCTCCCAGGCGCTCGACAAGCTGAAGGAGGAAGGCCGCTACCGCGTCTTCGCCGATATCCGCCGCAACCGCGGCCGGTTCCCCACTGCGCATCATTTCGACGGCGACAGCGCGCGACCCATCACGGTCTGGTGCTCGAACGACTACCTCGGCATGGGCCAGCACCCCGCCGTGCTGGAGGCCATGCACGAGGCGATCGACATGGCCGGCGCCGGCTCGGGCGGCACCCGCAACATCTCCGGCACCACGCATTATCACGTCGAGCTCGAGACCGAGCTTGCCGACCTCCACGGCAAGGAAGCGGCGCTGGTCTTCACATCCGCCTACGTCGCCAACGACACCACGCTCGCCACCCTCGCCAAGCTGCTTCCGGGCCTCGTCATCTTCTCCGACGCCAAGAACCACGCGTCGATGATCGCTGGCATCCGCCACGGCAGTTGCGAGAAGCACATTTGGCGCCACAACGATCTCGCCGATCTGGAAGCTCGCCTGCGCAAGGCTGATCCCTCCGCGCCCAAGGTCATCGCCTTCGAGTCCGTCTACTCGATGGACGGCTCGATGGCCCCCATCGGCGCCATCTGCGATCTCGCCAGCAAGTACGGCGCCCTTACCTACCTCGATGAGGTGCACGCCGTCGGTCTGTACGGCCCCCGCGGCGGCGGCCTCGCCGAGCGCGACGGCGTCATGCAGCGCGTCGACATCATCAACGGCACGCTCGCCAAGGGCTTCGGCATCATGGGCGGCTACATCGCCGGCAGCCGCGACCTGTGCGACGCCATCCGCTCCTATGCGCCGGGCTTCATCTTCACCACCTCGCTGGCCCCGGCCATCGCCGCCGGCGCCGTCACCAGTATCCGCCACCTCAAGAACAGCAGTGTCGAGCGCGAGCGCCATCAGGAGCGCGCGCGTGTGCTCAAGGCCAAGCTGGAGGCAGCCAGCCTGCCGGTGATGCGCAACCCAAGCCACATCGTGCCGCTGCTCGTCGGCGATCCCGTCCTCACCAAGAAAATCACGGACGCGCTGCTCGCCCGCTTCAACATCTACGTGCAGCCGATTAACTATCCGACCGTCCCACGCGGCACCGAGCGCCTGCGCATCACTCCGCAGCCGCAGCACACCGACAAGGACATGGACCGGCTGGTGTCGGCGCTGACCACATTGTGGGGCGAGCTCGGGATTCCGCTCGAGCGGCAGGTCGAGGCGGCCGAATAGCAGGCCCGAAAAATCACCTCAGGTGTGACCTACGTGACATGCGACTCGCCGCGCCGGCGGGTAGGCTCGGACGTCCACTGTGGGCGAAAACCCGTTGCGAGTGGCGCGGGTTGGGGGGTGCACATGCCGGGCGGGCGGCGCACCCCTCTGCCCGCGGGGCTCCTTCAAAGTCATGACCGACATTTGACGCGGAGCGACGCGCCACCAAAGTGACGTCACCCCCGCGAAGGCGGGGGTCCAGATCACGTCTCAACTAGGGACGCCGGCTTCGCACACGCGCCGTGGCCCGCATCGGCTGTGCGATGGACAGCTTGCCTTCGCAGCGCGCTGCACTGGATTCCCGCCTGGGAATGACGGTGCCGTTTGATGCGACACGTCCCCTTCTGTCATCCCGGAGGCGGCGCAGCCGCCATCCGGGACCCAGGGGCCCAAAGTCACCGCACGAGCATGTTGCCCTGGGTCCCGGCTCTCGCTGCGCTCGGCCGGGATGACAACGTTAGTATCTGAAAGCCGCTAGCTGCCTTCCGCGACCGGATTGCCCTGATCGTCGAGATAGGCGATGCGCACCATGTTGGTGGTGCCGGGCGAGCCGAGCGGCACGCCGGCAATGATCAGCACGCCCTCGCCTGCCTTGGCGAACCCTTCCTCGAAGGCGATGCGGCACGCCTTGCGCACCATCGCCGCCTGGTTCTCTGGGTCACCCGTCAGCACGCAGTGCACGCCCCACGCCAGCGCCAGCTTGCGGCCCGTGGCCACCACCGGCGACAGCCCGATCACCGGCAGGTTGGGCCGCTCGCGCGCCACCCGCAGCGCGGTGGAGCCGGTCGCCGTGTAGCAGATGATGCCCGCGAGCTTGAGGGTATCGGCCACCGTATGCGCGGCCGCCGCGATGGCATCGGCCGAAGTCTCCTGCGGCGGCGTGCGCGTCGCGTGCACGATGGCGTTGTAGTTGGGATCGTGCTGCACCTCGATGGCGATGCGGTCCATCATGCGGATCGCCTCGATCGGGTATTTGCCGACAGCAGATTCCGCCGACAGCATGATCGCATCCGCGCCGTCGAACACGGCAGTCGCCACGTCCGACACCTCCGCGCGCGTCGGCACCGGCGAGGTGATCATGCTCTCCAGCATCTGCGTCGCCACCACCACCGGCTTGCCGGCAGCGCGCGCCCTGCTGACGATCTGCTTCTGCAGGCCGGGCACGCGCTCCACCGGCATCTCCACGCCGAGGTCGCCGCGCGCCACCATCAGTCCATCGGCATTGGCCACGATCGCATCGAGGTCGGTGATCGCCGCCGGCTTCTCGATTTTGGCCATCAGCGCCGCGCCCTGACCGACGATCTGGCGCGCGAGCCGCATGTCCTCGCCGCGCTGCACGAACGACAGCGCCACCCAGTCCACGCCCAGCCGTAGGGCATAGTCGAGATCGTTGCGGTCCTTCTCCGTCAGCGGGCCGATCGGCAGCACCGTATCGGGCAGGCTGATGCCCTTGCGGCTTGCCAGAACGCCGCCCACCACCACGCTCGCCTCGATGCGCTTGGGCGACTTGGCCGTCACCGTCATGCGCACTTTGCCATCGTCCAGCAGCAGGGTGTGCCCGGGCTCGACGGCCTCGAAGATCTGCGGATGCGGCAGGAAAACGCGGTCGGGCGTGCCGGGCTGCTCGGTCGTGTCGAAGGCAAACGTCTTGCCCTCGTTCAGCATTGCGCTGCCGCCGCCCAGCTCGCCGACACGGAATTTCGGGCCCTGCAGGTCCGCCAGCACGCCGATCGGGCGGCCGAACCTGGCCTCCGCGGAGCGCACGGCCGCATGCAGCTTCTTCACCACGTCGTAGGACGAGTGGCTCATGTTGATGCGAAAGACGTCGACGCCCGCCTCGAACAGCCGCTCGATCATCTCGGGAGACGACGACGCAGGCCCCAACGTGGCGACGATCTTGACGCGCCGGCTGCGTCTCATTTGGCTGTGCCGCTCCCTTCGCCTGGGTCCGTCAAACGTATGGTCCAGTCACCGGCTTCCTGCGTATCGACCTCGAAGAAGCCGGTGCGTTTATAGCCTCGCTTGCCGCAATCCTGAACACCCCTGATCGTAAACGCCTTCTCCGTCGTGCACAGGAATGACTGGCCGGCCCACTCTCCGCCGCGATCGTAGTCGATCGCATGCACGTACCAGAGCCGGTGCGGCAATGCGCCCTTGAACAGGGTCTCACAGGTGTGCGACGGGATCGTCCACCAGCCTTCCGAAATCCAACCGCCGGTGCCGTCCCTGTAGCCGATCGCGACGCCGACGCGGCTCGCCGTCGTGTTGCATAGCTTGAGATCCGCGCTGGCAGCGCCAGACAGCAGGCCGAGCGCCGCCGCCACGGCGGCCATCGCCAGCGCGACCGGCCGGATGCGACGAAACCGCATGAGGGTGGGAATGGCGGGGCTCACGGATCAATCAGGATGGCACGAAAATCATTGACGTTGGTATGCGTTGGCCCTCGCACGAGCAATCCGCCGGCCGCCTCGAAGAACGTCGTGGCGTCGTTGTTGTCGAGCGCCTTTTGGGCATCCGCAAGGCGCGCCCCGCTCGCCGTTCCTTCATCGACAAGGGCGCCGGCGGGGTCGGTGGTCCGCCCCTCGCCGCCGTCGATGCCGTCCGTATCCGCCGCCAGGGCGGCGATCCCGGGCGTACCGGCCAGCGCCAGGGCCAGCGCCAGCGCATATTCCTGGCAGCGGCCGCCGCGCCCGCCGGCGTTGCGCACGGTCACCTCGAGCTCGCCACCACTCAGGATTGCAACTTTCCGCCCCGCGGCCTTGGCCTCGCGTGCCAGCTTGGCATGCGCTGCCGCCACCTCCCTGGCCTCCCCCGTCAGGTCCCCGCCCAGGTTGACGACTTCGTAACCCGCCTTGGCCGCCACCTCGGCCGCCGCCTCCAGCGCGCGGGCCGGTGTGGCAACGATCCGGTACTCGGCCGATGCAAAGGCTGGATTGTCCGGTTTCGGTGTCTCGTTTGCCGGGTCGGCCAGGATCGCGTTCACGACCTCCGGCACCTCCAACCCCAGCGCCCGCATGCCCTTGCCGCGCCGCTCCAGCACCGCTCGCGCGTCGGCCAGCGTGGTCGCATCCGCCACCGTCGGCCCCGAGCCGATGGTGGCGGGATCATCGCGCGGCACGTCGGAGATGGCGAGCGTCAGCATCGGCGCCGATGTCGCCATGCGCAGCCGCCCGCCCTTGATACGCGACACGTGCCGCCGCACCGTATTCATCTCGTAGATATCCGCGCCCGACTTCAGCAGCCCGCGCGTCAGCGCGATCTTGTCCGCCAGGCTGAGCCCCAGCGCCGGTGCCGCCCACAGCGCCGACGCCCCGCCCGAGAACAGCACCAGCACCAGATCGTTTTCGCGCGCCGACCGTACCAGCGAGAGGCTCTCCTCCGCCGCCTTGGCGCTGCTCTCATCGGGTGTCGGATGCCGCGCTTCCACCACGCGAAGCACGCGCGGCGCATCCGGCAACGCCGCCAGCGTTCCGCGCGGCGCCGTGACGAATCCGCTGATGCGATCGAGGTTTCCCGCCGCGCGATAGAACCGCTCGGCCGCCACCGCCATCGCCGCCGACGCCTTGCCCGCCCCGACGATCACGATGCGCCCGCCTGCCGGCACCTTGGGCAGATGCGGCGTCAGGCAGGCATCCGGGTGCGCCGCGCTCACTGCGGCGTCATAAAGCGCGCGTAGCAGGGAGTGCGCGCCGGTGTGCCCGTCCGATCCCGTCATGTCGTCTCGCGCGCCCTGGTCGTTTGCGCCGACTCAGCGCGGCGCATGGCCCGCCTGCGTAGGCTATCGGGCCGGGCTGCACTATAGTCGATCCATGTCCGCGAGTGGATCGAAAGCCCGCACCGTCAGCGCGCGCGAGGGCGCCAGCTTCGAGGTGCTGCCCGGCCGGGCAGACCGGGGCCTCGTCATCCTGTGCGACCACGCCTCCAACGCCATGCCGGCCGAATACGGCACGCTGGGATTGCCGGAGGAGCAGCTCAAGCGCCACATCGCCTACGACATCGGCGTCGAGCCCATCACCCGTGCGCTCTCAGCCGCGCTGGGCGCGCCCGCCGTCCTGTCGCGCTTCTCGCGCCTGCTCATCGACCCCAACCGCGGGCGCGACGATCCGACGCTGATCATGCGCCTCTCCGATGGCGCCGTCGTCCCGGGCAACCGCAAGCTCGACGCCGCCGAGCGCGAGAAACGTGCGCGCCTGTTCTACGACCCCTACCACGCCGCCATTTCCGCCGTCATAGACCAGTGCGTGGCGACCGGCGTATCCCCGGTCCTGCTGTCCATCCACTCCTTCACCGAGAGCTGGAAGGAATTCACCCGGCCCTGGCACGTCGGCATCCTGTGGGACAGCGACCCGCGGCTCGCCAGGCCGCTCCTTGACGAGTTTTACGCCCAGGCCGATCTCATTGTCGGCGACAACGAGCCCTATTCCGGCCATCTGATCGGGGATTGTCTGTGGCAGCACGGAACGAGCCGCGGGCTTCCCAACGCCATCGTCGAGATCCGGCAGGACCTGATCCGCGAGGCCTCCGGCCAGGCGGCATGGACCGAGCGCCTGATCCAGGTGATGCAGAAGATCCTCGGAACCGAACGGACACCCGTGCATTCCTTGGCCGCGACGAACGGCACCGGCCAAGCTATTGTCGAGCCCGCGGCCGCACGGCAGGGCGCAAGACTGGAGAGGTGAGATGACCAAACTCGACAAATCACTTGTCACCGAGCTCGAAGCCGCCGCCTTCCGGCGCCTGGTCGAGCACCTGCGCACGCGCACCGACGTGCAGAACATCGACCTGATGAACCTCGCCGGCTTCTGCCGCAACTGCCTGT
>CADEEC010000200.1 GCA_902826255.1 uncultured Hyphomicrobiales bacterium | reverse complement strand
GCTTCATCGGCGCCGGACAGCTTGCAACCCCGCTCGCCTGGAGCCTGTCGCGCGCGGGCTATACGGTGGTCGGCGCCGCAGGCCGCTCGCGTGCTTCTTCCGAGAAGCTTGCAAGCGGCATCGCCGGGGCCAAGGCGTACGACACGGCGCAGGCACTGGTCGACGACAGCGATCTCGTCATCATCGCCGTGCCGGACGATGCCATCGCGCCCGTCGCGCAAGCCGTTGCCTGGCGGCAGGAACATAGCGTCGTCCACTGCAGCGGTGCGACCGAGGTGGAGGCGCTCGCAGCAGCGGCTACAGCGGGCGCTGCGATCGGCGGCTTTCATCCGCTGCAGACGTTCACCAATGCCGAAGCCGCCATGGCAACGCTGCCCGGCTGCACGGTCGCGATCGAAGCCGAAGGTAACCTGCATGATGTGCTGTGGGCGATGGCCACCGCACTCGGCTGCAGTCCGATACGTCTGCCGGCCGGCGCGCGTGCGCTCTACCACGCGTCCGGCAGCTTTGCTGCGTCGTTCATGGTGCGGCTGATGAACGATGCGCTCGATCTGTGGAGCGCCTTCGGCATCAGCCGCGAGGACGCCTTCAAGGCGCTGCTTCCCCTGACCAAGGGCACGGTCGCGGCCCTCGACTCCAACGGCCCGGTCCGCGCGCTCGCCGGCCCCATCGCCCGCGCCGATCTCGGCACGGTCGCGCGCCACATCGAGGGCTTGCGCGCGCACGCGCCGCACCTGCTGCCGGTCTATCTCGATCTTGCGCGCCGCAGCATCGCGATCTCGGAGGAGAAGGGCGCCGCGGACAAGGCGCGCCTTGCCGCTCTCAAGGACCTGTTGGACAAGTCCTGATCTCGAGCACCGCCGCGGTTTGGCCCCGCGGCCACACCGTCCACACGCTTTCCTCCAGCCGTGCCCCGGCGCAGGACTCTCCCGCCGATTTCCGCTATTGCGCTTGCAAACGGTAAGGAGTTCGTCATGGCCGAAATGCGCGCGCCTTCGCTCACAGGCCGGGTTCTCGACTATCTGCTCGGGCGCAACACGCTGATCGGCATCGCCTCTTTCATGCTGCTGATCATCTCGGGCTATGCCACCTGGCACGGCATGCGCGACTTCATCATCGGCGTGTCCTCCACGCAGACGAGCCAGGGCCAGATTCTTCCCGGCGGCGTCTCCTTCTCCACCGACATCCTCGTCGTCGCCGTCGTGGTCGCGCTCACGTTCCTGATGTGGCTGATGCTGCGCGAGACCTTCGGCGCCGGCCGCCACCTGCGCGAGCGCCTCATCACCTTCCCGCTTTATGTGTTCCTCGCCATCTGGTCGATCGGCTTCGGCTACGGCTTCTGGTGGAGCCTGATCGCCGGCGAGGAAGCGACCCGCTCGGGCCTCGCCGGCCTGCAGGAAGATGCGCGCGACACCAGCGCCGTCATCGCCGCGCGCCTCGATGCGGTCAAAGCCCAGCTCGACAACGTCGTCACCTGGTCGGAAGGGCAGATGTCGCGCGAGGAGACCAGCGGCGGCAGTTGCGGCCAGCCCTCCGGCGCCGGCCGCGGCCCGCTCTACAACGCACGCCGCGGCGTGCGCGACAGCATCATCACGCTCCGCGACGGCATGACCCGCGCCTGGCTGGAGCCGGTGCAGGCCGATGTCGAGCAGCTCAGGAAGGCCGCCGAAGGCCTCGGCGGCGCTACCGTCGAGGAACGCCAGCGCAATTTCGAGAACCGCGCCTCCGACATCCGCGGCCGCGCCCGCAACATCGCCGCGCGCTCCAACCAGCTCGGCAAGTCCACCGGCGCGGAGATGCGTGCACTCGCCTCCGCCGTCAACGTCGCGCCCGGCAAGGCCGGCTTCTCCTGCTACGACCCCACGCTCGCCGAGCGCCTCACGCTCGCCGCCAGCCAAGCCGAGCAGCCGGCGGAATTGAAGCTGCGCGAGGCCGTGTTCAACGAAGGACCCGCCGGCGTCGCCAATGCCGTCAAGAACCTCTGGAGCAACATGGGCGCCTATGGCGCCAGCCTCGGCCGCTACGTCTTCTCCGGCGGCAATGTCGCGCTGGGCCGCACCGACTCGGGCGAGCCCATCACCGGCCGCGACCTGATCGCGCTGCTCGCCACCATCGGCATCGATCTCGGCCTGCTGGCACTCGCCATCGTCAATCCGCCCAAGCAGTTGCCGATCCGCTTCGGCGGCGATCAGGCACGACAGGTCGCCGGCGCCATCGACACTGCCATGTCTCGCGCCAAGGCCGATCGCCACTGGCTGCAAGGTCATTTCATCCACCACCGCGATGGCTCCTATCTCGTCATCCCGAACCTTTACGCGGCGGACAGCGCCAACGAGGATGAGGCGGCCAAGGCGCTGGCGATGAACCATCTGGCCGGCGTGCTCACCGACCTGCAACTCCTGCGCTGGCCGACGCCCAAGGAAGGCAAGGCGCTGCGCGAGGAGGAGGGCGCCGGCAGCACCACCGACCTCAGCGAGATCAGGCGCAAGTGGCGCGAGGAGAAAGGCCTGGAAGCCGAAGGGCTGCCGGAGCACAGCAACCGGCCGATCCGCAATCACGGCCTGTTCTCCAAGGCCGAGCACGCCCTGCAGATCGCCGGCTGGAGCGAGAAGGCGCGCAACGATGTCGAGGTGTTCCGCCTCGTCGACACCGAAGGACTGACGCCGCTGCTGATGGTGCTCAACGAACCGGGCGGTCGGCGCGAGACACCGAGCAAACCGGAACCTGCGGCCGGTTAGGGCAGCGTCTGCTTCAGAACCAGCTACATGTTTGTCATCCCGGAATCCGCTGCAGGCGAGTATCCCGGACCCAGGAGCCCAAGGCGCCACGGCGCACCCGTTGCCGTTGGCCGCCGATGCTTGCCCAGGAAAGACTTCGCGATGGCCATCACCATCACCGCCTTTGAGCAGTCGCCCGACGGCGGCAAGGGGCTGGCGCGCGACACGCGCGTGCGCTGGGCGCTTGAGGAAGCGGGCCTGCCTTACCAGGTTCGCCTCGTCTCCTTTCGCGCCATGAAGGAGCCCGCGCATCTGGCGCTGCATCCCTTCGGCCAGATCCCCACCTATGAGGAGGGCGATCTCGCCCTGTTCGAGACCGGGGCGATCGTGCTCCATATCGCCGAGCGCCACGCGGGCCTGCTGCCAACTGCGGCCGACGCAAGGGCGCGCGCGATCGCGTGGATGTTTGCGGCGGTCAATTCGGTGGAGCCGCCGATCCTGGAGTTTGCCAACGCCAAGCTGCTCGAGGGCGACAAGCCCTGGCATGCCGAGCGCCTGCCACTGGTCGCAGATCGCGTCCGCAGCCGGCTGAGCCAGCTTGCCGCCCGCCTCGGCGATGCCGAGTGGCTCGATGGCGCGTTCTGCGCCGGCGACCTGATGATGGTGTCGGTGCTGCTCAGGCTGAGAGCGTCGGGCATTCTGGACGACTATCCCAACCTCGCCGCCTACGTCGCCCGCGGCGAAGCGCGGCCTGCCTACAAGCGGGCGTTCGCGGCGCAATTGGCGGTCAACAAGCCGCCGGCCGGCTGAGCCGCAATTCACGTTGCCAGCGCAACGCTGTTCTGCGCCCGCTTCGGGGGCGCGCGCATTGATGTTCCCCGGCGATTGGTGCATGACCGCGGCGGAGGAACCGACATGACATTTTCCGCCTACGCGCTGCTGGGAGACGGCCGCTATCGCGAGCGGCACGGCCTCGATTTCGAGGATTTCGCGCCGGGCCAGCGCTTCGTTCACCGTCCGGGCGTGACGATCTCGCAGCAGGACAACGTGGACGAGTCCCTCGACACCATGAACGCGGCGATGCTGCATTACGATGCGCACTACGCCGCCCAGACCACCTGGAAGCGTCCGCTGATGGTCAGCACCATCACGCTGCAACGCGCCATCGGGCTCGCGACCAAAACCTTCGGCCAGCGCCGCGCCATCACCGGCTTCAAGGAAATCAAGATGACCGGCCCGCTGTTCGGCGGCGACACCATCTATTCCTCGTCGGATGTCATCGCCTGCAAGGACGGCCCCGACGCCGACACCGGCACCGTCGAGGTGCGCACCGCCGTCAGCAAGGCGGACGGAACCGAGGTCGCCGCGCTGACCTACGACGCCGTCATCTGGCGCCGCGGACGCGGGCCGGACGGCGAGGTCAAGATGGCGCCGGAGCCGCGCTTTCACGGCTGGCGCCGCGGCGAGGACGGCACCTTCACCGAGCAGGTCGGCATCTTCTTCGAGGACTTCAACGCCGGCGAAACCTTCGTGCACAACCCGCGCCGCACGTTCTATTGGCGCGAGGCCGTCGAGCACGCCTGGCGCTCGTTCGACTGGAACCCCGCCTATCACGACCTCGACTGGATCAAGACGCACGCCGGCGGCAAGCAGCGCATCGCCGAGACTTTCCTGATCGCGGCCGCCACGCCGCTGACGACGCGCACCTTCGGCCGCGTGGTCGCCAACCTCGGCTGGACCGACATCGCCTTGCCCAATCCCGTCTACGCCGGCGACACCATCGAGGCGCAATCCAAGGTGCTCGACGCACGTACCTCGCGCTCGCGCCCCAACGAGGGCATCCTGTCGGTCCAGACCGAGGCCCACAATCAGGATCGCAAGCTCGTCATGCGCTACACGCGCTCGCTGCTCGTCTATCGGCGCGCCGCCGAAACGCCCTACGCCAAAGCCGGATACTGAAGAGGAAACGCGATGCCCAACAAATTCACGCGCCGCGCGGTCACCACCGGCGCACTCGCCACGTTCGGCCTGGCCGCCACCCGAGTCTCGGCACAGGCCTGGCCGTCCAGGCCGATCCGCTTCGTCGTGCCGTTTCCCGCAGGCAACGCCGGCGACATCACCGCCCGCCTTCTCAGCACGCGCCTCTCCGAGAAACTCGGCGCGTCGATCGTGGTCGAGAACAGGGCGGGCGCGTCGGGCATGATCGGCACGCAGTCCGTCAAGGCGTCGGAGCCCGATGGCTACACCTTCCTTGTCACGTCGCTGTCGCCGATGGTCGTCATGCCGGCGACGCGCGCAGACCTGCCCTACGAACCGCAGAAAGACTTTTCCGCCGTCGCCCTTGTCGGTCGAACCGCGATGGCGCTGGTGTCGTCGAAATCGATGTCCGGCCAGAATGTGAAAGACGTGCTCGCCGACGTGAAGGCCTCGCCGGGAAAATACAACTACGGCCATATCGGCACCGGCTCGCTCAGCCATCTGTCGATGGCGCTGATGATTCGGGCTGCCGGCTTGGAGATGACGGCCGTTCCCTACAAGGGCAGCGGCGAGGTCATGACGGAGCTGATCGCCGGCCGCATCCACTTGATGTGGGATGGCATGACCTCGAGCCTGCCCCAGGTGCAGGCCGGCACCGTCAGGGGCCTCGCCGTCAACTCGGGCACGCGCTCCTCGCTGGCGCCCGATCTGCCGACCCTGCGCGAGAGCAACGTTCCCGTCAGTCACGACATCGATGCCTGGACCGGCGTGCTCGCCCCGCGCGGCACCCCCGCGGAGATCATCGAGAAAATGAACGCCGAGATCGGGTTGATCATCAAGGATGCCGCGTTCAAGGAGAAAGCCCGGGCCTTGTTCCTCGATCCCTACGAGCCCGCCTCGCCGGCCTACTTCCAGGACTACCTGCGCACCGAGCTCGACAAGTGGGTCGCCGTCCACAAGGCCGCGGGCATCCAGACCGTGCGCTGACGTCCGCACCCCGCCCGTCGGGCATGAATTCCCTCTCCCCATTCCTCATGGGGAGAGGGCTAAGGTGAGGGGCGGCCACACATGCCTCCCCAGCAACGCACCTCGATATCTCTCCAGGGCACGGCTCGATCGGAAGGCATTCGCGCCCCTGAAACCCGGCTCTCGCTGCGCTCGGCCGGGATGACAACAAGCGAAGGTCGCAGACAAAATTATCATCTTGGAATTGCGCGAAGCGCAATATCCGGAACCCGGGCCGCGCATGCCATCGACGCGTGCGGCACCCGATGGCTATCCACCTTCGCGGCGCGCCCATCTCTAAGGTCTGATTTCCGGCGTTGTGTCTCTGGACTATGCTCGCGCGCCGCCGTCGTGCGCGGACAGGAGATTTTCCCATGGCCAAGTATCAGAGCATCCTCGAGACCGTCGGCCGTACACCCGTCGTCAAGATCAACCGGCTCGCGCCGCAGGGCGTCAACGTCTACGTCAAGGTCGAGGCTTTCAATCCACTCGGCTCCGTCAAGGACAGTCTCGCGCTCGGCGTCATCGAGGCGGCGGA
>CADEEC010000199.1 GCA_902826255.1 uncultured Hyphomicrobiales bacterium | reverse complement strand
TTCAAAGCGAAGGGTTCCCGGCCGGGTCGCTGGTGGAGATCAGGCCGCTGCCATGACCCGCAATGCAAGTCTGCTGGACGCCGTGCGCGCGGCCGCTCGTCAGGAGCAGTTCCTCGAGGTGGTCTCTCCTGAGGAAGCCCAGGCACGATTTCTGAGCCATCTCGACCTCCGGCCGCTTGGCCATGAGCGTGTCTCCCTTATGGCTTCCCTCGGCCGGGTCGTGAGCGCCGATATCGAGGCTCCAATCGACACGCCGCCCTTCGACCGCTCCAATGTGGACGGGTTTGCGGTGAGAGCGGCCGATAGCGCTGGCGCCACCGAGGCTCAGCCAAGACGCCTTCTGCTGAACAATGAGGTGCTGGCATGCGGAACAGCGCCGGCGGTTACCGTCGAAGCCGGAACCGCGACCGCTATTGCGACCGGCGGCGTCCTGCCCCGCGGAGCCGACGCGGTGGCGATGATCGAATGGACTGAGCTCGCCGAGACGGAGGAGGGCCCCGCCATCGAGCTGCGGCGCGCGGTCGTGCCAGGCCAGTTCGTCTCCTTTGCCGGTTCGGATATCGCACGGGGCGAAATCGTTCTGCGCCGCGGCACCCTGATCGGTTCCCGCGAGATCGGCATGCTCGCCGCCTGCGGCATCGCCGCTGTCGAGGTAGTGCGCAGGCCCAAAGTTGCGGTGTTGTCCACGGGCGACGAACTGACCGAGCCCGGTACGGAGCTGCGCCCCGGCGCCGTCTATGACTCGAATGGACCCATCATCGCTGCTGCAATCAGGGAAGCGGGAGGCGAGCCGATACTTTTCGGCGCGTTCCCCGACAATGAGCAGCAGCTCGCAGACGCGGTGCGCAAGGCGCTCACGGAAAGCGACCTGGTCGTGCTGTCCGGCGGCACATCCAAGGGCGCGGGCGACTTTTCGCACAAGATCGTCTCTTCCCTGGGCAAGCCCGGCATCCTCGTGCACGGGGTGGCTCTCAAGCCCGGCAAGCCCTTGTGCCTCGCCGCCGTAGGTCGCAAGCCCCTGGTCGTCCTGCCAGGATTCCCCACCTCGGCGATCTTCACCTTTCACGCCTACGTAACTCCTATTCTGCGCGCCTATGGCGGGCTGGGAGCGGAGACGGCGCAAACGATCGAGGCAACCGTTCCCGTACGCCTTCCCTCCGAGCTCGGCCGCAAGGAGTTCGTCCTGGTGGCACTGGTCGCCGGCGCCGACGGTCCGGTGGCGTTGCCGATCGGCAAAGGTTCGGGGGCGGTTACCACCTTCTCCGAGGCCGATGGTTTTGTGGCCATCGATGCCCTTGCAACGTCGGTCGATGCCGGCGCCCGGCTTCCGGTCACCCTGCTCGGCCGTTCAGCCAAAGTGCCCGACATCGTTGTCACCGGCAGCCACTGCATCGCGCTGGATGTGGTGCTGGCCAAGCTGGCCGCGCAAGGATGGACGCCACGCCGCATCTCAGTCGGGAGCCAGGGTGGCGCCTCTGCGGCGAGACGCGGTGAGTGCGATCTCGCCCCCGTGCACCTGCTGGACCCCGCAACCGGTCGTTACAACGAGCACCTTCTCGAGCCGGGGCTTTCACTCGTACGCGGCTGGGAACGCATGCAGGGCATCGTGTTTCGTTCCGGCGACAGGCGTTTCGAAGGACAGCCGGCTGCAGACGCCATCGAGCGGGCATGCACGGAACCCGGCTGCGTCATGGTCAACCGCAACGCCGGTGCCGGCACGCGTGTCCTTATCGACCGCCTGCTCGGCGGTGTGCGCCCCGCCGGCTACAGCAATCAACCGCGCTCGCACAACGCTGTGGCCGCAGCCGTTGCGCAAGGCAGGGCCGATTGGGGTGTGGCGATCCAGTCCGTAGCCGCACTCTACGGGCTCGGCTTCCTGCCGATCGCTCCCGAACAGTATGATTTCCTGCTTGTCGAGGCGCGGCGTGAACGCGGCGCTGTACAAGCGTTTCTGGCAGCCTTGCGCGACCCCGAGGTACTGGAAAGGATCGCCGCGCTCGGCATGCGGCCGGCCTCCTAGGAGCCGGCCACGAAGCCGCGGGCTACACGTCCTCGCTTTGTCGGCTGCCTTTGCGGGCGTGCTCCGCACCTTCGTCGTGTACTTGGGTAATGTCCGCATCGAATTCGAGGCGGTGCTCACCGGCGAGCGCAACGAAGCGCTTGCCGCGCGCGCGACCAATGAGAGTCAGGTTCGCCTTACGCGCCAGTTCGACGCCCCACGCCGTGAATCCTGATCGGGAGACCAGGATAGGGATGCGCATCTTGACCGTCTTGATCACCATCTCCGATGTGAGACGTCCGGTTGTGTAGAAGATCTTGTCGTCGGGCGGAATGCGCTCGAGGAACATGTAGCCGGCGATCTTGTCCACGGCATTGTGCCGCCCGACATCCTCCATGTAGACCAGCGGCTCGTCGGCACGGCACAGGACACATCCGTGGATAGCGCCGGCCTTGAGGTAAAGGCTGGGCTGGGTGTTGATCTTCTTGGTGAGCTGATACAGCCAGGACGTCTTGATGCGGGCGTTCGGATCAAGAGTGATCGTGTCGAGCTCCTCCATGAGGTCGCCGAACACCGTGCCCTGCGCGCAGCCCGATGTCTGCGTCTTCTTCTTGAGTTTGTCCTCGAAGTTTGTTTGCCTGCGGGTCCTGACCACGACGGTTGCGATGTCGTCGTGGTATTCGACCGATGCGATCTCGTCGTCGGCACGCAGCATGTTCTGGTTGAGCAGGTAGCCGACTGCCAGCAACTCCGGTTGGTCGCCGATCGTCATCATCGTAACGATCTCCTGCGCGTTCAGGAACAACGTCAGCGGGCGCTCGATGACGACAGTCGTGTCAACCGGTTGGCCGCTGTGGTCCAAACCGCGTACGCTGACCGACAGGCGCGGGTCATCCGGGTCTGGTCGGACTTGGAACTCTTTCACAGTCATCTCGCGTTCGCTGGCTTGCAATCAACAGGGGCCGTCCGCGGCATCAACCCAGGTCCAGCTCTTCCTCCACGACGTGGTTCAGATTGGTTCCCGGCGCTGTGAGCACGATGCGCACCTTAAAGGTGCCCTTCTCGATGTTGTTCTCGCGGACATGGGTCTCGATGGCGCGCTGCGACGTCACGCCGACCTGCTTCAAGAATTTCCGCATCGACATGTTGAATTTGTCTTCGTTCATGGCTGACTGTCCTTGTTGTCCGCAGTCGGGTGGATCTCGAATACAATAGCTGCAATTTGGGCGTTCGCGGCCCTGCGTGGGTAGCTAAAAAGCAAAGGGCGCCCACCGGGACGCCCTCACTCGCCGACCAAGCCGACTGGCGTTAGATCCTGACGCCCTGCGTCGAGAACGCCGTGGACGCCGCGTCGGGTACATAGCTGTTCAACGCGACGGCAGCACCGACCGCGATCAGCACCGCCACGACGACACCCGTGAGAAAAGAGCCCATGCCAAGTCCTCCCAGATTCCACGATCTTTTTAGCACAAAGCCGCTTCGATCGAGAAGGCCTTTGAGGCAGGTGGACTATCCTTCCAGGACGCCGATAACGATGCTGCTGTTGCGAACGACGATCAGGATTTTGCCAGCGTACCGCATGTAAGCGGTTCCCCTGAGCTGCGGATATGCCGCGCTCAAAGTTTCTGGAACCGGCACGAGAGCGGTGTCCGCGACCACCGAAGGTATCTCGGCGCCGATAACGGCGTACGCGCCACCGGCCGCGGACGCCTCGGGTGCGTCGCGCTGCGATTTCAGGTGTTCGGCGATCTTGCTCATCGCCTCCGGCGGCAGGCTCTTCAGCCTGTACCCGGCTATCGGGATCTGGTCGTCGGCATCCGTCCGCTGCCAGTGCTTGGCGGGGGCCGTGTCCACATCGGTCGTGGCGCCAAGGACGACGAGCACACCCTTGACGAACACGGCATTGGGGTCGGCATTCGTCCCCGGAATCTTTGAGCTCGGCTCGGTCGTGCCCGCCTGCTCGGACAGCTTAGGTGCCGTCGCCGGCGGCACCGTGTCCTGTTTCTTGAGTTCTGCCTTCTTTTCGCTGTCTACCGGTTGCTGAGCGGCAACGCCGCTCACGCCCACAAATGCGCCGATCAGCGTGATCGCACAGACGCGCAGCAAATGCATGGAGGCCTCCAATCGAATTCGCCGGAAGCTCGATGTGCCGGGCGGCACATGTCACTCAAGACGAAACGCCGATTGATCGGTCCCGTTCCATGCCCGCGCCGGTAGTCTCCGGCGCGTCAAGAGCATGCCCTACTCTGCCGGGGCCACACGCCCGCCGCTCACGCGGCCCTTCTGCGCTTCGCTCTCAAGCCAGAGGCTGTGGTGCTGGCGGGCCCAGTTCTCGTCGACCTGGCCGCTGCCCATGGCCTCGAACGCACCCTGCATGCCGATGGTGCCGATGTAGATGTGCGCCAGCATGATGGCTATGAACAACGCGCCGACGATACCGTGCACCATCTGCGCCGTCTGCATGCCGGATACATCGGTGGCGTAGAACGGGAACATCAGCAGGTAGCCCGTGATGGCCGCGGCTGCGCCGCCCAGAACGACCACCCAGTAGATCACCTTCTGGCCGGCGTTGAAGCGGCGCGCAGGCGGATGCTTGTCGCCGACAATGCCGCCGCCTTCCTTGATCCACCGCGCATCGACGCCCGATGGGAAGTTCCACGCCAGCCACATCAGGAACATCAGGACGACGCCGAGCGTGAACGGGAAGCTCAGGTAGTTGTGGGCGTACTTGGCCCATTGCGACCATGCCGCGAACGTTTCAGGCCCGAAGATAGGTGTGAGCAATTCGCGCCCGAAGGTGATGTTGAGGCCCGAGACCGCCAGGATGATGAAACATGTCGCCGTCATCCAGTGCACGAAGCGCTCGAAGGCGCTAAACCGCACCACCGTACGCCCCGACCGCCCGGCTTCAATCTTGACCATGCCGCGGATGAGGTAGAACAACACCAGGACCGCCAGCATACCGAGGATGGCGATCGCCGCGATCCAACGCAGCGTCACCTGATGGAACTGGCGCCAGTCGCGCCCGGCCGGCTGTTCGAGAACCGCCGTGCGTGCGTCAGGCAGCGAACTGCGGCCTTGAATCTTTTGCAGCTCCTTGAGGAGCTCGCGCTCCTTGACCGACTGGGCCGTCGGATTGACTTGTGTAGGCTGCTGCTGGGCTGCGGCTGGGGCAACAAAGGCCACGCCCAGACTGACCAGCAACGCGGCGATGAAAACCCGGAAAGCTCCGCCTGTCGTTGCCATCCCGTCGTCTCCCTATATCTTGATCCGCTGATGCAGATGTTGGGGCGGCAGACTTGGTCCTGCCGCCCATTGCTGATCGATATCCTTAGGACGCAATCGTCTCGCGGTAGGCCGTCATCCAGCCCCAGGCGCCGGAGGTATATCCGCGCCGCACCACGCGCTCCTTGTAGATTTGGGCGATGATCTCACCGTCGCCGGCAAGCAGCGACTTGGTGGAGCACATCTCGGCGCACAGCGGCAGCTTGCCTTCGGCCAATCGGTTGGAGCCGTAGCCCGTGAACTGGCCGCCTTCGCGGCTACCGTACTCCGCCGGCGTGAGATCCGCCTCCGGACCGCCGGCGCAATAGGTGCACTTGTCCATCTTGCCGCGCGAGCCGAAGTTGCCGACGCGGGGATACTGCGGTGCACCGAATGGGCAGGCATAGAAGCAGTAGCCGCAACCGATGCACAGATCCTTGGAGTGCAGGACCACACCGTCCGACGTCGTGTAGAAGCAGTTCACCGGACACACCGCCGCGCACGGCGCGTCGGTGCAGTGCATGCACGCCATCGAGACAGAGCGCTCTCCCGGCTTACCGTCATTGATCGTCACGACGCGCCGGCGGTTGATGCCCCACGGTACGTCGTGCTCGTTCTTGCAGGCGGTGACGCACGCGTTGCATTCAACGCAGCGGTCGGCGTCACAGAGAAACTTCATTCGCGCCATGACTGTTCCTCCTTACGCCGCTCTGACCTGACAGAGGGTCGCTTTGGGTTCTTGCATGCCCGTCACTGGATCGTACCCATACGTGGTGACAGTATTCACGCTCTCGCCGAGCACGACGGGATCGGCACCGCGTGGATACTTGTACCGCTGATCCTCGCCCTGATACCAACCGCCGAAGTGGAAGGGTGACCAAGTCACGCCTTTCCCGACTCGCTCTGTGACGAGTGCCTTCATGCGCGCGCGCGGCTTGGTGTCGGCCGCGCCGTACACCCATACCCAGCCGCCGTCCCTGATGCCGCGATCTGCGGCATCAGCAGGATTGATCTCGATGAACAT
>CADEEC010000198.1 GCA_902826255.1 uncultured Hyphomicrobiales bacterium | reverse complement strand
GTGGAGACGCAGCCATCCGCCTGAGGCGGCGCGTCTTTCACAGGTTGAACGAGAGATTGTGAGCAATGCTGGAACTGAAGAACCTGCACGTGAAGCTTGCCGAGGAGGACAAGCCGATCCTCAAGGGCGTGAACCTCACGGTGCCCAAGGGCGAGGTGCACGCGATCATGGGGCCGAACGGCTCCGGCAAATCGACGCTCGCTTACGTGCTTGCCGGCCGCAGCGACTATGAGGTGACCGAAGGCGACATCCTCTGGAACGGCGAGAGCCTGCTGGAGATGGCGCCCGACGAGCGAGCCGCCAAGGGCGTATTCCTCGCCTTCCAGTACCCGATGGAGATTCCCGGCGTCGCCACCATGACCTTCCTGCGCACCGCGGTGAATGCCGTGCGCAAGAAGCGGGGCTTGAAGGAATACACCACGCCGGAGTTTCTGAAGCGCGTGCGCCAGGAAGCAGCCGCGCTGGGCGTGGCCGAGGACATGCTGAAGCGCCCGCTCAACGCCGGCTTCTCGGGCGGCGAGAAGAAGCGCATGGAGGTTCTGCAGATGTCGCTGCTGGAGCCGACCCTGTGCGTGCTCGACGAGACCGATTCCGGCCTCGACATCGACGCCGTGCGCATCGTGTCGGAGGGCGTCAACAAGCTGCGCTCGCCGGAGCGGGCCATGCTCGTCATCACCCACTATCAGCGGCTGCTGAACTACATCGTGCCCGACCAGGTGCACGTGATGGCCGGCGGCGCCATCGCCAAGAGCGGCGGCAAGGAACTGGCACTGGAGCTCGAGAAGAGCGGCTATGCCGAGTTCCTGCCCAAAGCCCTCGAGCGCGTGTGAGCAAAGACAAAGACCAGACAGAAATGACCGTAGCAGTACCTAGAACCAAGGCCGAGCAGGCCTATTCCGCCGCCTTCGAGGCTGTCGCCTCGAAGTTGCCGGGCGGGCCGGAGATTGCCGGCGCGCGCAAGGCCGCCATCGGCGCCTTCGCCGGCCTCGGCCTGCCGCACCGCCGCGTGGAGGAGTGGAAGTACACCGACCTGCGCGCACTGCTGAAAGAGGCGTTCGCGCCGTCCGTAGGCGCAGCCGGCAAGGCCGATGCGGGCACGCTGGATGCGGCCCTCGGCGCGCTGGCCGAGATCGACGCCGTGCGCTTGGTGTTCATCGACGGCGCGTTCGCACCCACCCTGTCCCGCCTCGATGGCGAGCACGGCAAGACCTACCACTTCGACCCGCTGACAAAGGGCCTGGAGAGCGGATTCGGCTGGCTGGCTGCCCGCATCGCCGATACGGCCGAACCGAAGTCGACGCCCGTCGTCGCCCTCAACACGGCCTTCATGACCGACGGCGCCCTGCTGCGCATCGTCAAGGGCGGCCGCCCGGCAAAGCCTTTCCACCTGATCTTTGCCAGCACGGGCGGGGACAAGACGGCTACCACCACGCGCAGCTTCGTAGAAATCGGCGAGGGTGCCGACGCCGTTGTCATCGAATCCCATATCGTCGCCGGCAGCGGCGCCAAGCAAACCAACGCCGTGACCGAGCTCGAAGTCCTCGACGGCGGCCGCGTGCAGCACATCAAGCTGACGAGCGGCGGCACCACCGGGTCTGCCCACGTCGGCACTTGGCTGTCGCGTCTCGGCGCCAAGAGCCAGTACCGCGCCTTCCACCTGACCGCCGCCGCGCCGCTCGTGCGCAACGAGCTGTGGGCGACCTTCAAGGGCGAAGGCGGCAAGCTCGATATCTCCGGCTGCTTCCTCGGCCGCAACGCCGACCACATCGACACCACGCTGGTCGTCGACCACGCGGTGCCCGGCTGCGAAAGTCGCGAGCTGTTCAAGGGCGTGCTCGACGACCGCGCGCGCGGCATCTTCCAGGGCAAGGTGATCGTGCGCCCCGACGCGCAGAAAACCGACGGCAAGCAGATGGCGCAGGCCTTGATGCTGTCGGAGGACGCCGAGTTCGATTCCAAGCCCGAGCTGGAGATCTATGCCGACGACGTCGTGTGCGGTCACGGCTCCACCGCCGCCGAGATCGACGAGGACCTGATGTTCTACCTGCGCTCGCGCGGCATCCCGCCCGCCGAGGCGCGCGCCCTGCTGATCGAGAGCTTCGTCGGCGAGGCGCTGGAGAAGATCGAGGACGCGCGCGTGCGCGAGGCCCTGACCGCCATCGCCGTCGGCCGTCTGCGCGGAGAGCGGGCATGACCGCCATGACCAAGGACGCGGACTTGGGCGGCGGCTATGACGTCGCGCGCATCCGCGCCGACTTCCCGATCCTGTCGCGACAGGTGCACGGCAAGCCGCTGGTCTATCTCGACAACGGCGCCTCCGCACAGAAGCCGAAGGCCGTGCTCGACGCCATCAACCAGGCCTACGGCGCCGAATACGCCAACGTGCACCGCGGCCTGCACTACCTCTCCAACACGGCAACCGCCAAGTTCGAGGACGCCCGCGAGATCGTGCGCCGCTTCCTCAACGCGCCGAGCACCGACGAGATCATCTTCACGCGCAACGTGACCGAGGCCATCAACCTCGCCGCCGCCTCCTACGGCATGGACTTCAAGGCCGGCGACGAGATCGTCATCTCGATCATGGAGCACCACTCCAACATCGTGCCCTGGCACTTCCATCGCGAGCGCAAGGGTTGCGTCCTGAAGTGGGCGCCGATCTCCGATTCCGGCGAGTTCCTGCTCGACGAGTTCGAGAAGCTGCTGACGCCGAAGACGCGCATCGTCGCCCTGACGCACATGTCGAACGTGCTCGGCACCGTGGTGCCCATCAAGGAGGTGATCCGCCTCGCGCATGCCCGCGGCATCCCGGTGCTGGTCGACGGCGCACAGGCGGCCGTGCACATGCCGGTCGACGTGCAGGACCTCGACTGCGACTTCTATGCCTTCACCGGCCACAAGACCTACGGGCCGACCGGCATCGGCGTGCTGTACGCCAAGAAGAAGCACCTCGACGCCATGCCGCCCTTCCTCGGCGGCGGCGACATGATCGAGAGCGTGCACACGGACCGCATCACCTACGGCAAGCCCCCGCATAAGTTCGAGGCCGGCACGCCGCCGATCGTGCAGGCCATCGGCCTCGGCGCGGCGCTCGAGTACATGATGGCGATCGGCCGCGACAAGATCGCTGCGCATGAAGAAACGCTGCGCGACTATGCGCATGCGCGCTTGAGCCGCCACAATTGGCTCAAGATCTACGGCCAGGCAAACGGCAAGGGCGCCATCGTCTCTTTCGGCATCGACGGGGTGCACCCGCACGATATCTCGACGCTGATCGACCGCTCGGGCGTGGCCGTGCGCGCCGGGCATCATTGCGCCCAGCCCTTGATGGAACGTCTCGGCGTGACGGCAACCTGCCGCGCGTCCTTCGCCATGTACAATACTCAAGCCGAGGTGGATGCCCTCGACGAAGCCCTCGTCAAGGCGCGCCAGTTCTTCGCATGACCGACACAAGCACCAAGCCGTCCGATTTCATCATCCCCGACCCCGCCGCGGAAACCGCGAAGTCGGCTGCCGAGCCCGGCTCTTCCATCCCGAAGGAGGAGTTGGAGCAGCTCACGGCCGACATCGTCGCCGCGCTGAAAACCGTGCACGATCCGGAGATCCCGGCCGACATCTATGAGCTCGGCCTGATCTACAAGATCGACATCGACGACGACCGCAACGTGCTGGTGGAGATGACGTTGACGTCGCCGGGCTGTCCGGTCGCCGGCGAGATGCCGGGCTGGGTGGAGAATGCGGTTGCCTCCGTGACCGGCGTCGGCATTGTCACCGTCAAGCTCACCTTCGACCCGCCGTGGGACAAGGACCGCATGTCGGATGAGGCCAAGCTGCTGCTCGGCATGTATTGAGCTGCCCCACTTCGCGCCAGCCGCCTCTGAAAAGCACGCAAGCGAAAGTGGGTGTTGCGGTCGTGTTTCGCTCATCGGTGGAACTACGGATCGCGTATTGCGCTGTGCACGGAATCGCCTGAGCATTCAAACCGGCTAGGGAGAGCCTCGAGCGTGGGCACCCTGCTCGCAACCGCGCGGCAGGGAGGTCAGACATGAGGCTCCCATGCGCAATCCCATACGAAGCCGTTTATCAGGGTTCCGCTTAGCCGCCGCGCTGGCTCTTGTGCTCGCCGCCGCACCGTCCCATCCAGCCCAGTCGCATGGCTGGTACGACGCCGACTGCTGCTCCGGCCACGACTGCGAGCCGGTGCAGAACGTCACCTTCGTGGCCTCCGACCCCAACGCCCCGCCGGTCATGGTGGTGACCACCAGCCTGGGCACCAAGCCCCTGACCGACCAGACCAAGATCCGGGAGAGCAAGGACAGCCGCATGCACGCCTGCATCTACCAGCAGCGGCTGTGGTGCCTGTACATGCCGCCGGGCAACTGAGCGGAAACTGCCAACCATGCCTTGGCGTGGGTGCAGTGCAATGTCCTGTTTTGCTCTAGACTTGGGGCACAACGGGAGACCTTCTCAGCATGCAGCTCGGTATCGTCGGCCTCGGGCGGATGGGGGCGAATATTGCGCGGCGGCTCATGCGCGCCGGCCACGCCTGCGTGGTCTACGACAAGGACCCGACCCCCGGCTCGACACTTGCGGGCGAGGGCGCCACTGCCGCAAGCACGCTTGCCGGCCTCGTGCAAAATCTTGCCGCACCGCGCGCCGTCTGGGTGATGTTGCCAGCCGGCCCTGCAACAGAAACAGCAATCTCCGAGCTCTCCAAACTGCTGTCCCCCGGCGACACCCTGATCGACGGCGGCAACACGTTCTGGAAGGACGATGTGCGCCGCGCCCGCGAGCTTGAGCCGAAAGGCCTGCACTATCTCGACATCGGCACCTCCGGCGGCGTGTGGGGCCTGGAGCGCGGCTACTGCCTGATGATCGGCGGCGGCAAGGCCGCGGTCGACCGCCTCGATCCGATCTTCTCGGCCCTCGCCCCGGGCAAGGGCGACATCCCGCCCACCGTCCGTCGTGCAGGCCGCGACCCGCGCGTCGAGCGGGGCTACCTGCATGCCGGCGCCAGCGGCGCCGGGCACTTCGTCAAGATGATCCACAACGGCATCGAGTACGGCATGATGCAGGCCATCGCCGAGGGCTTCGACATCCTCAAGCACGCCAACTCGCCTCGGCTGCCGGAGGATTTGCGCCTCTCCATCGACGTGGCCGACGTCGCCGAGGTCTGGCGCCGCGGCAGCGTCGTCACCTCGTGGCTGCTGGATCTCACCGCCGCCGCGCTCGCCGAGGACAGCGAGCTGTCGGCCTTCTCGGGCCACGTGGACGATTCCGGCGAGGGCCGCTGGACCGTGCAGGCCGCCATCGAGGAGGCGGTGCCGGCCGAGGTGCTGACCAGCGCGCTGTACACCCGCTTCCGCTCGCGTCAGGACCACACCTTCGCCGAGAAAGTCCTCTCCGCCATGCGCAAGGGCTTCGGCGGCCACGTGGAGCCCGGCAAGTCATGAGCCCGATGGCGACGCCGACCGTGATCGTGCTGATGGGCGTGTCCGGCTCGGGCAAGAGCACGCTTGGCTTGGAGTTGGCACGCCTCACGGGCTGGGAGTTCCGCGATGCCGACAGCTTCCACCCGCCCGCCAACATCGAGAAGATGAGCCAGTCCATCCCCCTCACCGACGACGACCGCTGGCCGTGGCTGGACGCGATCGGCACCTGGATGGACGAGCGCCTCGCCGGGCGGGAGCCCGGCATCGTGTCGTGCTCGGCCTTGAAGCGCGCCTACCGCAACCGCATCGGCGCCAAGCGCGACGGCGTGCGGCTGGTCTACCTGCTCGGCAGCGAGGATATGATCGCCGCCCGTCTCGCGTCCCGCCAAGGCCACTTCATGCCGGCGGGCCTGCTCGCCAGCCAGTTCGCGGCACTGGAGGAACCAGGACCCGAGGAGAAGGCGCTGGTGGTCGGCATCGCCATGCCGCCCTCGTTCATGGCCAAGTCGATCGTCGACAAGCTCCGCCTGCCTGCAGCCGGCCGGACCGCGTGACGTGGCGCGCAACGCCCGCTTCATCGCCTTCATTGCCGACCAGCTCGCGCCGCTCGGCCACGTCACGACCAGGACCATGTTCAGCGGTGCCGGCATCTACTGCGACGGCACCATCTTCGCCTTGGTTCTGCGCGACACGCTCTACCTCAAGGTCGACGACGCCAACCGCGCCGACTTCCAGGCGGCCGGCTCCTCCCCCTTCTCCTACGAAGCCAAGGGCCGCACGGTCGAGATCAACTCCTACTGGCGCGCCCCCGAGCACCTCTCCCACGACCCCGACGACAAGCTCACCTGGGCCCGCGCCGCCCTCGCCGCGGGGCGCCGCGCCGC
>CADEEC010000197.1 GCA_902826255.1 uncultured Hyphomicrobiales bacterium | reverse complement strand
CGCATGAACGCCTTTTAACCTCCGTTTGCGACGGGCCGCCCCTCATCCGCCGTTCTCCTGAACGATCACGGCCCGAGACCAAACCGAGAGGTGCCCAATGAACCGTTTTGCCAAGTTTGCGATCCCGGCTGTGCTGGTTGCATCGCTGCCTGTCGCCGCCGTCCTTGCTCAATCCCGTACCGAGCAACCCCGACAGCCGCGCGGCCCCTCGCCCGAGGTACGCGCCAGCCTGCTCGACGGCCGCGTCGCTTTGATCAAGACCTCGCTCAAGCTTACGCCCGAGCAGCTCAAGCTCTGGGAGCCGGTCGAGGCCAAGATGCGCGCCGATTATGCCGACCGTCAGAAGCTTCGCGACGAGTGGCGTCAGAAGCGCGCCGATCGCCGCGGCATGACCCGTGAGGAGCGCCGTGCTTCGCGCGAGGCCTTGCCGGATCGGATCGACCAGTCGGGCCAGCGCCTTGTGCAGCGCGCCGAGCGTTTGAAGGCCTATGCCGAGGTTCTGCGTCCCTTCTACGCCTCGCTGAGCGACGACCAGAAGGCGGTCGCAAACATCGTCCTCGAACGGAGGGGCGGCCGCGGCCACCATCGCGGCCACCGTTTCGCCGGTCACCGCTAGAGCGCGATCGTCTCAATTGGAAGCGCAGCTTCCAATTGAGACGTGAATCGCACACTCGAGAATCCAAGCGGAGCAGGATTCTCGCTTCGGCCAGCACCCCAGTTTACGTGGCAAGGTGGTTCAATCCGAAGCGATCCTGCAGTAAGCGACGGATCGCGCTTCCCCCGTGCGTTCCTGTCAGACCGAGGCGGAATAGGCCTCCCATTGCCTCGGTCATTCGGGCATCCGGCCAGCCCCCCGTCCGGATGCCCGTTCCATATCTGGCGCCCTGCTCCAAGCGTATTCGCACTAGTGAACTTGGGATACGACAACCCTGTCATCCCCGCTCCCGGATAGTGCGCTGATGCGCAAGTCCGGGATGACATAACAAGCTGCTGGAACTTGCTTAGGCACCTGTTTCCGAGAACCCGATCTTGTCGCGCAGAAACGTGTAGCCGAGTGCAATGAAGCTCGCCGTCTCCAGGTTGTCCTTGCCGTAGCCATGGCCGCCGGCGGCCGGCTCGTACAGATAGGCCTCGTATCCCATCGCCTGCAGCTTTGCCGTCATCTTGCGCGCATGGCCCGGATGCACGCGGTCGTCCTTGCGTGTGGTGGCGATCAGGATCGGCGGGTAGTGCTTGCCCGGCACCGCCTGGTGATAGGCCGAGTACGCCTGTAGGAAGGCCCACTCCTCCGGCCTGTCGGGATCGCCGTATTCGGCAATCCAGCTCGCGCCGGCTAGCAGCTTGCTGTAGCGGCGCATGTCGATCAGCGGGATCGTGCAGAACAGAGCGCCGAAGTGGTCCGGATAGCGCGTCAGCATGTTGGTGATCAGGATGCCGCCGTTGGAACCGCCCTCGGCGGCAATGCGCTGAGGCCGCGTCACGCCGCGCTTCACGAGGTCGGCCGCGACGGCCGCGAAGTCATCGTGCGAGCGTGGCTTCTTGTCGAGCCGCCCCGCATCGTGCCAGCGCGTTCCGAACTCGCCACCGCCGCGGATGTTGGCAACCACGTGGGTGCCGCCGCGCTCCAGCCACAGCTTGCCGACGGCCGAGCCGTAGTAGGGCAGGCTCGGCAACCCGAAGCCGCCATAGCCTGTCAGGTGTACCGGTGCATCGCCTGTCTCTTTCTGCGGACCAACCTGCACGTAGGGAATGCGCTCGCCGTCCACCGACACTGCCTCGTGCTGCGTCACCACCAGTCCATGCGCACTGAAAGTCTTCGGCGCTTGCTTGAGGATCACAGGCGTCTTGCCGTGCTCGATCAGCGACAGGGTCGACGGCGTAATCGGGTCTTGCGCATTGGCCAGCAGATCGCCGTTGCCTTCGGCTTCCTCCATGTCCAGGCGCCAGACATTGACGACACCGATCTCCGGCAGTCCTGGCAGCGTGCCGCGCGACCAGCCCGATGCAGATGGCGTCAGCACCTCGAATACGGGGCGCAACTCATCGAGGATCGACAGCACAAGATTGCCGTGGTTCCAGAAGAAGCCCTGCAACGCGCGCCGGTCACCGGGCTCAAACAGCACCTGGAAACTGCGGTTGCCGTCGAGGAACGCCGACAGCGCAATGCCGAGCAGCGTATCCGGCGGATGGGTGTGGCCACCGATGGTCCACGGCGTGCGGCGCTTCACCACCAGCCAGTCGCGGTAGAAGTCGGGCGTCGTGTCGGTCGGCAGGTCGAGCTTGACCTTCGCGCCGGTCCGGTTGCCCTTCCAGATAATGCTGTCGAAGAAGCCGGGCTTGTCGATGAACCAGATGGTTTCGCTTGTTTGCGTGCGGTCGATGGAGGCCCAGAGGCCCATGCTGTCCACCGTTGTCTCGTGCAGGATCGGCGCATTGGCGATGTCCGACCCGCGCCGCCACAGCCGTACGGTGCGCGAGTAGCCGGACTTGGTGGTCATGGCCTCGCCGCCGTAGGCGCTCGAGACGACGAGCGTGTCTTTGTCGAGCCAGTCCGCGCCGCCTTTTGCCTCCGGCAGATGAAAGCCCCCACTCACGAACGCTCTGGTTGCGACATCGAACTCCCGCAGCACTGCGGCATCGCTGCCGCCGCGCGACAAGGACAGGATGGCGCGGTCATGGGTCTTGGGTAGCGTTGCTGCCCCGTGCCAGATCCAGTCCTCGCTCTCACGCCGGGCGAGGTCATCGACATCGAGCAGGATTTCCCACTCCGGTGCTGTCCTGCGGAAGCTTTCCAGCGTCGTGCGCCGCCACAGGCCACGCGGGTTGGCGGCATCCTTCCAGAAATTGTAGAGGTGCGATCCGCGGCGCGTCACGTAGGGGATATTGTCCGCTCGGTCGAGGATCGCTGCCAGCATATCGCGGTCGCGTGTCGTGGCAGCGGTCGAGAATTTTGCCAGCGTTGCCTTGTTCTGTGTATCCACCCAGGCCAGCGCCCGCGTGCCGTCGATGTCCTCCAGCCAAAGGTAGGGATCGTCGTCCGGCTCGGAAACTGTGGGCCTTGCATCGATGGACATGAGTTCCAAAACTCCGCTCTCGGGAATGGCACGCGCGGCATGGCAGTCGGCCGCTTGGCGGTCAATGGGGACGAGGCTTGGGCCTTCGACCACGCCAATGCGCCAAATCTTGGTCGCTTGCAGTGGATGAACACGCCCCGCCCCTTCCTGCCGGCGAGCCGCAAGTCTAGGATTTCTCCCGGTTTCCCCGCTTACGCACGTTGGATCCGATGCCGGGTATCGTCAGGCAAGGCGGAGCTGCCGATCCTGCCTTCGGCGCGGCGCCCTTTGCCAAGCTCGCACGCAAGATTGTCCTTCTAGTCGCCGACGACGCGTTCGTGCTGGCGTACTGCCGGTCGATAATTGCGGTTCTGCACGAGCTTGCCCGCGACGTGGTGGTGATCACCAAGTCCACCGGCCGCATGAGTGACGTCGAGATGCTCGGCGCGCGCGTGATCGCCTTGGATTGGCCTGCCCTCTCGCGCAACCTTGCTCAGGAGTCGCTCGTCGCCTGGCGGCTCGCACGCATCCTGGAGGACGAGGAGGCCGATGCCGTCCACCTGTTCGGCTTCAGGCCGGTCGCGCTCGGTGCCATGGCGGCCAAGCTGGTGTCCTCCCGCCACTTCGTCATGCATGTGCCTGACCTTGACCTCATCGATGCCGAGAGCGGCACGCCGGCGCGCCTCTATCGCAAGGTCGCGCTTCGGCTGGTGGCCTCTCTTGCACGGCGGCCTACGTCCTTCCTGCTGGTCGAGAATGCCGCCGACCTTAGCGCGCTGAGCGGCTGGGGCGTCGTGCCGGGGCCGCGCTTTGCCGTTCTCGGCGGCGCCGGCATCGATCCGGAGACCTTTCCGGTTTTGCAGTCCCCGCACAACGATATCCCGGTTGCAGCCTATGTCGGTGAGCTCAGCCAGCACAGCGGGCTCGACGTATTGATGCGCGCCTTCGACGCGATCTGGTCGAAGGGTGTCCAGCTCAGGCTTGAGTTCCATGGCGAGCAGCCGCGCGAGCGCGAAGGTATTGCCGAAGGCGATCTCGAGCGCTGGCGCCTCCATCCGGGCGTCGGCATTCATCCTGCGCCGGCCGACGTGCGCGAGCTGTGGCGCCGGGCGGATATCCTTGTCCTGCCGGGGTTGCGTCAGCGGTTGCCGCGCGCGCTTCTCGAGGCCGCGGCCTGTGGCCGGCCGCTGATCGTATCGGACGTGCCCGGCGGCAGCGCGTTCGTGCGTGATGACGTGGAGGGCTGCGTTGTCGCCGGAAACGATACGGCCGCACTGGCCGGAGCGCTCGAACGGCTCGCTCGCGATACCGACCTGCGCGTACGGATGGGAAAGGCGGCGCGCCTGCGCGTCCTGCAAGGCTTCACCGAGGCGCATGTCGGCGAGACGATCCGCAATGCCTATCGCTCGCTGCTTGGCGCCGGTTCGGCGCGCCGCGTCGACGGCGGATAGTCTCACACGATGTGCTGCGGCTGACTGAAGTGCTCTATTGCCGGCCACGCGCAGGCGGCGATCAGCTCTGCAAGCGCGTGTGTCGTCATGCCCTGCATCGGAATGCGCCGGCGCCTGCCGAGGTTCATCAGCCGCGCGTCTTGAACGCCGACGGCGACCTCCATCTCGGTGTCCACGCGCTCGATGTGCATGCGTGCGATCTCGTTGCGGTTGACCTGAATGGCCACAGCCAGGCGATGGCGTCGCGTTTCGGGGTTCCATGCCGGCGGGCCAAGCGGCACGAAGTTGGCGCCGGCCTGCGCCAGCGCCCCGTTGGCGGCTGCAAGCGCCGAGGACACGACGGAATCGATCGCATCCCACCCGATGCTGCTCGCCTCCGCCTCCGGGTCGGCGGCACCGCCTTCCGCGGCAAGAGCGAATGCCGCCGCAGGCTTCATGACCTCAGACAGCAGATCGCTGGCGCGCGCCGGCGTGAACTCCTGCACAGGCGCGCTCGAGCTGGCGTTGATCGCCGCAGCTTCGCGGCCATGTGCTTTCACCCGCGCATGCACCTGGTCGTGCACCGTCACCTGCAGCCGGAGCGAGCCGACGTTCTCGTTCGCGATCAGCAGACGGCAGTTGGCGCCAAACGCGCCGTTGATGCTGCGTGAGGGCGGTCCCGGCGGGCCGACCTCCACGCGCGCGCCGGCCAGCACGAGGTTGACCTGGCGCAGCGCTGCCGTGATCACCGGCTGCAGCAGGTCCCAGCGCTTGGTCACCGTCGGCGAGTCGAGAAATCCGGTTGCCGCTTCGGTCGACGGGGTCGAAACGGGAAGCTCCCGGCCCGGACGCGCGATAGTGATCTCCACGTCCGGCAAGGCCTGCGGTGCGCTCTGCTTGTCGCGCTGAAGCACGAAGGCGCCGCGCTGGCGCTTGCGCACGTCGCGCCACACGAGCATGAGGCCGGCGGCGATCAGGCCGGCACTGATCAGCAGGAGCGCGGTGGTGCTCATGACATGTCACCGTACCTGCGCCTGATACAGGGCATGGCAATGGGCGCCGCCGCAGTGCGCTCGCAGAGTGCGCGGGCTGCTATTTCTGCTGCCACGCCTCCTTCACCTCCATGCATCGCGTCGTGATGAACTCATTGATGTCTTCGACCACCGTGCTCTGCAGCAGGCCGACCTTGTTGTCGGCTGCCGTCAGCGGCCACAGCACGCCGGTGGCAAGTGTCGGGGCTTCGATCTTGCCCCAGTTCAGGCTCGCCTTGATGGCCTTGCCGTCCTTGAAGGTCACTTTCGGCCGGAACTCGGCGGTAATCTCGTACTTGGACTTGTCGGTGTCGATGGCGCAGCGTGCCGAGTACGGGTCAAACTGCACCTCGACCTCCGGACCTGCCATCGCTTTGATTAGAAGGGCGCGATCAACCGAGATGTCCGAGGCACAGCGCGCATCGCCCCACGGCCAGGAGACCTTGGCTTTCGAAAGAATCTTGCTCAGCGCTTCCTTGCGCCACGTTTTGCGCAGGCTGCACGACACCAGGCCTTCGGCCGGCTTCTTGTTGTGCAACGTCGAGCAGATGGCTGCCGCGCACTTGCGCCGGCCTTCGCGCTCCAGCTTCTCCTCCTCGGTTTCAACGATTGCCGGCGGAGCCTCCTTCTTCTCGTCCTGCGCCATCAGGGTGCCCGGCAGTGGCGCCAAGAAAGTCCCAGCGAGCAGGGTGCCGGCGAGGACCCAGATGCGTACTCCCGCAATGTGCATGCGTTGACCTCCCGTCGCCCGCCCGTGCAAGCTATCATCGCCCCCAAGGGGGTCGGAATATGGCGCGAAGCTAG
>CADEEC010000196.1 GCA_902826255.1 uncultured Hyphomicrobiales bacterium | reverse complement strand
CATCTGGCGCATGAAGAAGATCCAGACGCCGATCAGGAGCAGCATCGGGAACCAGTTGACCAGCACGCCCAGGATGGAGGGCACGTCGTCCTCGGGCGGACGGGCGGTAATCTTGACGCCCTTCTTGTTCAGGCGCTCGACGAGGTTGGGGTCCTCGGGGGCGACGGTCGTGAAGGTGCCGCTCTTGTCGCGGAAGGTGCCGGAAATGCGGTGCTTGGCGATGGTGACATCAGAAACGTTGCCACCTTCGACGCCAGCCAGGAAGTCGGAGTAGCTGATCTCGTTGCCCCGCCGGCCCTGCCCCGGATTCTGGAACAAATTGAACAGTGCCACCAACAGCAGTGCAATCACCACCCAGATGGCAAGGTTCCGAAAGTTCGAGTTCATCAGGATTCCTTTTGACCCATCGGAGCCCGTGCCGCCGCCGGCCGATGGTGGTGCCGAATGCCTGCCCGGCAAGGGCAGGACCGCGTTGGCTTAACATAGGTGTGTCTATGATTTTTGCCAAGTTTGGGGCGGCGACCTGGTTATCTTGAAGTTGCAGCAGCAGTCGGCGCGAAATGGCTGGGATTGCAGCAATTCCAGAGGGCTAACGCCGGCCCCGATCGCTGCCAGACAGGCCCAAGAATACTGTGCTCAGGCGTCTGTCGCCTGTCGCCCAACAATCGAGTGCCGGAACAGCCAGCAGCGTCTCGCCGGTCCAGAGCGCCGGCACCAGGGATGCCGCGCGGATGCGCGTTCGGCTCACCTGTGTGCCGGCGCCGGCCCGGCGCAAAGCCGTGAGACCGGGCTCGGTGAGCGCGCGTGCATCCACGGAACAGCCAATGTCCGCCGGGACGTGGATACGGAAACGGCCATCCCATGTCGCGGTCTCGCCCGCGGCAAGGTGCAGGATGGGTAGGGCATCGCGGCCCGGTTCGCGCTCGACGACGACTTCCTCTGGCCCAGGAGTGATTAGAGCACGCGCCAGTGTCTGGCCGGCGGGCGCTTCTTGCGACATGCATGCGGTAACAATCGCCTCCAGGCGCGCATACGGAACGGGCTCGTCCGCGCCCCCCGCAGCACGAATCGCACGCACCAGGACACGCAGTGCGATCTCCTCGCCGGCGGCCCGCAGTGCATTACGATCGATCGTGATGCACCCCAGGGCATCGGCCGCAACGTTGCCGGCATCCAGCGCGCAAAACGCGTCGGTAACGCCGTCCAGCGCCGCACGCGCGCGCTGCAGCCGCCGCGCACTGCGTGCGATCATCTCCTCGTCCAGGCCGAGTGCATCGAGCGCAGGACGCGCCTGGCGCAGGCGCACGCGCTCGAACTCGGCGCGTTCGTTGCTCGGGTCTTCCACCCAGCCGATGCCGCGTGCGGCGAGCGTCGCACGCAGACGCGATTTCGGCACATCGAGCAGCGGGCGCAGGATTTCCCGAGTCGATGCATCGCCTGCGGCCGGACCGAGCAACCGCGCACGCGCCGCCATCGCCGACAACCCGTCTACGCCGCTGCCGCGTGCGAGACGCATCAGGAGCGTCTCGGCCTGGTCGTCGCGCGTATGCCCGGTGAACAGCGACACGATGTGCGTCTCGCGCATGGCGCCGGCGATCAGTGCGTAGCGCGCCCGGCGCGCGGCATCCTGCAGTCCGGTGGCAGGCTTCTCGCCCGCCCACGTCAAGACGGCGTGGCGAAAGCCCAGGCGTTCCACCTCGATGCCGACACCACGCGCTTCCTCCGTCGAGCCCGCGCGCAAGCCATGATCTACGGTCAGCACCACGTGATCAGCGGCTTTGCGGCCGCTCAGAGCGAGCCAGTCCGCAAACAGGACCATCAGTGCGGTGCTGTCGCTGCCGCCCGAGACGGCGAGCGCGCACGGCCGCCCGGCGTCGGCCGCGAACGGGCCGAACAGCACCTCCAGCTCGTCAGATGCGATGGGCGTAGCTGCCGTGGTCATGGCGGGCAGCTTACAGCCATTGCGAAACGGCTGCGCGAACTGTGGTCTCAGCAGCCGCTGCGCTGGCGCTCGGCCTGGGCCATGCTGCGCACGTGCGCGGGTGGGTTGGGATACTTCTGCGTCAGCTCATTGAAGGACGAGCAGGCCGCATCCTTCTGCCCGAGACGCTGGAGGGACATGGCGAGCTTCAGCAAGGTCTCGGGCGCTTTCGGGCTTCTGCCGTAGGTTTGATAGCCCTTCAGAAAGGCCCCAGCCGCCGCACGAAAGTTGCCGCGCACATAGAACGTCTCGCCCAGCCAGTATTGCGCGTTGCCCGCCAGCTGGTGGTTGGCATGGCGGCGCATGAAGTCCTCGAAGCCCTGCTCCGCCGCCCTGTAGTCCTTTTGCAGGAGATAGCCGTAGGCCTGCTCATAAAGCTGCTGGGGCTCGGCGCCATCGGCGGGTTCGTCGCGTCCCGGCGGCGGCGATGCCGACAGCCGCGAGCCGCCCGGCGGCGTCAGAACCCGATCGGTGTCGTCGCGCGGCCCCTCAGGCTCGACGGTGACGGAACCGAACCTCGGAGCTGACCCCTCCACCGCGCCCGATCGACCGCCTAGCGCGCGCACCTGCTCCTGCAGGCGATCCAGCTGCTGGGCAAGCGCACCAATCTGGGTCTCGATCGCATCCATGCGGCCGGCATCCATGGCGCTCGACGCGGACGACGGCCCGCGTGGCCCGGCTGCCGGCGCTGCACCGCCTCGGGCAAGCGACTCCAAGGTTCCGATCACGACCTGGAGATCGACGATCTGCTCCTCGAGCTGCTCGACGCGCCGTTGCAAGGACGCCTCAGTGCCGGCAGGCGGCGCAGCCGAGGACGGCGGCGCGGATTTCGTCAACGGACGCGAGCCACTCGGTTGCTGCGCTTCCGACCAGGGCACCAGCACACCTACCGCCAACGCCAGAGCACTCCAGCGCACCCAGCTCTGCCGCCACGTCCCGATCATGTCTTTGCGCCGTTTCTGACCCGCTCTTGGCCCCCTGTTCAACACGACTCCATGGCGGGAGCAAGTCTTGGCAGGGCTGCGCCTGCAGGTTGCGCCGGAGACGCTGTGACCAAAATCGAGGCCCGCGCCGTGGAACGGCGCGGGCCTCGTGGCGTCACTAACGTCGATAGCCGTCAGGAGCGGGCTTCGGCCCGGCCGTTGAGAACGGTCTGCGCGCGCCGGTTCTGCGACCAACAGGAGATGTCGTTGCAGACGGCCACCGGCCGCTCCTTGCCGAACGACACGGTGCGGATGCGGCCCGGATTGATGCCGTTGCGCGCGAGGAAATCGCGGACGGCCTGCGCGCGCTTTGCACCCAGCGCGATGTTGTATTCACGCGTGCCGCGCTCGTCTGCATGGCCCTCGATGGTGATCGAGTGCTGGCTGTACTGCTTGAGCCAGCGCGCCTGGTTGGCCAGCGTCTGCTGGGCCTCGGGCGACAGGTCGGTGCTGTCCGTGGAGAAGTAGACGAGATCGCCGGCATTGACTGCGAAGTCACGGGCGGAGCCGGGCGTGATCGCGCCCCCCTTGCCCATGGTCAGGTCGGACGCCGGATCTTGGTTGTTTGCGCAGCCGGCAAAGGCCAGGGCAAAAACAACCGTCACAGCGGCAAACCCTCTGCGCCAGGTCGACAGTTCCATCTTGGGGTCCTTCTCGCGATGCGCAGCCTCTGCTGCGGGTGCGAATCGGTGAAATACGGCTCGTCCGCCCCTTAAGCGTCCTTCACGCCAAAAGTTTGGCCTGATGTCGCTTTCTTTGAAACGCCGGTTCGGCGGTTGGGACAATGCGCCTTCCCGGCGTTGTCCCCACAATGCACATCAAATTAGTAAACAGGATGCTAACAATAAATCAGGACCGCATCGCTAAAGCTATTGCCCGCGAGGCGATCCTGATTAAAGTCGGACTGAGCTCTGCCGCTATTTAGCGGGCAGCGGTCTCCACCGCGACGTCGGCGCCGAGCTTCATCGGAGCATGGACGACTTCGCGACGGCACGCGCTCAAAGCGACAGCGGCGACAAGCGCCGAGATAACGATCACGTTCTTGACCTTCATAGTCTTCTCTCCTGACACGTGTTCGGCAATCGCATTCAGTTGGCTACCGGTGAGTAACGTTCAGATCAAGAACGCAGCTATTGATCTGAGGGTTTTGCGCGGCAGTTGATGCTGAAATGCCACTTCCGAGTGATGCATCGGTTCGCCGGTACGCGATACAAGAGGCTGCGCGCAGGCCCACCGATGCCACCGGGCCTAGCTCGGGGAGTAGGACACACGAGGCGGGTTAAAACGCCGTAAAGCAACGTTCAGTTGCGCAACGGCGACCAGGCCGGATCCGAGGCAAAGGACGGGGTCTGGACCTGCCGCTCGTTGTAGCCGGTCAGGTCGATGGAAAAGAGCCTGGAGCCGCCTTGCGCCCCCCGGCCCTCCCGAAAGAAGAGAATCACACGGCCGTTGGGCGACCAGGTCGGCCCCTCGTTGTGAAACCCCTCGGTCAGGATGCGCTCGCCCGAGCCATCCGGCCGCATCACGCCGATCAGGAAGTTGCCCCCTGCCTGCTTGGTAAAGGCGACGAGGTCGCCCCGGGGCGACCAGACCGGGGTTGCGTAGCGGCCTTCGCCGTAGCTGATGCGGCGGGCGCCCGAGCCGTCGGCCGACATGACATGCAGCTGCTGGCCGCCATCCCGGTCCGATTCGAACACGATATTGCGGCTGTCGGGGCTGTAGCAGGGGGCGGTATCGATGGCCTGCGTTTGCGTCAGGCGGCGTGTGCGGCGCGACCTCAGGTCCATCTCGACGATGGACGCGGCCCCGCCCTCGCCGATGGTCATCACCACCCGCTGGCCGTCGGGGGAGAAGCGGGGCGCGAAGGTCATGCCGGGAAAGTTGCCGACCATCTCCCGCATGCCGTTGTCGAGGTTCATCAGGAACACGCGGGGCTGGTCGTTGACGTACTGCAGGAAGGTGATCTCCTGGTTCGACGGGCTGAAGCGGGGCGTGAGGACGATTTCGTTGCCCTGGCTCAGCAGGCGGGCGTTGGCGCCATCCTGGTCCATGATGGCCAGCCGCTTGCGGCGCCGGTCGCGGGCGCCGGTCTCGTCAATGAACACGATCTGCGTGTCGAAATAGCCACGCTCGCCCGTCATGCGCTCATAGACCGTGTCGGCAGTCCGGTGTGCGAGCCGGCGCCAGGCGTTGCTGTCGGCCATGAAGCGCTTGCCGTCCAGTGCCCGCTGGGACAGTACGTCGTAGAGGCGGAACTCCACGAAATAGCGCCCGTCGGGGGCGCGGCCTGTGCGGCCGACGACCAGACCCTGCGCGTTGATCACGCGCCAGTCCTGGAACCGTGGCGGCGTGTTGATGTCACGGATGCGCTCGATGAACGACGCCGGGTCCAGCGGCTGGAACAGGCCGGAGCGCTCCAGATCGGCCGTGATCACCTGGGTCATCTCGGCAGCGAAGCGTTCGTCTTCGCCAAGGAACAGGGGAATGGCGACCGGAATGGGCGCAATGGTGCCCTCGCGCTGCGTGCCGCGCAGTCCGCCGCCATCAGAGTCTGCTCCGCGCTGCGCGTAGGCAGGAGTGGCCGCCGCGGCCGCCAACGGCGTCAGGATCAGGCCGCCAAGTGCGGCAGTTGCCTGGCGGCGGCTGACAACCAC
This sequence comes from uncultured Hyphomicrobiales bacterium, assembly GCA_902826255.1. Classification (GTDB taxonomy): domain Bacteria; phylum Pseudomonadota; class Alphaproteobacteria; order Rhizobiales; family Hyphomicrobiaceae; genus AWTP1-13. Next base: position 702 of record CADEEC010000196.1, on the reverse strand, counting down.
GCCTCTCGCGGACTGCAGTGAAACACGTCGTTTGGATGTCATCGTCCCAATTCTCGGCTGAGTTGCGCCATCACGTCAGGGCACTGTTTACATCATCTGGCTCGGATCGAATTCCCACGTGATCGTCCGCCACGTGGAGTATGTCTCGGGAGGCAGGTCGAAGGGTGAGCATTCCCGCACCGCGCGCATGGCCGCCTCAGCGGCAACCCGGAACAGCGCATCGCCGCGCGGCTGCTCGACCTGCGGCTCGCCGTCGAGGCTGCCGTCCGGTTTCAGACGCCAGCGCAAGGTTACTACCGGCGTATCGCTGCCGCCGCCACCTGACGGCAAGCGCCAGCAGGGTCGCAGGCGCTGACTGATGCGCCCCTTCAGCATGGCGATCTCGCTGGTCGATATCTGCTTGTCCTTGCCCTCGGGGGCGCCGAGCGTAGGTCCCTTCTGTTTGGTCTCATTGTCCGGCGGCGGGGTGGCGGACGGTGCGTTCTTCTTGCGCGGGTCCTTGTCGAGCAACGCCAGCTGCTTCTCGATCGCATCCGGATCAAACTTGGCCTTGGCTTTCGCCTCGGCCTCGGCGCGGCGCTGCTCCTCCTCTTTCTTGCGTTTGGCTTCGGCCAGCTTGCGCTTGCGCTCGTCGTCGCGCTTCTTTTTCTGTGCTGCCTCCTTCAGGCGCTTTTCCTCGTCCGCCTTCTTCTTCAGCTCGGC
>CADEEC010000195.1 GCA_902826255.1 uncultured Hyphomicrobiales bacterium | reverse complement strand
GCCTACGTGTTTTCAAGCACGATGGGTTGAGCACACCATTCATCAAACGAAGGAGCAAGGCCATGGCTCGCTGCGATGTGTGCGGCAACGATTACGACAAGGCGTTTCAAGTGACCCAGGGCGGCAAGTCGATGACGTTCGACAGCTTCGAGTGCGCCATCCAGGGCATGGCACCCAAGTGTGCGCACTGCGGGTGCCGGGTGATTGGCCACGGCATCGAGGCGCAGAACAGGATTTTCTGCTGTGCCCATTGCGCCAAACATTCAGGCGCGACTGGTGTTAGCGATCGCGCGGCCTGATGGCGGGCGTTCACAAAAAGCGAGGGCCCCGCTTATCGAGCGAGGCCCTGCCATGTTCCGTCTTTCAGCGGCTTACTTGTTATCTGGCGTCGTCGGCACCGGGGCGCCTGCCGGGGGCGCCGGCGACTTCGCCGGAGGCTGGGCCGGCGCAGGTGTCGGCATGGTGGCCGGCTTCTCGATCTTGGGTGCGTTCTCTGTCACCCGCGGACTGTTGGTGTCGCTCGCAGGCAGAAGCATGAAGATGAAGGCCAGCGCACCTGCGACGACGAGGGCGATGATGAACAAGCCCCAGCCGCTGCTCGCGTCTTCGTAGCTGACGGGCCGGCGGGGCGGAGGTGTCGTATTGGGGTCGTGCTCATAGGCCATCGGTTTCTCCTTCTCGCAAAGGCTTTGGCTGAAAACGTCACCCGCCCGCGATCGTTCCCAAAATGTGAAGGCGCCACTGCAAGCCGTAGCTTGAGTGCGGGCGCGCTGGTATGTGTTGAGGGCCGGGCGCGCGTTGCGACGGAACAATCGGTGCGGCCATGTTTCAGATTGCACGAGCGTCGCAGCCGAAGATGAGTGCCGGCCTTGACTGATCGGACGATACGCGTTGCCGCCGTGATCCTGGCTGCGGGCCGGTCTACCCGCATGGGCGCGCAGAACAAGCTGATCGCCGATGTTGGTGGCGTGCCCATGGTGCGCAGAACGGTCGATGCCGCGTCCGCCAGTGTCACGAAGCCGGTGCTGGTAGTTGTCGGACACATGCGGCGAGAGGTCTGCGGAGTGCTGGAAGGTGCACCCGTGACCTTTGTTGCCAATCCGGATTTCGCGAGCGGGCTTGCAAGCTCGCTGAAGGCGGGGGTGCGCGCACTGCCGAGCGATTGCGACGGCGCGCTGGTCCTCCTGGGCGACATGCCGCGCATTGAGGCGGCGCACATCGACCGGCTGGTAGAGGCTTTTCGGCAGGCCGGCGCGCAGAAGATCATCGTACCGGTGCACAAGGAGCAGCGCGGCAACCCGGTGCTGTGGCCCGCGGCCTTCTTCGGCGAGTTGCTCCAGCTTGGCGGCGACAGCGGCGCAAAGAGCTTGCTCGCCAAGCATGCCGCCCAGGTGACGGAGATCGACCTCGGCACGGACGCGATCGTGCTCGATATCGATACGCCTGAAGCCCTCACGCAGCTGGGGCGCGCGACGTAGCCGGCCGCCTAGAATAACGATGTCAAAGAGCCGGCTCCCTCACGGGCGCCGGTCGCTGCATCGTGGCGGAAAGCCGGAGGGCACCCGCCGTGAGCAGCGACAGGGCGAATCTTACCAGCTCCCGGAGAGGCGGGGATAAGCAACCCAAGACCGCTGCCTTGGCCATGGGTGGATGGTCGGGACATCCGGAACAAGGCCGGGTGCAGCCAAGCCCGACCATGGCAATCATTTCTTGTTCAGGCGGGCCAGAAGGCTCGACGTGTCCCAACGGTTGCCGCCCATTTTCTGTACGTCGGCGTAGAAGCCGTCGACGATCTGCGTGACGGGCAGGCTGGCGCCGTTGCGCTTGGCTTCCTCCATGCAGATGCCGAGGTCTTTGCGCATCCAGTCGACCGCGAAGCCAAAATCGTACTTGCCCTCGTTCATGGTCTTCCAGCGGTTCTCCATCTGCCACGACTGCGCGGCGCCCTTGGAGATGGTGTCCATCACCTTCTGCAGATCGAGGCCGGCCTTCTGCGCCATGTGGATGCCTTCGGAAAGGCCCTGCACGAGGCCAGCAATGCAGATCTGGTTGACCATCTTGGTAAGCTGGCCGGCACCCGCAGGGCCGATCAGGTTCACCATACGCGCGTAGTGGTCGATGACGGGCTTGGCCTTGTCGAATGTGGCTTGGTCACCGCCGATCATGACAGTAAGCACACCGTTCTGCGCGCCAGCCTGGCCGCCGGAGACCGGTGCGTCGAGGAAACCGAAACCCTTCGACTTGGCCGCGGCATACAACTCGCGCGCGATGTCGGCAGAGGCAGTGGTGTTGTCGATGAAGACGGCGCCCTTCTTGACCGTGGTGAAGGCGCCCTTGGCGCCGAGCGTCACCTCGCGCAGATCGTTGTCGTTGCCCACGCAGCAGAAGACGAAGTCGGCGTCCATGGCGGCGTCGGCCGGTGTGGCAGCGGTTTTGCCGCCATATTCCTTGGCCCAGGCTTCGGCCTTGGCGCCGTTGCGGTTGTAGACAGTCAGGTCATGGTTACCCTTCTTGCGGATGTGGCCGGCCATGGGGTAGCCCATCACGCCAAGCCCGATCCAAGCCACCTTCGCCATGTTCGTCTCCTCATCCCGGAAGTGATCCCGGGCCCTTCTTAACGAACCGGGCGCCGCTTGTCAGGCTGCATGGACACCGGCGCTCAGATGCGGCCCAAAGGCATGGAAGCTTTGAACGAAATCGGCGGGACAGGGCCTCCGTCGTCGCCTAGATTGGCGCCCTAAACTGAAGGCTCTCTCGAAAGTTCAGGATTTGCAACGGCCGTGACATCCGCCGCTACCCTGCCCGTTACGCTTGCGGACATCGAGGCCGCGCGCACTCGTTTGCGCGGATCGATCCTGGAAACGGATTGCGACTGGAGTCGCACGCTGTCCGAGATCCTGGGCTGCAAGATATGGCTCAAGTTCGAGAACTTGCAGTTCACCTCATCCTTCAAGGAACGCGGCGCCTTCAACCGCTTGTCTGCCCTGACCGACGACGAGCGCAGGCGCGGCGTGATCGCCATGTCGGCCGGAAACCACGCGCAGGGCGTTGCCTATCACGCGAGCCGGCTGGGCATTCCGGCCACCATCGTCATGCCGGTGCATACGCCGACGGTGAAGGTGGTGAATACGCGCCGGCATGGTGCGGAGGTGATCCTGGAAGGCCGCACCGTGGAAGAGGCGGCGACGTTCGCGCGGGAGTACGGCGGCAAGCGCGGGCTATGTTTCGTGCACCCCTACGACGACCCGCTGATCATTGCCGGTCAGGGCACCACGGCGCTGGAAATGCTGGGCACCGCTCCCGAGATCGATACGCTGGTGGTCCCGATCGGCGGCGGCGGCTTGATTTCCGGCATGGCGATCGCGGCCAAGGCGCTGCGGCCGGACATGCGCGTGTACGGCGTGCAGGCCGCGCTCTATCCGTCGATATACAACTTGATCAAAGGCGAAAGCCGGCCCATGCGCGGCGACACGCTGGCGGAAGGCATCGCGGTGAAGGGCCCGGGCAGCCTCACGATCCCCATCATCCAAGCGCTGGTCGACGATGTGCTCCTCGTATCTGAATCCGAGATCGAGAATGCCGTGAGCCTTCTCATCAATATCGAGAAGACGGTTGCCGAAGGCGCGGGTGCCGCCGGGCTTGCCGCGGTGTGCGCGCATCGCGAACTGTTCAAGGGCCGCAACGTCGGGCTGGTGCTGACCGGCGGCAATGTGGATACGCGGCTGCTCGCGAGCGTGCTGACGCGCGAGCTTGCCCGCGAAGGCAGGTTGAGCCAGCTTGTTGTCGACCTCACGGACCAGCCGGGCGAGTTGGCGCGTGTCGCCGCCCTGTTCGGCAAAGCCGGCGCCAATATCGTGGAGGTCTATCATCAGCGTGTCTTCTCGGATTTGCCGGCCAAGGGCACGCTGCTGGAACTTGTTGTCGAGACCCGCGACCGCGGACATCTCGACGAAACCGTTGCCAAACTGCGCGAAGCCGGTTTCGAGGTGGACGTGCGCAGCAATCCGGGAGGAACGCGCTGATGGAAGGCGCCCGTATGGTCCCAAGAGACACCACCACGCTCGACATGCTGCGGGAGCTGGAGCGCAAGGTGCTGTGGCTGTCGTCCTACATGATCCACCACGCCAATCACGAGGTGGATCGCGGCGACGGGTTGAAGGTGGGCGGGCACCAGGCCTCATCGGCCTCGCTCGTCACGCTGATGACGGCGCTCTATTTCCACGTGCTGCGGCCGGAGGACCGGGTGGCGGTGAAGCCGCACGCGAGCCCGGTGTTTCATGCCATCCAGTACCTGCTCGGCAACCAGACGCTCGACAAGCTGCAGAACTTCCGCGCTTTCGGTGGTGCGCAGTCCTACCCATCCCGCACCAAGGATTCATGCGACGTCGACTTCTCGACCGGCTCGGTCGGCCTGGGCGTGTCCGTGACAGGATTCCAGAGCATCGTGCAGGACTACGTTCATGCGAAGGGTTGGAGCCCCGATTGGCCCAAGGGCCGCATGATCGGCATCATGGGCGATGCCGAGATCGATGAAGGCAACGTGCACGAGGCCCTGCTCGAATACTGGAAGCATGGGCTGGAGAACTGCTGGTGGGTGATCGACTACAACCGCCAGAGCCTGGATTCGGTGGTGTCCGACCGCCTGTTCATGAAGGTCGCCGGCCTGTTCGAGAACCTCGGCTGGAAAGTCGTGCTCATCAAATACGGCAAGCTGCTGCAGGCCGTGTTCAAGGAGCCAGGCGGCGCGCGCCTCAGGGAGTGGATCGACGATTGCCCCAACATGCTCTACTCGGCGCTCGTGTTCCAGGGCGGCGCGGCGTGGCGGCGGCAGCTCGAGGAAGACCTTGCCATCCATCCCGATACGCTGGCCATCGTGCGCCGGCACGACGATGCCGAGCTGGCGCGGCTGATGACCAATCTCGGCGGCCACGACATGGAGGCCATTTTGGAGGCCTTCGCCGGCGCGCCGACAGGCCAGCCGGTGTGCTTCATCGCCTACACCATCAAGGGCTATGGCCTGCCCTTCCAAGGTCACAAGGACAACCACTCCGGCCTGATGACCAAGGCGCAGATGCAGGAGTATCGCGCCAAGCAGGGCATCAACCAGGGCGAGGAGTGGGAAAGGCTCGCGGGGCTCGCAATCCCGGCGCCGCAGATCGATGATTATCTCAAGCGCGTGCCGTTCGTGCAGAAGGGACGGCGGCGCCTGAAGGCGGCACGCATTCCGGTCGAGAATTTTCCCAAGATCGAAGCCAAGGGCGCGATGTCGACGCAGCAAGGCTTCGGCCGCGTGCTCGACGAGATTGCGCGCGCAGGTGGGCCGCTGGCGGATCGCATCGTCACCACCTCGCCCGACGTGACCGTCTCGACAAACCTGGGTCCCTGGGTGAATAGGCGCGGCCTGTTCTCCATGCAGAGCCAGGAGGACCTGTTCAAGGAGCGGGGCCTGATGTCGCCGCAGCGCTGGGTGATGAGCCCCAAGGGCCAGCACATCGAGCTCGGCATCGCCGAGATGAACCTGTTCCTGAACCTGTCGGCGCTGGGTATGTCGCACACGCTGTTCGGCGAGCGGTTGCTGCCGGTCGGCACGCTGTACGATCCGTTCGTATGCCGCGGCCTCGATGCGTTGAACTACGCCTGCTACCAGGACTCGCGTTTCATGGTGGTCGGCACGCCGGCGGGCATCACGCTGGCGCCGGAAGGCGGCGCGCACCAATCGATCGGCACGCCGCTGATCGGCATGGCGCAGGATGGTCTTGCGACCTTCGAGCCTGCGTATGTCGACGAGCTGGCTGCCATCATGGAGTGGGGCTTCGACTACATGCAGCGCGAGGCGCCCGAGGACAAGGAGCAGCGCTGGCATCGCGACGAGAAGGGCGGCTCGCTCTATCTGCGGCTGACCACGCGGGCACTCGATCAACCCGCACGGCCGATGACGGACAAGCTGCGCGCAGAAATCATCGATGGCGCCTATTGGCTGAGGAAACCGGAGCCCGGCACTGACCTGGCTATCGTCTACACCGGCGCCGTTGCGCCGGAAGCAATCGAAGCGGCAGGCCTCTTGGCCGAGGACCGGCGCGTCGGCATTCTTGCCGTGACCTCAGCGGATCGCCTTTCAGCGGGTTGGCACGCGGCCCAGCGTGCGCGCGAGCATGGCGAGCCCGATGCGCGTGCGCACATCGAAGCGCTGCTGTCCGATCTGCCGCGCGATGCCGGCATCATCACGCTGACGGATGCCTATCCGGAAGCGCTGTCCTGGATCGGCGGCGTGCTCGGCCATCGCGTGCGGGCGCTGGGCGTGGAGCATTTTGGGCAATCGGGCTCTCTGAGCGAGCTTTACAGCCACTACGGTCTGGACGTGAACGCGATCTTGTCCGCGGCCGAGGGCCTGAGCGGACGTCCGGTGCGGTACAGATTCCTGCAGAAATAGACGGAGGTGGAATGAAGCTGTTCGATCTCACCGGCCGTGTGGCGCTCGTCACGGGCGGCAACGGCGGCATCGGGCTCGGCATGGCGGAGGGTCTCGCGCAG
>CADEEC010000194.1 GCA_902826255.1 uncultured Hyphomicrobiales bacterium | reverse complement strand
TTCCACACCCGCCCGGTGACCAGCTGGAACGGGCGTGTGGCGATTTCGGCGCCGGCCGGCGCAACGCCGATGACGACGCTGACGCCCCAGCCGCGGTGGCAGGCTTCCAGGGCCTGGCGCATGACCGTCACGTTACCGGTGCAGTCGAAGGTGTAGTCGGCGCCGCCGATCTGGTCGGCACCCTGCTTGGTCATGTTGACGAGGTGGGCGACGAGCTCGTTGCCGGCTTCCTTGGCATTGACGAAGTGTGTCATGCCGAAGCGTTCACCCCATTCCTTGCGCGCGGGATTGATATCGACGCCGATGATCATGTCCGCGCCGGCGAGCTTGAGGCCCTGGATGACGTTGAGGCCGATACCACCGAGCCCGAACACGACCGCCTTGGCGCCCGGCTCCACCTTGGCCGTGTTGAGCACGGCGCCGATGCCCGTCGTCACGCCGCAGCCGATGTAGCAGACCTTATCGAAGGGGGCGTCCTCGCGGATTTTCGCCACGGCGATCTCGGGCAGCACCGTGAAGTTGGAGAATGTCGACGTACCCATGTAGTGGTGCAGCTTCTTGCCACCGAGGGAGAAGCGCGAGCTGCCGTCCGGCATCACGCCCTGGCCCTGCGTGGCGCGGATCGCCGTGCACAGGTTGGTCTTGCGGGAGAGGCAGGACGGGCACTGGCGGCACTCGGGCGTATAGAGCGGGATGACGTGGTCGCCCTTCTTCACGCTGGTCACGCCGGATCCGACGTCGACGACGACCCCGGCGCCCTCGTGACCCAGGATGGCAGGGAACAAGCCTTCCGGATCGGCGCCCGACAGAGTGAACTCGTCCGTGTGGCAGATGCCTGTGGCCTTGATCTCGACCAGGACCTCGCCCGCCTTCGGCCCTTCGAGATCAACTTCCATGATCTCGAGTGGCTTGGCCTTTTCGACGGCGACGGCGGCGCGGGTTTTCATCAGGTGCCTCTAGCTGCTTGATTTCTCAGCCCCTACGCAATGCCAAATGCGCGCGGAGTGTCAAGCCGCATGGGAGAAAGCAGAGCGCGGCAGCCATCCTCAGCCCATATTCCTCCTCCCTGTAATCCGGCCGCACACGCCGGAGGAGGAACAGCGATTGGGCGCATGGGGCCATGGCAGCTTCGACCATGATGACGCAATGGACTGGCTGCAGAAGTTCGACGCCGCCGGTGCGGCTGCTCTAGCGCCGGTACTGCACGAACGCCGATTTTGTGGCGAGCTGGTCGTAGAGAGCGCGGGCGCGATAGTTGAACTCCTGCGTCGCCCAGTAGGTGCGGGTGCAGCCGCGCACATCCGCTTCCTTGTAGGTCGCCTCGATGAGCGCACGGCCGACACCTTTGAGGCGCCGGTTGGGATCGACGAACAGGTCTTCCAGGTAGCAGTAGGAGGTCGGTGACCAGGTTGAGCGGTGGAACAGGACATGCGCGAGGCCGACCGGTGTGTCGGTTTCGTCGACGGCGACGAGCCCGATGTGAAAATCGGCGGCGCCTTCGCTCAGGCGCTGCCAAGTTTTCTCGATGACGTCGTCAGCGACGGTGGCCTTGTAGAAGGTGATGTAGCCTTTGAAGAGAGGCAGCCAGGCCGCCTTGTCCTTCTCGGCCAAACGGCGCACGCGCACGCTCACGGGCGTCTCTCCTCGTCGATCGCTGTGCACTTCCTAAAGCAACGGGCGGCTGAACGGAATACGCAGAGGCCTAGAGCCACAGCCAGGCGGAGCCGAGAAAGGCGAAGAATCCTACCACGTCGGTCACCATCGTCACGAACACGCCAGACGCTACGGCCGGATCGAAGCCGGCGCGATCGAGCGCCAGCGGAATGAGGATGCCGGCGAGCGCCGCCGCCAGGAAATTGCACACCATAGCCAACGCGATGACCATGCCTAGCGTGCCGATCCCGAACCAGGCGAGGACGACCAACCCCATGATAGCGGCAAACACGAGCCCGTTGATGAGGCCCACATAGGTCTCGCGCAGGATGACGCGGGTGGCGTTGACAGGGCCCAGCTCCCGCGTTGCCAGTGCGCGCACGGCCACCGTCATGGTCTGGGTGGCGGCATTGCCGCCCATCGAGGCGACGATCGGCATCAGCACAGCAAGCGCAACCATCTGGTCGATGGTGGCGTCGAACAGCTTGATGACGGATGAGGCGAGTAGCGCGGTGCCGAGGTTGATGAACAGCCACAGGAAGCGGTTGCGCACCGCGTAGACGACATTGTCAGTCACGGTCTCGTCGCCGACACCGCTCAGGCGCCGCAGGTCCTCCTCGGCTTCCTCCTGAATGACCTCGACCACGTCGTCGACGGTCACGACACCGACGAGGCGGCGATCCGCATCGACGACGGGGGCGGACTTCAAGTCGTAGCGCTCGAACTGGCGTGCCACCGCCTCCTGGTCGGCGGTGGCGAGCACCACCTGCCGCTCCGGATCCATGATCTTCTCGATCGGCACCTCACGGTTGGTGCGCAGGAGCCGGCTCAGGTCGACGCCGCCGACGACGTGATGGGAGGGGTCCACCACGTAGATGTCCGAGAAGGTTTCCGGCAAATCCTCGGTCTCGCGCATGTAATCGATGACCTGCCCGACGTTCCAGAAGGGCGGCACAGTCACGAAATCCGTCTGCATGAGACGGCCGGCCGTCTCTTCCGGGTATTCGAGGTTGCGTTCCAGCGCCGCGCGGTCGCCGGCGGGCATGAGATCGAGGATCGCCTGCTTGTCCGACTCCTCGAGGCTCTCCAGGATGTAGGCGGCATCGTCCGATTCCAGATCGGCGACCGCGGTGGCCAGCATTTCCTTGGGCAGCTCGCGCAGCAGCTCGTCGCGGACCGTCTCGTCGAGCTCCGACAGCACTTCATACGGAAAGGCCGCGCCCAGGGCCTCGATCAGCGGGATGCGATGCTCCGGCTCGATCAGCTCCACAAGGTCTGCAAGATCGGGTGCCGCCAGCCCTCCGGCCAGCGTGCGGGCGCGCGCGCCGTCTCCCGCCGCGAGCGCCTCGTCGACGGGACGCGCCAGTTCTGCGGCGCCCTGCGCGCCAGTGTCGGCAGGCCTGAATTCTGTCTCGTCTTGCATGCGATTGCCCGCTCAGGGGCCCTGCCCCGGCATCTGGGATTGCCGATAGCACCGCCGACCGTCATCCGCCATAGCCTCCTCAAGCAGCGTCCCCATGTCCGCGCATACACTTGCAATCATCAAACGCTCAGAAACCAAGCGTGTCCTTGACCGATGGGGGAGCAAACCAATAGGGTCTCGCAAAACCGCTCGCCAAGCAGCCCTTAGGGAGGGACGAATGCCAGGACTGACCAGACGAAGTTTCGCGCTCGCGGCCAGCGCCGTGACGCTCGCATGCGGCTCAGCTTTCGCCCAGGAAGCGCCGAAATCCATCAAGATCGGCTACGCCATCTCGCTGTCCGGCCCGCAGGCGGCCGGCGCCATGCTGACGACCGTGCCGAACTACCGGCTATGGGTCGACGAGGTGAACAAAGCCGGCGGGTTGATGCTCAAGAAGTACAACAAGCGCATCCCCGTCGAGGTCACAGAGATCGACGATCGCTCCAACAACGAAGACATGGTGCGCCTCGTCGAGCGTCTCATGACGGTCGACAAGGTCGACTTCGTGCTGTCGCCCTGGGGAACGGGCCCCAACCTGCAGGCCGCGCCGACCTTTGCCAAGAACGGCTATCCCCAGATCATGGGCACTGCCGGCAGCAACAAGATCGACGACCTCGTCAGCAAGTTCCCGACCATGCTGTGGTTCCTGGCGAAGCCCGATGACCAGGTGAAGTCGCTGGTCGACACCATGGCCTCGCTGAAGAAGGCCGGCAAGATCAACGACGCCGTCTCGATCTTCGTCGTGCAGCATCCGTTCGGTCAGGAGTACAGCGCGACCTTGAAGCCGCAGCTGACCGCGGCGGGATTCAAGGTGGTCTATGAGACGAGCTATCCGCTCGGCGTTGCCGACCTCTCCGCCCAGATCAAGGCGGCCAAGGGCGCCAACCCGGATACGATGCTGGCGCTCTCCTATCCGCCCGATACGTTCATGCTGACCGAGCAATCGATCGCCAACGACTTCAACCCGAAGATGAAGTTCCTTGGCGTCGGCTCGGCGTTCCCGAGCTACAAAGGCAAGTTCGGCGACAAGATCAATGGCGTGTTCGGCCTCGGCGGCTGGGACCCCAACGGCCCCGGCATGAAGGACTACTTCGAGCGCCACAAGGCGGTGAACAAGGGCCAGGAGCCCGACCGCTGGGCGAGCGCAGCGACCTACGCCGGGTTGCAGATGCTGCAGCAGGCAATCGAGAAGGTCGGCGAGATCGATCGTGCCAAGATCCTGGAAGAGATGCGGACGGGCACGTTCAAAACGGTGCAGGGCGATCTGAAGCTCACCGGCAACCGCGACGCGGGGGCATGGCACATCGGCCAATGGCAGGGCGGCGAGTTCTACGGAATCGCGCCCAACCGCCCCGGCGCCAAGCAGCCGGCGGTGAAATAAACCAACGTAATGGGCGGGCCCGCGCGATGGCTGCGCGGGCCCGCTTCTTGCTCGCTGCGGCAGGCGAGCTGCTCCCGGGCCAGAACAACACGCCTGCGAGAGGGGCAGGCATTAGGGTAAACAAGGCCGGGTGATGCTGGTCGATCTGCTCCTCGGGGGCCTCGTCATCGGCGGCATCTATGCCCTGATTTCGATCGGCCTCAATCTGCAGTATGGCGTCGCGCGCGTGCTGAACCTCGCCTATGGCGAGTTTCTCATGCTGGCCGGCTATGCGGCGTTTTTCGGCTTCACCCTCATTGGATCGCCCCCGCTGCTCACCATTTTTGTGGGCGCGCCGGCGGCATTCGCCTTGAGCTGGCTGCTGTTCCGCTTCGTGCTGCATCCGCTGCTGCGGAGGACGCAGGACCAGGGCAAGCGCGAGATCGATTCGATCCTCTCCACCTTCGGCCTTCTGTTCCTGCTGCAGGGCGTCGCGCTGGTGGCCTGGACGGGAACGGACCGGCCCTACAGCTACCTGTCCGTTCCGGTCTACCTGTTCGGCAGCGTGATCACCGCCAACCGGCTGATCGTCATCATCGCCGCGTTCGTGCTGTCGGCCGGCACGTTTGCGTTTCTGCGCTACACGACGGCCGGCCGGGCACTGCGTGCGATTGCGGCGGGTCCGCATACGGCCCCGCTGGTCGGCATCGACGTGGTGCGCTACAGCGCTTTCGCCTTTGCGCTCGGCGGCGCGCTGGCTGCCATTGCCGGCATCCTGCTTTCCTCGTTCATCGGCATAAATCCCACCGTCGGCGCGGCTTTCACCGTGAAGGCCCTGATCGTCGTCGTGATGGGCGGCATCGGGCATATCATCGGCGGGCTGATCGCTGCCTTCATCCTTGGACTGGCGGAGACGGGTGCAGTTCTCTTCATCGATCCCGGCCTCACCACCATCATCAGCTTTGCGATTTTCTCGGTGGTGCTGCTGTGGCGGCCGCAAGGCTTGTTCAGCCCCAGGGCATCCGTCGGCAGCCGGCACAGTATATTTGCATCCAAGTGGACCATCGCGGTGCTGGCGCTGTTGCTTCTGCTCGCCGTTCCGCTGTTTGTCGGCCCCTACTGGATCTCGCTCGGCGTCAATATCCTCACGTTCGTGGCGCTGGCGACGGGTTGGGCGTTCTTCTCGGGGCCGACGCGCTACGTGTCGCTGGCGGCTTCTGCCTTCTACGGCATCGGTGCTTACGCGGTTGCGGTGCTGGCGACGGACTACTCCTACCCCGTCGCACTGCTGGCCGGCGCCGGCATCTCGGCGGTGCTCGCGGCCTTCGTCGGGCTGGCGACGCTGCGGCTGTCGGGCATGTACTTCGTGATCTTCACGTTCGGGCTGGCCTCGCTTGTCAGCGCGGCCGTGAACTGGTGGGAGTTCAACATCGCCAAGCAGGCGGGCTGGTATCTCTACCTCACCATCACGCCGACCCAGATCTACTACCAGTTGCTTGCGCTGTGCGTGGCCGTCGTGGCGCTGTGGCTGTGGCGCGATCGCAGCCGCATGGGCTTTGCCATGACCGCGCTCGGCGCCGACGAGACCGTGGCACGGCAGATCGGCATCAACACCACCGCGCTCAAGATCGGCACCTTCGTCGTCAGTTGCGTGGTGATGACGCTGGCCGGCGCCATTCTCGCCCCGCGCCGCTCCTACATGGACGCCACCAACGCTTTCGATCCCAGCACCTCGTTCCTCACCGTGATCATGGCGCTGCTCGGCGGGGCTACGTCGGTGTGGGGGCCGATGCTCGGGGTCGTGCCCCTGCTACTGATCAAGGACTACCTGTCGGTCGCGTTCCCGAGCTACTTCAGCGTCGTGCTGGGTCTCGTGCTGCTGGCGGTCGTGTTCTTCATCCCCAACGGCATCATCGGCCTGCTCCAGTCCGGCCGCCGTGCCGTTCGCACTCACGTGGTTGCCGACTGGCTGGAAGCCATGGCGCGGCGCCTGCGCGGCAACGACCGGGGGCCAACGCCATGATCGGGTCGGCGCAACCCCTGTTCGAGGTTTCCAACCTCAAA
>CADEEC010000193.1 GCA_902826255.1 uncultured Hyphomicrobiales bacterium | reverse complement strand
CTCCGACTTTGCGTGGGAGTGACTGGTTGAAGCGATGGTGGACGGCGGCTGCGCAAAGGGTCGATTTGCGGCGTGTGGTTCTCTACACTCGGCGCATGCTGGACAGGGAAGCGGCCGCAGAATTGGCTTTGGTGCTCGCGTGGTATCGCGACATGGGCGTCGACGCAGCCGTCGGCGAGGTGGCCGTCGACTGGCTGAGCCGTGGCGACAAGGCGCCCGGCGCGGATTTCTCGCCTGCGTCTGTCGATGCCGGAGTGCCGCGTGTTGCGCGACCCGCGGCCATGCCCGAACCGCGGGGCGGATCGCAGGGTGCGCCTCCATCCTTCGAGCGGCGACCGCCACCGCTGCCGCCCCAGCGCAGGATTGCCGTGGCGGAGCCGGACGCGGCTGTTTCGGCCGCGCGCGCGGCCGTGCAGAACGCGCGCACGCTGCCGGAGCTGGAAGCGATCCTCGCCAGGTTCGACGGTTGCAGCCTCAAGGCGACGGCGAAGAACCTGTGCTTCTACCGGGGCGCCGCGAAGGCCCGCCTGATGATCATCGGCGAGGCGCCGGGCCGGGAGGAGGATCAGGCCGGCAAGCCGTTCGTCGGCCGCGCGGGCCAATTGCTCGACAAGATGCTGGAGGCGATCGGGCTCGGGGAGGCCGACGCCCACATCACCAACGTCGTCTACTGGCGGCCGCCGGGCAACCGCACGCCGACGCCGCTGGAAGCCCAGGTGTGCCGGCCTTTCCTGGAGCGGCAGGTGGAGCTGGTTGCACCCGAGTTGGTGCTGCTGCTCGGCGGCGCAGCCGCCAAGCACATCTTTGACACGCCAGAAGGCATCATGCGCATTCGCGGCAAGCTGCGCGATGTTGAAGTAGGTGCGCACGCAACCAAGGGCCTTGCAACTCTGCACCCGGCCTATCTGCTGCGCACGCCCATCGCCAAGCGCATGGCGTGGCGCGACCTGCTGCTCGCCAAGCAGACGCTCACCAAGGTCGCGCGTTAGGGAGCTGTTAACCCCGGTAAATTTTGGATCCGGCGCGTTAAGACCCAGGAAACCACGGCTGCCTATGATCCTCTCCAGCGGCGGACTGTGCGCCGTGGATGGGACGAACGGGTTAGTCTCTTGCGCGTCACCTACCGATATATCCGGCCGGTCACGGTCATGTATGCGCGCGGTTTCGGCAGCTATGCCGAAGCCTCCGAGCGTGCTTGGCAGAAGCTGAACCAGTGGCTGGCCTCACACAACGCGCGCCGCCAGGTGACGCGGGCTTTCGGTATGTTCCGCGACAACCCGCAGACGACGCCGGCCGACCTGATGCGCTACGAAGCCTGTGTGCAGATGTCGCCGGGTTGGGTGGCCGACCAGGATGCGGGCGTGGACGGCATCGGCCGTCAGGTGCTCGGAGGCGGCACCTATGCGGTGCACACCCACGTCGGCCCGTACGACGCGGTGGGTGAATTGTTCTCTCAGCTGCACCGCGGTTTCGTCCCGCGCCAGGGCCTGACCGTCGACTACGACCGGGCCTTCATGGCCATCCACCTCAACGATCCCATGACTACGCGCGTCATGCATCGCCGCACGGAAATCTGCGTGCCCGTGCTGCCGCTGCCGATCGCCATGCCCGACGAGCGCGACGGCGGCGACGAGCTGGCTCCGCCGAACCTGCGCGCCGTCGGCTGAGGCCGGCGCCAAAGCTGCACCACATTTAGCCCGCGGCCTGCTATGATCGGGCCATGGCAAAGCTCGACCACGACCGGCCCTTCATCCCCGTGCGCATCGCCATCCTGACGGTGTCCGACACGCGCCATCTCACCGACGACAAGTCGGGCAAAACCCTGTGCGAGATGGCCGCCGCGGCGGGGCACGAGATCGCGGATCGCGCGATCGTGAAGGATGACGTTGCCGCGATCCAGGCGCACGTGAAGATGTGGATCGACGATCCCAGCATCGACGTGGTGATCACCACCGGTGGCACCGGCTTCACCGGGCGCGACGTGACGCCCGAAGCCGTGCGTCCCCTGTTCGAGAAGGAGATCGACGGCTTCTCCACCGTGTTTCACATGATCTCCTACGAGAAGGTGGCGACGTCGACGATACAGTCGCGCGCGTGCGGCGGGCTGGCGCACGGCACCTACATCTTCTGCCTGCCGGGATCGCCCGGTGCGTGCCGCGATGCGTGGAACGGCATTCTCGTGCATCAGCTCGACAACCGGCACCGGCCCTGCAACTTCGTCGAGATCATGCCGCGGCTGGAAGAGCACCGCCGCAAGGGCTGACAGTCATTCCGGGGCTTGTCCCCGGGATCCATCTTTCAGCTTGCCCTGCCGTGCATTGATGGCTGGATCCCGGCAACAAGTGCCGGGATGACACGTTCAGGGACCACAGCGATTGGGCTGCCTCACTCGGAGACAAGCTTGGCGCGTTCCAGCGCGGCAAGGTCGCGCGTGGCGTTGGCCTGATCGAAGATGGCGCGCGCGATCTGACCGGAGAAGACGGCCAGGAAGCCGGTGAACACCACGCCGAACGCGCTGCCGATCACATAGGGCAAGCCGAGCATGCGCAGCGGCGTGTCGGGCACGAAATAGAGAAGCGGCAGTAGCACGCCGAGCGCGACAAGCAGCCAGCCCAGCCCGCTGAAAATGTGCGCCATCGCGCGCCCGGTGCGATAGTGATCGCGCGGCGCGACCGGGCGGCGGCGCGAGGTGCGCGCATGTCGTGACGATCGATACGCCGCCTCGGCAGGAGGCGCAGCGTGCACAGCGTTCGCGTGCAGGCCGTTTCCGTTGTGATAGGCACCGTTGCCATTGGAGTGCGTGCCGTTGGCCGGCTGCCAGATCTGCGAGTGCGCGGCGCCGACGCGGCCGAGGCCGTTGTGGGCTTCGGCAGCTTCCGCCGTGTAGGCAAAGTTATCCGTCAGGTGCCGGTAGAATTGTACGGCGAGATCGAGCTTCCCCTCGTTCTCCGCACGCCGCCCCGACTCCAGCAATTGGGCAGGCGTGAACTGCGTAGGCACGTGCAACATCGGTCCTGCAAACCCGCAACAGAAGGACCAGGGACTTTAGAAAGATTACATCACGATTTAGGCGTTGTCCCGCCACGATTTAGCCGCAAACGACTTTTTCGCACAACCCGGCCCGGATCACCGCAACGCTCGAGGTCTACCCCGGAATCGACGTCGGAGAGCGTCTCCAGGAACGCCACGGAGGCCCCGGAGAGGTTCGCCAGCGTGTCCGACAGGGCCTGCGGTCCCGACCACCGCACGCCGCCGAACGGCCGCAGCAGGCGTGGCCTCCGCCGCAGGCCGACCAGCCAGTAGCCGCCGTCCAGGGCGGGCCCGAGCACGGCGTCGTGGCGGCCCAGCAGCCGAAACGCGGTGCGGATATGGGCCGGTGTGATGTCCGGCACGTCGGTGCCGATGATGACGACGGGGCCCGGCGAAGGCAGCGCCATGATGCGCTGCATGCGCACGCCGAGGTCGCCGCCGCCCTGGTCCCTGCGCTGAAACCCACGCGGCCAGACGCGGGCAACGAGGCCGCTATGGGGCGCCACCGACAGGCTGACCTGCCAGGGCACGTTGCGGCCGACGCGATGCAGCAGGCTCGCGGTCGCGGTGCGCACGAAGCGGGTGGCGGCCGCCGTGCCGGCGTCGCGGGCGAGCCGCGTCTTCACGCCGCCGGCGACGGGCACCTTGGCCATGACGACGAGGTGCAAACGAAAAGGCGCCGCACGTGGATGCGGCGCCCTGTTTCTCGGTGCGGGACGGCGTCGTTTCACCGCCCCGGTTCCTGGCTCAGGCCTTCACCGGCTCGAAACCGTAGCCGTTGCCTTGCTTGGTGAGCTTGCCGGCGCCCGGCATGCCCCAGTGGTAGCCGGTCAGCGTGATGCCTTCCGCAACGGCCCGATCGAACATCTTGCGGCGGCCGGCCTCGGCGAGATTGGGATCGGCGTCGAACACCAGATGCCAACCCGGGTTCGTCAGGTTCAACGCCCGGATGTTGGTGAGATCGCCCAGCACCACGAGCTGCTGGTTGCCCGAGCCCATGTGATAGCTTGTATGGCCCGGCGTATGGCCCGGCGTGGAGATCGCGCGCACGCCCGGCAGCACCTCGATCTCTCCCTCGAACTGGCGGATATTCTTCCAGTTCGGGAATACGGCCTGGATGCGCTTGGCGGCGCCCGCCGTCACCGTCGGGTTGGTCCAGAACTTGTACTCCGCCGCCGGCACATGGATCTGCGCGTTGGGGAAGATCGGCTCGTTGGTGTCCTTGGCCATCAATCCCGAGATATGATCGCCGTGGAAATGGGTGATGACGATGTTGGTCACGCTGGCCGGATCGATGCCCGCGGCCTTCCAGAGGTTGTTCTTGGTGATGTTGCCGGCCGTCGGCGCGAGCTGTGCACCGGTGCCTGAATCGAACAGCACCAGTCCGCCCTGCGTACGCACGGCCGTGACGGTGAACGGGATCGGCACATAAGCATCGGTGAGACCCGCGGCCTTCAGCGCCGCCTTGGTTTCGTCCAGAGAGGCGTTGCGGATGAACTTCTCATCGTGCGCCTTTTCCCAGATGCCATCGCTCATCTGGATCACTTCCAGATCGCCGAGCTTGAACTTGACGACCTCGGGACCGGCAGGGGCCTGCGCGAACGCCTGGCCGCCGAAGTCGAGCGCGCCATCGAGCCCGAAGGCGGCGCCGGCAGCGGCGGCCGAGACCACAAAGCCGCGTCGTGAAATACTCTGCATCGTTTACGTCCTCTCCCTGGTGATGGCGTGCGGAGCAACAGCTCCTGCTGATAGACGACGCGGGTAAGACCGCGATGCCACTCTCACGTACATGTGATGGCCCCGGCAAGGGCCGTCATGGATAGACGCGGGCGATGCGCGCGGTCGAAACCCCCAAGAAATACAGTGTCAAACAGCTGAGATTGCGGATCGAACGCCGCATGTATCCGCGCTCCTTGAAACGTTGCGCATCGGTGACGGCGCGCACCTGCAGCATGGCGATACGGCGGCGCTTCAATCTACGGACGAGATCGACGTCCTCCATGATCGGGTGCGGGTGAAATCCGCCGACCTCCTCATAGAGGAATTTGGGAACGAGCAGACCCTGGTCTCCATAGGGCAAGCGAAACAGGGCGCACCGCAGCGCAACAAGACGCTCGAGCACGCGCGGCCCAAATCCCCGATCGTCGAGCGCAAACCGGAACGCGCCGGCCGCGGGCGGGCGCTTGCCCGTATCCACCTCGTACATGAAGGCGCTCGCCTCGCGCTCCCAGCCGGGATCGAGCACGGTGTCGGCATGGAGAAAGAGCAGCCAGGGCGCGGTTGCGACTTGCGCCCCGGCCGCGAGCTGCGCCCCGCGCCCGCCGCGCTCTGTGATGAACGCGGCGCCGGCCTCGTCCGCGATCTTCGCCGTGCCATCGGTGGACCCGCCATCCGCCACGATCACTTCGCGCACGATCCCGTCCACGGCGGCCGGCACGAGCGCCGCCAGCGTCGGGATGAGCCCGCTCTCGGCATTGAGCGTTGGGATGACGACCGAAATCATGGTCCCGGTCTTGCCGGTGGGCCGTGCGATACGCAAGGGAGCGTGTGAAGATCGGCCATTTTGTTCTTGTTATGTTCCGTATAGGCTGATAGCGTCCGGCGATGCCTGAGAATCGCGATCTTGTCGATCTAGACCGGCGTCGTGGACGTGGCGCCCGCTCCAACCGCGTCGGCCGCTACGAGACGGAGATCCGAGAGGTTTTCGACGACGGCTGGGAGAGCGAGGGCCGCCTCGAGCCCTTCCGGACGGAGGTGCGGCTCGAGCAGGCCAAGAGCATCATCGCCACCAACGACAGCCCCGACATCAATTTCGACCAGTCCATCAATCCCTATCGCGGCTGCGAGCACGGCTGCGTCTATTGCTACGCTCGCCCCACGCACGCCTATCTCGGCCACTCGCCGGGCCTCGACTTCGAAACCATCCTCTACGCCAAGACCAACGCCGCCGACCTGCTGACGAAGGCGCTCGGCAACCGGCGCTACGTGCCGAAGGTGATCGCGCTCGGCGCCGTCACCGATCCCTACCAGCCGATCGAGCGCACGCACCGCATCACGCGCGAGGTGCTTGAAGTCCTCGACGCGGCCGCGCACCCGGTCGGCATCGTCACCAAGTCCGCGCTGATCGTGCGCGACGTCGACATCCTCGCGCGCATGGCCGAGCGCGGCCTCGCCAAGGTGGCGATCTCGGTGACGACGCTCGATCGCATAGTGGCACGCAAGATGGAGCCGCGCGCATCGACGCCACCCAAGCGCCTCGACGCCATCCGCCAGCTTTCGGCAGCCGGCGTGCCCGTCAGCGTGATGATGGCGCCGATCCTGCCGGCCATCAACGACAGCGAGATCGAGGCGCTGCTCACGGCCGCACGCGAAGCGGGCGCCAGCGAGGCCGGCTTCGTCCTGCTGCGGCTGCCGCTGGAACTGAAGGAGCTGTTCCGCGAGTGGCTGGCGACCGAGTTACCCGATCGCGCCGACCGCGTCATAAATCTTTTGCGCTCCATGCATGGCGGCAAGGACTACGTCGCCGAC
>CADEEC010000192.1 GCA_902826255.1 uncultured Hyphomicrobiales bacterium | reverse complement strand
GCGGCGTGCCGGCGCGAGCACCAACTGGGCGCAGCAGATGCGCAATCCAGACATCCGGCAGGAGGAAAATCAGGTGTCGAGGACGATATCGAAACTGCCTTTGAGCGCGCCCGCCTCCAGGTCGTCGCCCGGGTCGAGGCGCACGATCAGGCTGTCGCGGGCTTGCCGGTCGCGGATGCGCCGCAGCACGCCGTCCGTCTCGTTCTGCGGCTCGCCGGCTACGTACATCTGCGTCGTCAGGCGGCCCACGCCCGGCGCGCTGACCTTGAAGTGGATGTGCGGCGTGCGGCCCGGATACGGCACCGGCTTGATGGTGCGGAATGCGTAGCGTCCATCGCCATCGACCTGCACGCGGCCGTAGCCCTGGAATGCCGTATCGCGCCTGCGCTGTCCGTTGTCGCCGGGATGATCGTAGATGCCATTGGCATCGCACTGCCAGATCTCGACGGTGGCGCCCTTCACAAGGTTGCCCTTGCGGTCGCGAACGCGGCCGGAGACGTGCGTGATCTTGCCGAGAGCATGGGCGGCCTGCCCGCGCACGCGCACGAGATCGCCATCCATGTCGGCCGGAAACTTCACCGGGTAGAACGGTCCTTCCGTTTGCCCGGGCGTGACGACGAGCGGCGCTTGCGCAAGCACCAGGCGGGGTGCGGCGAGTAGGGCGCCGGCGCCCAGCAGCATCTGGCGTCTGACAATGTTCATGATCGAACCTCGCGCTCCGTCGTCGCTTTGACCACGGAGCAAGGTGTGTCGGAGATCGCGGCGGCGATCACGTTAAGGAAGCGCAATGTAGGATCATATTTGCGCGAGGTCGCGTGACCGGGGCTCTACTCGGCCTCGATCCAGCGCTCGAGCAGCTTCAAGCCGTAGAACCCACCGGCGACGATGGCACCGAACGTCAGGAACGAGCCGACCGCCAGTGTCGACACGCCCGTGACGGCCTGTCCGACGGTACAGCCAAGCGCCATCACGCCGCCGATGCCCATCAGCGCCGCGCCCGCAAGGTTGCGCAGCGTGTCGCCGGTGTCGGAGAACGTCACCAGCTTGAAGCGCCCCATGGAGATGGCGGCGGCAAACGCGCCGATGAGCGCGCCGAACACGCTCGACACGCCAAAGCCCGGTGCGGGTGTGGCGGTGTAGAGCGACAGCCACTGCAGGGTCTCGCCGATGGGGCGGATGTAGGTGAGCGAGATCGGCTGCACCGGCCGTGCCGCCATCTCGTCGTAAGCCAAACCGGTCAGCGCCCATCCCGCAACCACGGTGACGCCGACACCGACCCCCGATGCGATGTGCACGGGCGACGCCCGGAAGCGCGCATCCATAAAGCAGAAGGCGAGCGCCGCGGCCCCGATAAGCAGCGTCACGACGAGCGCGGCCGAGCCGCGCGCCATCCCGGTCAGCAGACTCAATCTGTCGCCCAGACCTTGCGTCGGCGCCCGCACGGAAAGGCTCGTGGCCTGCTCGAGTGTGACGCGAACGGGCGCCAGCACTCCCGCAATGGTCATGAACGCGACTACGCCCAGCACGGTCAGCGTGAGCAGCGAGCGCAGGTCGCCGCCGCCGGCGCGGGCGAGGTTGCGGCTCGGGCAGCCACCGGCCAGCACCATGCCGATCCCGAAGATGAAGCCGCCGGCGAGATAGCCGACCCAGTTCAGGGTCGGCACCAGATACATGGCCTTGTCGAGCTCGACCACGCCGCCGGCACGCAGGAGCTGCGTGCCGATCAGCGCCACCGCCGCTGCCAGCACCCAGGCGCGGAAGCGGCGGTAATCGTTGAAGTTGTGGATGTCGGCCAGCCCGCCCATGGCGCAATAGTTGGTCCGGTAGACGATGGTGCCGAACAGGAATCCGATCACCAGGCCGCCGAGGCCCACGAACAGCGCTGCATTGCTGGCTGCAAAGTCGCGAAGCATTTTTCGTTGATCGCCGGGATCGCAGGATGGAATTTAGGCCAGGAGCTTGCCATATAGACATTTCGCTCCGGGACGCCACAGCGAAAGTGCATGTTCCTTGTCCACAGGACGGGGTGCAGCAGGCCTCGCAGCCTCAGGCCCATAAGAATCGCGATACTGATCCGGCATGGACAATCTCGCCCCCAACATTGCTCCGCGGTTCATCCATCTCAAGGTGCACTCGGCTTACTCGTTGCTGGAAGGCGCCATCACGATTCCCAAGCTGGCGAAGCTGGCCGTCGCCAACGCGTTTCCCGCGCTGGGCCTCACCGATACGGGCAATCTATTCGGGGCGCTGGAATTCTCGGACAAGGTTGCCGGGGCCGGCGTGCAACCCATCGTCGGCTGTACCCTGCTGGTCGATTTCGGCGATCGGGGCCAGGGCAACGGCGCGCGCCCCATGCCTGGACCGTCGCGCACGGAGCCCGCTGGGTCGCTCGCGTTCCTGGCGATGAACGATGCCGGCTACCAGAACCTGATGAAACTTGCATCATGCGCGCATTTCGACGCGTCCGAGGACCAGCCGCCGCACATCGAAATCGAGCGGCTGCAAACCTACGGCAGCGGCTTGATCGTGCTGACCGGCGGGCCTGACGGCCCCATCGACAGGGCACTGCGCGACAACCAGATCGATCTCGCCCGTGCGCGCCTGACGGCGCTGCAAGAGATTTTCGGCAACCGCCTCTACGTCGAGGTCCAGCGCCACGGCCTCAAGCACGAGGTCGAGACGGAGCCTGCGCTTCTCGACCTGGCTTACAAGAGTGCGTTGCCGATCGTCGCCACCA
This sequence comes from uncultured Hyphomicrobiales bacterium, assembly GCA_902826255.1. Classification (GTDB taxonomy): domain Bacteria; phylum Pseudomonadota; class Alphaproteobacteria; order Rhizobiales; family Hyphomicrobiaceae; genus AWTP1-13. Next base: position 3,825 of record CADEEC010000192.1, on the reverse strand, counting down.
ACGAGGTCTACTTCGCCTCGCCGGACGACTACGAGGCGCACGACGCCCTGCTGTGCATCGCCGGCGGCACCTACGTCGTGGAGGACAACCGCCGGCGCCTGTCGCCCGAGCATTGCTTCAAGACGGCCGACGAGATGGCCGCGCAGTTCGCCGACCTGCCCGAGGCGCTCGCCAACTCCATCGAGATTGCCAAGCGCTGCGCATTCCGCCCGAAAGGCCGCAAGCCGATCCTGCCGCGCTTCGTGCAAACATCGGCCGGGGCCAGCGAAGCCGATCTGCTCGCGCTGGAAACAAAAGAGTTGAGCGAGCAGGCGCATGCCGGACTCAAGGAGCGCCTTGCCGTCACCGAGCTGGCGCCGGGTTTCACGGCCGCCGATTACGAGCGGCGCCTGAACTTCGAGATACAAGTCATCTCGAAGATGAAATTCCCCGGCTACTTCCTGATCGTCGCCGACTTCATCAAGTGGTCGAAGGCGAGCGGCATCCCGGTCGGTCCGGGCCGCGGCTCGGGCGCGGGCTCGGTCGTCGCCTGGGCGCTCACCATCACCGACCTCGACCCGCTGCGCTTCGGCCTGCTGTTCGAGCGCTTCCTCAATCCCGAGCGCGTGTCGATGCCGGACTTCGACATCGATTTCTGCCAGGACCGGCGCGACGAGGTGATCCGCTACGTCCAGCAGAAATACGGTGCCGATCGCGTCGCCCAGATCATCACGCACGGAAAGCTGCAGGCGCGCGCGGTGCTGCGCGACGTCGGTCGCGTCCTGCAGATGCCGTACGGCCAGGTCGACAAGCTGTGCAAGCTGGTGCCGAACAATCCGGCCAATCCGGTCACCCTGCCACAGGCCATCGAGGGTGAGCCCAAGCTGCAGGAGGCCCGCGACAGCGATCCCATGGTCGCGCGGCTGCTCGAGATAGCCCAGAAGCTCGAAGGCCTCTACCGCCACGCCTCCACGCACGCGGCCGGCATGGTGATCGGCGACCGGCCGCTCGACGAGCTGGTGCCGCTCTACCGCGATCCGAAGTCGAGCTTCCCGATCACCCAGTTCAACTGGAAGCTGGTCGAAGCCGCCGGCCTCGTGAAGTTCGACTTCCTCGGCCTCAAGACGCTCACCGTCCTGCAGAAGGCCGTACAACTCATCGCGCGCGGACGTGGCATCGAGATCGATCTCGCCAAGCTGCCGCTCGACGACACCAAAAGCTACGAGCTGCTCGCGCGCGCCGATACGGCCGGCGTGTTCCAGCTCGAAGGCACGGGCATGCGCGAAAGCCTGAAGCGGCTGAAGCCCGACCGCTTCGAGGACATCATCGCCATGGTGGCGCTCTACCGCCCCGGCCCGATGGACAACATCCCGACCTACATCAACCGCAAGCACGGCGAGGAGCCGATCGACTTTCCGCATCCGATGCTGAAGCCGATCCTGGAAGAGACCTACGGCGTCATCATCTACCAGGAGCAGGTGATGCAGATTGCCCAGGTGATGGCGGGGTTCTCGCTCGGCGACGCCGACCTGCTGCGCCGCGCCATGGGCAAGAAAGACAAGAAGGAGATGGCAGCGCAGCAGGCACGCTTCGTCGAGGGCGCCAAGAAGAACGGCGTCAAGACCTCCCATGCGGTGGAGATTTTCGAGCTGGTCGACAAGTTCGCCGGCTACGGCTTCAACAAGAGCCACGCGGCCGCCTACGCGCTCGTCAGCTATCACACCGCCTACCTGAAGGCGAACTATCGCGAGGAGTTCCTGGCTGCGTCGATGACGCTCGATATGGGCAACACCGACAAGCTTTCCATGTTCGCCGCGGAGGCAAAAAAATCCGGCATCGCCATCCTGCCGCCGTGCGTCAACGCCTCCGAGATCGACTTCCTCGCCGGCACCAATGCCATTCGATATTCGCTGGCAGCGCTCAAGAACATCGGCACGCAGGCGGTGGAAAGCCTCGTCACCGAACGGTCCGCCAAGGGTCCGTTCAAAAATTTGTCCGACTTCGCAGCACGCCTGAATACCAAGGTGCTCAACAAGCGCGCGCTGGAAACGCTGGCTGCGGCCGGTGCGATGGACGGCCTGGAGCCCAACCGCGCGCTGGTGCACGGCAACGTCGATCTGATGATGACGGAAGCCGGCAACAAGGCCGACGACGAGCACACGGGCCAAGGCAGCCTGCTCGGCGGCATGATGCAGGAGGCTTCATCCTCGGTCGTGCTGAAGCTGCGGCCGCTGAAGCCCTGGAACGCCATCGAGCGCCTGCAGCACGAGTTCGAGGCGGTCGGATTCTTCCTGTCTGGACACCCTCTTGATGCCTACGCCTCGGCGCTGCAGAAGCTCGGCACTGTCAGCTACGCGGAAATGGAAGCGCGCGCGGAGCGCGGCGTTGCCGCCGGCCGGCTCGCCGGCGTCGTCGTCTCTGCGCGCGAACGGCGCTCGCAGAAGGGCAACAAGTTCGCCTTCGCCATGTTCTCCGAGCCCACCGGACAATTTGAGGCGATCATCTTCTCCGAGACGTTGGCCCAGAGCCGGCACCTGCTGGAGGCGGGAACGGCCGTTCTCATTAACGTGGAAGGCGAGCGCGGCGAGGGCGACACCCTCAAGCTGCGGGCGCAATCGATCGAATCCCTGGATGCGGCCGCCGAGAACGTCCAGAAGGGCGTCAAGGTCATGCTCGACGGGCGCGTTCTCAACGGTGCGCGCGGTGCCATCGACGACCTGCGCCAGCTCCTGAAGCCGGGCGGCAAGAGCACGGTGTGTTTCGGCATCGCGCTGAGCGATGCAGGCCGCGAGTTGGAAATCGCGCTGCCGGGCCGCTTCGAGGTCTCGCCGGCGCAGAAAAGTGCGCTGCAAACCGTTCCCGGCGTGCTCGAGATCATCGACCTTTAGCCGCGCGCAGCCTTCTCGTCGGCCTTGGCCTCGTCCCACAGGCGGTCCATTTCGGCGAGCGTCGACTGCGAGGGCGTCCGTCTTTGCGCAGCGAGCTTGCGTTCCACGGCCTGGAACCGGCGCACGAACTTCTGGTTCGCTGCGCGCAGGGCCGCCTCGGGGTCGAGCTTCAGGTGACGGGCGACGTTGGCCACCACGAACAGCAGGTCTCCGAACTCCTCTGCAATCGCGTCCTTGGCCGGCGCGTCGCCCTTGAGTTCCTGATCGAGCTCGGCAAGTTCCTCCTTGAGCTTGTCCAGCACCGGCGCCAGCGACGGCCAATCGAACCCGACCCGCGCGGCTTTGTTCTGCAACTTGATGGCGCGCGTGAGCGCGGGCAAACCCGTCGGCACATCGTCCAGGACGCTCTCGGCGCGCTTCGGTTTGCCGGCGCGTTCCTCCGCCTTCAGCCGTTCCCGGAAGCCCGGCGTCACACCCGCCGCCTTTTCTTCCTCGCTGCCGAATACATGAGGGTGGCGGCGGATCATCTTGGAGTTGATGGCCTGTACGACATCGCGGAAATCGAACGCGCCGTCCTCTTCAGCCATCCGCGCGTGATAGACGACCTGGAGCAGGAGGTCGCCAAGCTCGTCCTTCAGCCCATCGAGATCACCCTTCTCGATCGCGTCGGCAACCTCGTAGGCCTCCTCGATCGTGTAGGGCGCAATGGTTTTGAATGTCTGCTCCAGGTCCCACGGGCATCCCGTTCCCGGCGTGCGCAGGGCCGCCATGATGCCGAGGAGCTCGGCGATGCGCGTTTCTGAATCGGGTTTGCTCGTCATAGACAACTCTCGCGGTCTGCCGGCGAGCCCCTCACTAGCAGTCCCACGCGCGCGAGACTATCTCGGGGCCCCGTGCTAACGCTGCAGCGCGGAACGCCATGCCCGACCTGATCCAGATCACTGACACCATCGCCCTC
>CADEEC010000191.1 GCA_902826255.1 uncultured Hyphomicrobiales bacterium | reverse complement strand
TTGCAGTGGATGACGACCTCGTCGCCGACCTTCCAGCGCTTCACCTTGGAGCCAACCGCGTAGATGATGCCTGACGCGTCGGAGCCGGCGACGTGGAAGGGATTCTTGTGCACGTGCTTGATGGGCGAGATCGGCACGCCCAGCGAAGCCCACACGCCGTTGTAGTTGACGCCGGCCGCCATCACGAGGACCAGCACGTCGTGGCTATCGAGCTCCCACGTCGGCAGCACCTCGATCTGCATCGCCTGATCGGGCGGGCCGTGACGATCGGCGCGGATGGACCACGCATACATCTTCGCGGGCACATGCCCGAGTGGCGGAATCTCGCCGACCTCGTACAGGTCCTTTTTGCTCTCCTGGGAGATCGCAGGCATTGCGACGGATGCGGATTGTAAGGGGACGACGTTGGACGCTGCGGCGGCGCTCGCAGGCTCGGCAGCCTCGGAACGCGGGTTCGGGCGCACTGACATTTTTCGACACCTCTGGAAAGCCTGCGCGTGCCGGACGTGCCTATTCGCGCATCATTTGCCCATCCGGCGTGGAATGAGGGTCTGACAGATCGCGGCGCCGCACAAGGGGAATTTTGCACTGCACTGTGGGCGATCGCCTCCGCGCCGCGGCCGGTCAACTTCGCAGGTTCTTAAGAGTTCCTTGCTAGGCTGCCCGGTGACGCATCAGGTTCCACAGGCAAGTCGCGAGTTGCGCCATGCAGGACGTGCTCAGGCATATCGACGGCATTTTGGCAATGGATCGGCCCACGTTGGCCGTTATTGCTTGTCTTTGCGTGATAACGGCTTATTTTTTAAAAGATTTCATGGCCAATCCGACCTTGATTATATTTGTATATCCGGTTCTTTTTGTTTGTTCAGTTCTATTCCAATACGTCATCATATTGATGGAGATCTATCCGCCACGAAAGTTGGACTTGTGGCTGATGTGGACCGTATTTGGTTGTATTGCCGGCAATATCACTGGCATCGCCATCGCAGCCGGTCTCGGTCGCATTATCGATCGAACACGTGCCGTGGCGCCTTACAAGCCGGCCCAGGGCTAGGTTTCACGCGCCTTTTAGGATCGGCTGGGGAGCGCTTGCGCGCAGCGCCGCGTAGGCTACGTTGGCTTCTCGCGCATGCGAGATAGGGAGCCACAGCGATGACCGGCACGCGGCCTGAGGCGGGGAAGGCCAGCCAGCCCCAACGGGACAAGCCCTGGCTCATCCGCACCTATTCGGGCCACTCGACGGCGGCCAAGTCGAACGCGCTATACAGATCAAATCTCGCCAAGGGGCAGACCGGGCTCTCGGTCGCCTTCGATCTGCCGACGCAGACGGGCTACGACTCCGACCACGAGCTGGCGCGCGGCGAGGTCGGCAAGGTCGGCGTTCCCATCGGCCATCTCGGCGACATGCGCACGCTGTTCGAGGGCATCCCGCTCGGCGACATGAACACCTCCATGACCATCAACGCGACGGCAGCCTGGCTGCTGGCGCTGTACGTGGCGGTGGCGGACGCACAGGGCACCGATCGCGCCAAGCTCAACGGCACGACGCAGAACGACATCATCAAGGAATATCTCTCGCGCGGCACCTACGTGTTCCCACCGCAGCCGTCGCTGAAGCTGACGAAGGACACCATTCTTTTCACTTGCAGCGCGATGCCGAAGTGGAACCCGGTCAACGTCTGCTCCTATCACCTGCAGGAGGCCGGCGCGACGCCGGTGCAGGAGCTTGCCTTCGCGCTCGCCACCTCACAAGCGATCCTCGATGCGGTGAAAGACTCGGGCGAAGTGGCGCCGGCAGATTTCGGCCCCGTGGTCGGGCGCATCTCCTTCTTCGTCAACGCCGGCCTGCGCTTCATCACCGAGATCTGCAAGATGCGCGCGTTCGGCGAGCTGTGGAACGAGATGACGGCCGAGCGCTACGGCGTGAAGGAGGCCAAACACCGCCTGTTCCGCTACGGCGTGCAGGTGAACTCTCTTGGATTGACCGAGCCGCAGCCCGAAAACAACGTCTACCGCATCCTGCTCGAGATGCTGGCCGTGACGCTGTCGAAGGACGCGCGCGCCCGCGCCGTGCAGCTTCCCGCCTGGAACGAGGCCCTCGGCCTGCCGCGGCCGTGGGATCAGCAATGGTCCATCCGCATGCAGCAGATCCTGGCCTACGAAACGGACCTGCTCGACTACCCCGACATCTTTGAGGGCTCGGTCGCCATCAACAACAAGGTCGAGGAACTGAAGGCCGCCGCCAGGGAAGAGCTGGCGCGCATCCAATCGCTCGGCGGCGCGGTGGCTGCCATCGACTCCATGAAAAGCGCGCTGGTCGAGAGCAACACCGAGCGCCTGCGCCAGATCGAGAGCGGCGAGCAGATCGTCGTCGGCGTCAACCGGTGGACCGAGACCGAGCCATCGCCGCTGGCCGCCGGCACGGCCTCCGTCGTCACCGTGGACAATTCCATCGAGCGCGAGCAGGTCGAGCGCCTGCAGACATGGCGCGCCGCGCGCGACGCGAACGCCGTGAAGACAGCCCTGGCCGATCTCGAGCGCGCGGCGAGGGAAGGCCGCAACGTGATGGAGCCGTCGATCGCCTGTGCCAAGGCCGGCGTCACTACGGGCGAGTGGGGCGCAGCCCTACGCGAGGTCTTCGGCGAGTACCGAGCACCCACGGGCGTGTCGGGCGCCGCTGGCGCTGCCTCCGACGAAAGCCTGGAGGACGTGCGCTCGGAAGTCGAAAGGGTCTCCGCGCGGCTCGGTCGCCGCATCAAACTGCTGGTCGGCAAGCCCGGTCTCGACGGCCATTCCAACGGCGCAGAGCAGATCGCTGTGCGCGCGCGCGACTGCGGCATGGAGGTGGTCTACGAGGGCATCCGATTGACGCCTGCGCAGATCGTGCGCGCCGCGGCCGACGAGGCGGTGCATGTCGTCGGCCTCTCGATCCTGTCGGGCAGCCATGTGCCGCTCGTTAAAGAGGTGCTCCACCGCATGCGCGATGAGGGCCTGAGCGACGTGCCCCTCGTCGTCGGCGGCATCATCCCGCCCGAGGACGCGGCCGAATTGCGCGCACTGGGCGTCGCAGCCGTCTTCACGCCGAAGGACTTCCGCATCAACACGATCATGCGCGACATCGTGCGTCTGGTCGACAAGATGCCGGACGCGGCCTAGCGAAGCGACGCGCTCAGACGGGCGCCTTGTCCCGCGCCGCTGGCCCGCGCGCGATCGCCGCCAGCAGCGTATCGAGTGCCTGGGTCTCGCTCCGGCCCGTAGTGCGCACCTCCACATCGGCCTTGGCATAAAGGGCGGTGCGGCTCGCGAGGATGGCCTTGAGGTCATCCATGGACTGCGGGCCTTCCGCCATCGGCCTCAAATCCCCCTGCGCGATCACGCGCCCCATGTGCTCGTCGGGATCGGCGCTCAGCCACACCACGAAGCATGAGGACAGCAGCAGGTGATAGGTGGCGGGCTCCGTCACCAGGCTGCCGCCGGTGGCGATGACGACGCGGTCGAAGCGCTCAATCACCGTCTCCAGGCATTGCCGCTCGAGCTTGCGGTAGGTCGCATGTCCGCGCGTGGCAAAAATTTCTGCGAGCTCCATGCCGCTCGCGCGTTCCACCTCGCGGTCGAGCTCGACGAATGGCACACCCAGTTCTTTGGCGGCGCGCTGACCGAGCGTCGTCTTCCCGGCGCCGCGCAAGCCAACGAGCGCGATGCGCCCTTCCGGCGATCCGGCCGGCCTGCCAAACCGCTGCGCCAGCAGCCGGCGCGCCTCGGCGAGTTCGTCGGGTGACAGCCGCTCGAGCTGATGGATCGCCAGCACGAGATCGACCGAACGCTCGTCGAGATCGCTGATGAGCCGGGCCGGCTCCACGTCGAGGGCTTCCGCAATCTGGCGCAGCACCAGCAGGGAGGCATTGCCTGCGCCCCGCTCCAGCTCGGCGAGATAGCGCTCCGAGACGCCGGATGCTTTCGACAGCACTTTCCGCGACATGCCGCGGCGCGCCCGGGCCAACCGCACACGCTCGCCGACGCCGCGCAGATAAGTCTCGTCCGCCGGCGCGTCGCCCCGCCGCGTCTCCGCGTTCGATCCGCTGTTGTCACGCATCGGCGTGTCTCGGCTCTGCTTCGTAGGCAGCATATTACATGTTTGAACGCACGATTGCCAAAAGTCGAGGCTTTCCCAGGCCAAAGCTTGCAGTATTATGCAGGAAAGGAAAAGGCGGGCAGCCAGCAAACGCCCGCTGTGGGAGGACGCGACGCCATGGAGTACCCGCGCATCTATAATGCGGCGATCGATATGGTCGACCGCAACGTGGCCGAGGGGCGCGGCGCCAAGGTAGCGTTCATCGATCCCAGCGAAGAGCTGACCTACGGCGAGTTGCAGATGAGATGCAACCGCATGGCCAACCTGCTCGGCACCTATGGTATCGAGCGCGAGTCCCGCATCGCGCTGCTGCTGCTCGATACCGTCGACTACCCCGCCGCCTACTGGGGTGCCATCAAGGCTGGCATCATCCCCGTATGCCTCAACACGCTGCTGCCGGCGGAGCAATACGCCTACATCCTCGGCGACAGCCGTGCCAAGGCGCTGTTCGTGTCCGCACAGCTGCTGCCCGTCGTGCAGCCGATCCTCGGCAAGCTGCCGTTCCTGAAGCACGTGTTCGTGTCGGGCGGGGATGCGCCCGCCTTCGCGCTGCCCTTCCGCACAGAGCTCGGGCAGCAACAGACTGACTTCATGGCGGCCGATACCAGCCCGGACGAGACGGCCTTCTGGCTCTACTCCTCCGGATCGACCGGCATGCCTAAGGGTGTGCGCCACGTGCACTCGAGCCCGATGGAGACGGCGCGGCTGACCGGCCAGGGCTGCCTCGGCATGCGCGAAGACGACCTCGTCTACTCCGCTGCCAAGCTTTTCTTCGCCTACGGACTCGGCAACGCCATGTCGTTCCCCATGTCGGTGGGGGCGACCGCGATCCTGCGGCCTGAGCGGCCCACGCCGGACAGCGTGTTCGCGACCCTCAAGCAGTATCAGCCGACGTTCTTCTTCGGCGTGCCGACGCTGTATGCGGCGATGCTCGCCTCCCCGCAGGGCACGCGCGAGAACGGCTCGCAACGGCTGCGCACGTGCGTTTCGGCCGGCGAAGCGCTGCCTGCCGAGGTCGGCAAGGCGTTCAGCGCCAAGTTCGGCGTCGACATCTACGACGGCGTCGGCTCCACCGAGATGCTGCACCAGTATGTCTGCAACAACGCATCGGCCCAAAAGTACGGCACCTCGGGCCGCGCGGTGACAGGCTACGAGATCCGCCTCGTCGACGAGCGCGGCCAGGAGGTGGCCGACGGCGAGGTGGGCGAGATGCTGGTGAAAGGGCCCAGCGCCGCGGAAGGCTACTGGAACCAGCGCGAGAAGAGCCGCAGCACGTTCGAAGGCGGCTGGACGCGCTCGGGCGACAAGTACACGCGCGACGGTGACGGCTATTTCACCTACCAGGGCCGCACCGACGACATGTTCAAGGTGTCGGGCATCTGGGTTTCGCCGTTCGAGGTCGAAAGCGCGCTCGTCAGCCACGACGATGTGCTTGAAGCCGCCGTCGTACCGCAGGAAGATGCGGACGGCCTGGTGAAGCCGAAGGCGTTCATCGTTCTGAAACCGGGCCGTACGAGCGGCAATGGCTTGCAGGACGTGCTCAAGGAGCACGTCAAGGCCAAGGCCGGCATGTGGAAGTATCCGCGCTGGATCGAGGTCGTGGACGGACTGCCGAAAACGGCAACGGGCAAGATACAGAGGTTCAAGCTGCGGGAGAGCCTATAGCGGCGATCAACAGCCGCACAACCGGAGGAGACCCTGATGGAGAAGCTGCCGCGACGCGGATACACGCGCGAGGAGATCATGCACCGAGTGGCGCGTTTTGCCGATCTCGAGGGGTTCGACGGCGGGCTGCCCGACAGCAAGATGAAGGGATCGATCCGCAAGCTCTACAACGTAATCGGCTTCCAGCCACCGCCGGGATCGGGCGGCCAGGTCACCTCTCCGGTCGGCGACGATGCCTCGCGGCTTGCCGCCATCAAGATCCAGGAAGGCTTCAACCTCGGATACTGCCGCGCCAAGCCCGGCAACGGCCCGATGATGCACAATCACGACACCAACGAGACCTTCATTCCCATGACCGGCACGTGGCGCTGCAGTTGGGAGAACGAGAAGGGCGAGGTGGACTACGTGGACCTGGGACCGATGGACGTCGTGTCGTTCCCGTCCCCCAGCCAGAACGCGGCGCCCTCGATCACCGTGAAGAGAGGCTGGAAGCCGTTCGTCGGCGTGCCGTCCTGGGTCGCGAACCCCTTGCCCTCGGCAACGCTGCGCGCCACTGCGAGTGCGTAGAAGCCATCCTCGGTGACCGGCGTGTCGAATACGCGCTCCGCCGGACGGAGCGCGAGCGCGAGCAGGCTGAGCGCGACCAGCATGCCGCACAGCCGGATCACGTGATCCGCACGCAGCGTCATGCCGGTCGCCGGCTCGCGCGCACGCGACTGCACGTCGCCGCCAAAGAAATGATCACCGCCGTCGCGCTACAGAGATCGCCG
>CADEEC010000190.1:5344-6644 GCA_902826255.1 uncultured Hyphomicrobiales bacterium | reverse complement strand
CGCTCGACGCCGTGCTGCTCGCCCGCGATGCGGGCGGCCGGCCGGTGAGCCTCACTTGGTCGCGCGCGGACGAGATGGCGTGGTCGCCGTTCGGGGCCGCCCAGGCGGTCGACATCGAGGCGGGCCTGGATGCGGAGGGGAACATCGTTGCCTGGTGCCACAGCATCTGGGGCAACGGACACGTCTTGCGGCCCGGCCGCGGCAAGACGCCAACCTTGCTCACCGCCACGCAGCTTGCCAAACCTTACCCACGCGTCATCGCGGCCAACCCACCGCTCGCCGGCGGGGGCGGCGCGGAGCGCAATGCGGTTCCCACCTACGATTTCCCGATGTGGCGCGTCACCAACCACCGCGTCTTGACGATGCCGCTGCGCACATCGTCACTGCGCACGCTCGGGGCGTTCGCCAACGTTTTCGCCATCGAGTCCTTCATGGACGAGCTTGCGCTCGAGGTCGGCGAGGACCCGGTCGCATTCCGCTTGCGCCATCTGACCGACCCGCGCGCCAAAGCCGTGGTGGAGGCGGTGGCGCGGCGCGCGAACTGGCCGGCGCGGACAAAAGGGGATGGCCGAGGGCATGGCATCGCCTATGCCCGCTACAAGAACTTCGGCGCCTACTGCGCTGTGGTGGCGGAAGTGAATACCGAGCCCGATGTTCGCGTCGAGCGGCTGGTGATGGCGGTCGATGTCGGCGAGGTCATCAATCCGGACGGGGTGGAGAACCAGATGGAAGGCGGCGCCATCCAAGCGACGAGCTGGACGCTGAAGGAGGCGGTACGCTTCAACCGCACGCACATCCTCAGCGACAGCTGGGAGACATACCCCATCCTCACATTCTCCGAGGTGCCGGCTGTCGAGGTCGAAATCCTCGCGCGCCCGCAAGAGAAGGCGCTGGGCGCCGGGGAGGCGGCACATGGTCCCGTCGCCGGCGCCATCGCCAACGCCGTCTACGATGCGCTCGGCGTGCGCGTGCGCGACCTGCCAATCACGCGCGAACGCATCGTCGCGGCCATGGGTTGATCTCAAGTCATGCAAGTCAATATTCTCAGCGGCGGGGCTGCGCAGGGCCTGGTCTCGGCACTGGCGCAAACGTTCAAGGCAGCCACGGGCGGCGAGATTGCCGGCACCTTCGGTGCCGTCGGCGCCATGCGCGACAAGCTGCTCGCGGGGGCGCCGGCGGATCTCTTGATCCTGACGCGTGCACTGATTGACGAGCTGACGGCTCAGGTGCACGTCGCAGCCGGGTCGGCAGTGGATATCGGCACTGTGCATACGGCGGTCGCCATCCGCAGCAGCGATCC
>CADEEC010000190.1:0-5334 GCA_902826255.1 uncultured Hyphomicrobiales bacterium | reverse complement strand
GCTGGCAGCCGGCTCGATCTACTTCCCCGATCCCAAGCTCGCGACGGCTGGCATCCACTTCGCAAAAGTGCTGGAGCGTCTCGGCATCGAGGACGGCGGGCGCTTCAGGACTTTTCCGAACGGTGCGACCGCCATGGCGGCGCTCGCGGCGTCGACCACGTCCAAGCCCATCGGCTGTACACAGGTGACGGAGATTCTCAACACGGCGGGCGTCAAGCTCGTGGCGCCGCTGCCCGCGGGCTACGAGCTCGCGACCATCTACACCGCCGGGATCGCAAGCAAGGCACAGTCGCCTGAGTTGGCGCGGCAGCTTGCCGGCCTGCTCTCGGGCGATGCGGCAAAGGCGGCGCGTGCGAAAGCCGGTTTCGCCTGAACGACAGGCGGCTCACGCCTGCGGAACGTCGAAAAACTTGTTCGGCCGCAGGAAGAACGACAGGGCGAGGCAGCCCTTGGGCGCATACGCATCGTGCCGGCTGCCGGCCGGGCGCCACACATAGTTGCCGGCCGTGGCGACGCCCTCGTGGTCCTCGAGCGAACCCTCCAGCACGAAGGTCTGCTCCAGCTCGACGTGTTCGTGATCGGGAAGCGTGGCGCCCGGCGCGAACCGCACCAGCGCCGTACTGAGGCCGGTGTCCTTGTCCTCCATGAGGATTTTCATGTCGACGCCCTTGAACCGGGTCGGCGTCCAGGGGACGTCGGCCACGTCGACATAGCGGGACGCCAGGGGCGCAAGGCCGCCGTGGTTCCTGGCGCCGGGGGTCACCATAGGCATGCGCTTCTCCTCCCAAGTATCTTTGTTTCTGCCCCGGTCTGGACACGATGCCGCCCGCAGGCCGATCGATTGTAAGCGGCCCGTGTCGAACGGCAAGCTGGTGCTTTTGGAAGAGCTGGCTGGGGCGGAAGGAATCGAACCTTCGCATGGCGGAATCAAAATCCGCTGCCTTACCGCTTGGCTACGCCCCATCAGAGCTGCTGCCATCTAGCGGTGTTCTGGCAGCGTTTCAAGGTTGATCGCGGTGGGTACGGTTGTGTATCGGGCGCCGTAGGGCTACCAACCCTGACCGTGGGGTCAGATTGCAACGAGGGCGACGATGCGGCAGGCGGCGATCGCGAGGATGGTGCTCGCCGGTATTGCGCTGACCCTTGCCGGCTCCGCGGGCTGGGCAGCCAGCTACGACTGCAGCTCGCAATGGTTGAGCCGCGCCGAGTACGTCATTTGCGACGACCCGGGGCTGTCACGCATGGATGAGCGGGCCGGACGCCGGTTCGATCTGATCGCCTCGCGCACCAGCCGGTTTGGCCAGTACCTCGGATTGCGGCACTGGCAGGCGACGTGGGCACGCCAGCGCAACCAGTGCGGCAACGACCGTGCCTGCATCAACGCGCACTATCGCACGCAGGCCCAGTTTCTCGACCGCGTCCAGGAATGTCTCAACTCACGCCTGACGCGGCAGACCTGTCTGCGCAACACGCTGAGCGGCGAGCGCGAGGTGGGCCGGCGCTGACCGCCGGCCGCAGCTATAGTCCTCGCCGTGCTGCGGAGACACAACATGCGAGTCCGTGGCATGGCTGGATCCTCGGGCCAAGCCCGAGGATGCCAACGTGAGGTAGGCGGCTTGTCGATTGCGCGGGGGCTTACACCTTGCCGAGCATGGCCTCGACGTACTCCCAGTTCACGAGGTTATCGAACCAGGCTTCGAGGTACTTCGGGCGCGCGTTGCGATAGTCGATGTAGTAGCTGTGCTCCCACACGTCGACGCCGAGGATCGGCGTGGCGCCGTGCATCAGCGGGTTCTCGCCGTTCGGCGTCTTGGCGATGGCAAGCTTGCCGTCCTTGACGGTGATCCAGGCCCAGCCCGATCCGAACTGGGTCACGCCCGCCTGCACGAAGTCGGTGCGCATCTTGTCGTAACCGCCGAGGTCCTTATCGACCATCGCCTGCAGCTTGCCGGGCAGCTTCTTGCCGCCGCCACCCTTCTTCATCCACTGCCAGAAGTGGATGTGGTTGTAGTGCTGGCCGGCGTTGTTGATGATCGGTGCGTTCTTCTCGGCGAACGCCTTCTTGCAGATCTCTTCCAGGCTCAGGTTCTCGTAGGGCGTGCCGGCGATCGCCTTGTTGCCGTTGTCGACATAGGCCAGGTGGTGCTTGTCGTGGTGGAACTCCAGCGTCTCCTTCGACATGTAGGGCGCCAAAGAGTCATAAGCGTAAGGAAGTTCGGGGAGCTTGAACGACACGGGGACACTCCGTTTTTTGTGCTTTGGGGGAGGGTGTGAATTCTCCGGCAACGTACCGGCTCGGAGCGGCCAGCACAAGCAGAGCGGTCGCCGAGGCCGCCCAGCACGACCGCCCGAAGGCGAAGCCTCGAATGGGCCTTCGGTTCCCCAGCTAGATCGCGTGCACATTGTATGCTGGACAGCGCGACCGCTCACTCTCCAGGTGTCATCCCGGAATTCGCCGCAGGTGAATATCCGGGACCCCAGGGTTGCGGATGGCTTCGAACTTGCGGCTCTGGGTCCCGGCTCTCGCTGCGCTCGACCGGGATGACAGATGAGCGCGGAGGCTATGACGACGGATGACCTAGCGCGCTCGCGAAGTGATCCAAAAACCAAAAAGGGCCCAGCAACCCTGTGTGCCGAGCCCCATTTGGATCACGCCGGGGAAGATAGATTTCAGGGTAAGTGCAGCTTAGGAGACCTGAGCTAGCCGGAGCCTGAACGCGGCGTTCACGCGCCGTTCAGCCGGTCGACGCGCCACCGCCATTGTGTGGCTGTGCAGAGGCCAACATCCCGCAAGCCCAAATCCGGACGGCCGTTAGGCCAGGCTTAACACCTTGCTGGTTCACTGCACGCTGGTGTTGTCAGTCCGTGATGTGCGTCATGGTTTGGTTGTGTTGCGGCGGTCGCCGCCGTGTCCGCTTTGCGAGTCTTGCCTCGGCCTGCACACTGCTGCTGGCCGGATGTGCCGCCGATGAGCGCACAGAGCTTTCTCGCGCCGGCGCGATCCCCGAGCTCGTTCGCCCTGCAAGCGCCTCGGATGCCGACGCCGAGCGCATCGTCACCCAGGCGATCGTCGCGCACGAGATTCGCCGGCCCTAGCTCCTAAGCCGTCCTCAGAAAAACGCCTGCAATCCGGTCTGCGCGCGCCCGAGGATGAGTGCGTGCACGTCGTGCGTGCCCTCGTAGGTGTTGACCGTCTCCAGGTTCGCGGCGTGCCGCATCACGTGATACTCGATCTGGATGCCGTTGCCACCGTGCATGTCGCGGGCGACCCGCGCGATATCCAGCGCCTTGCCGCAGTTGTTGCGCTTGACGATAGAGATCATCTCCGGCGCCATCTTGCCCTCGTCGAACAGGCGCCCGACGCGCAGCGCGCCTTGCAGGCCAAGCGCGATCTCCGTCTGCATGTCGGCGAGCTTCTTCTGCACGAGCTGGGTCTGCGCTAGCGGACGGCCGAACTGCTTGCGGTCGAGCGTGTACTGGCGCGCGCGATGCCAGCAGTCCTCAGCGGCGCCCATGGCACCCCAGGAAATCCCGTAACGGGCGCGGTTGAGGCAACCGAAGGGACCGGCGAGGCCGGATACGTTCGGCAGCAGGTTCTCCTCCGGCACCACCACGCCGTCCATGACGATCTCGCCGGTGATGGAGGCGCGCAGGCTGAGCTTGCCACCCACCTTCGGCGCGGAGAGGCCCTTCATACCCTTCTCCAGCACGAAGCCGCGGATGGCGCCCTCGTGCGCGGCCGACTTCGCCCACACCACGAACACGTCGGCGATGGGCGCGTTGGAGATCCACATCTTGGTGCCGGTGAGGCGATAGCCGTCGGCGACCTTCTCGGCGCGCGTCTTCATGCTGCCGGGATCGGAGCCGGCATCGGGCTCGGTGAGGCCAAAGCAGCCGACCCACTCGCCGGAGCCGAGCTTGGGCAGATACTTCTTGCGCTGCGCTTCCGTGCCGTAGGCGTAGATCGGGTACATGACGAGCGAGGATTGCACGCTGTTCATGGAGCGATAGCCGCTGTCGACGCGCTCCACCTCGCGCGCGACGAGGCCGTAGCTGACGTAGTTGGCACCGGCGCAGCCGTACTTCTCCGGGATCGTCACGCCGAGCAGACCGAGTTGCCCCATCTCGTGGAAGATGGCGCGGTCGGTCTTCTCCTCCATATAGGCCTCGATCACGCGCGGCAGAAGCTTGTCCTGCGCGTAGGCGCGGGCGGTGTCGCGGATGGCGCGCTCGTCTTCGGTGAGCTGGTCGTCGAGCAGGAACGGGTCCTCCCAGTTGAACGAGGCCTTCTTGCGCACCGCGTCCTGCATCGTCGTTCTCCCGTGCCGCTGCATGTGTCGATGTGCGAGCTGCGGCAGCCTTGCAAGCTCGTCTCCCTGCTCTCAATTATCCCCGCGAGCACAAGCGGGCAAGGCCAAGACGTCACTGTCGGCGCCAGGCCGTGCGGCGTAGCAGCCCTGCGAAAACGGCGGCCGCAGACGGACGGCGCGCCTCGCAGACGTTTTCTTCATCAACTGCAGCGAGCCCGTCTCGTCCCAAGGCCGTAGACGGCTCAAGCTTCGCGTTGGAGGTTCAATCGATGTCTCTCAAAGTCTCAACTCTGGTTGCGGCAGCGGTTGCCGCACTGTTCGTCGCCGGCACCACCATCGAGCAGGCGGCCGCGCGGGACGGTGGTCGCGGGGGTGGCGGAGGCGGCGGATTTTCGGCCGGCCGCAGCGGCGGGGGCGGCGGCTTCGGCGGCGGCGGACGCTCGTATGGCGGCGGAGGCGGCGGCCGGGATTTCGGCAGCCGGTCCTTCAGCAGCGGCCGCTCGTTCGGGGGCGGTGGCGGCTCGGATCGGGGCCGTAGCCTGCGCCACAGCGGCCCGCGGGACTCGGGCTCCTTGCGCTCGTTCGGCTCATCCGGCTCACGGGTCAACCGGCATGCCGGCTCGCGTCATGACCGGCACGGGCACCGCCACCGGCACCGCCGCGGCCATGTCCACTATGGGCTGCCGCTCTATGGCGCCTATGCCTACGGCGCCTATGGATCGTGCAGCTACTACTACGATCGCGCGGTAACGACCGGCAGCGATTATTGGTGGGACCGCTACTACGCCTGCGTCGGCTACTACGATTAGGCCGCAAAATGAAGGCCGGCTCGCCGGATCCGGCCTTCTGCATGTCTGGGCCGTGGGCCTCAGGCTTTCAGGTGCCGCTCGAAGACTTGCTTAATGGCGCGGTCGTGGGGGACGCCGCGGGCGGTCAGCGCGCTATAGGTGTGCGCCGCCGCAAGTCCATCCCGCAGCGCACCGAAATAAACTGCAACTTGCGCGGCGAAACGGGCAAACGGGCT
>CADEEC010000189.1 GCA_902826255.1 uncultured Hyphomicrobiales bacterium | reverse complement strand
TGCCTCGATTGACTTGCCCGCCCACGCGCGGCAGGGTCGCGACAACACGGGCAGGGCAATTGTCAGGCCACGTCAAGCAAGGCGCACGGCAGCAACGGCGCGCACATCCGGGAGACGCACATGCAAGAGAAGGTCAAGAAGCCCAAGTCTCCCTCGCCGCGTCCCAAGGGCGACCTCGATCCGCAATGGTCGTGGGATCGGCATCTGCCCTCGTGGGGCGCGATGGGCGTGGACTTCGAATCGCGCGTCGAGTTCGACCGCATGCGGCGCTACCGCCTCGCCCGCGCCCGGCAGGCGCTGGAGAACTCCGACCTCGGCGCGCTGCTGCTGTTCGACGTCAACAACATCCGCTACGTGTCCGCCACCAAGATCGGCGAGTGGGAGCGCGACAAGCTCGCCCGCTTCGCGCTGCTGGCCAAGGGCCAGGAGCCGATCGTGTGGGACTTCGGCTCGGCCGCCGTGCACCACAAGTTGTATTCGCCGTGGCTCTTGAAGGAGCACTGCAAGGCGGGCCTCGTCGGCCTGCGCGGCACCGTGCCGCCGAGCTTCGGCCTCATGAAGTATCACGCCGAGGAAATCGCCTCGCTGCTGCGCGAGGCCGGCGTCGCCAAGATGCCGCTCGGCGTCGACATCATCGAGCCGCCGATGATGTTCGAGCTGGAAAAGGCGGGTCTCAAGGTGCAGGACGGCCAGCAGGTGATGCTGGAGGCACGCGAGATCAAGAACGTCGACGAGATTGCGCTGCTCAACCGCGCCGCCACCATGGTCGACGGCGCCTACCACCAGATCTACGAGGAGCTGCGCCCCGGCGTGCGCGAGAACGACATCGTCGCCAACGCCAACCGCTTCCTCTACGAGCACGGCTCCGACGACGTGGAGGCCATCAACGCCATCTCCGGCGAGCGCTGCAATCCCCACCCGCACAACTTCACCGACCGCATGATCCGGCCCGGCGACCAGGCGTTCTTCGACATCCTGCAGAGCTACATGGGCTATCGCACCTGCTACTATCGCACCTTCAACGTCGGCCGCGCCACCGACGCGCAGCGCGACGCCTACAAGCAGTGCCGCGAGTGGCTGGATAAGGCCATCGAGCTGATCAAGCCCGGCGTCTCCACCGACAAGGTGGCGAGCGTCTGGCCGAAGGCCGAAGATTTCGGCTTCCCGAGCGAGCTTGCTGCCTTCGGCCTGCAGTTCGGCCACGGGCTCGGCCTCGCCATCCACGAGCGGCCGATCATTTCCCGCGTCGTCTCCCTCGACAACCCGATGGAGATCAAGACCGGCATGGTGTTCGCGCTGGAAACCTATTGCCCGGCCAAGGACGGCTTCTCCGCCGCCCGCATCGAGGAAGAGATCGTCGTCACCGACAAAGGCGGCGTGGTGATCTCGCTGTTCCCCGCCGAAGAGCTGCCGATCGCGAATGAGTATTAGCGGGTGTCATCCCGGGGCTTGTCCCCGGGATCCATCCATCAGCTTGTTCCGGCGCCCGTTGATGACTGGATCCCGGCAACACGTGCCGGGATGACGTTGCACTTTAGAACCAAGAGGCACACATGGCCGCAAAGCACGCACTGGGATGGATCGGCATGGGGCGCATGGGCTATCCCATGGCCGAGCGGGTGCTGAAGGCCGGCAACGCGGTCGCCATCTGGAATCGCACGCGCGCCAAGGCCGAGCCCCTGTCGAAGCTCGGCGGCCGCGTGGTGGACTCTCCGGCCGAGCTCGCCGGCAGCGACATCGTGTTCGTGATGGTGTCGACCGGCAAGGACCTGGAGCAGGTGTGCTTTGGCCCCGGCGGCGTCGCGGCCGGCGGCAAGGGCAAGGCGCCCAAGGTGATCGTCGACTGCTCGTCGATCTCCATCGAGGAATCGGCGGCGACCCGCGCGCGCCTCACCGACATCGGCACCGCGTTCCTCGCCTGCCCCGTCAGCGGCAACGGCAAGGTGGTGAAGGCCGGCAAGCTGTCGGCGGTCGCCTCAGGACCCAAGTCGGCCTACGACGTCGCCAAGCCCTACATCGAGGCGTTCGCGCCGCGCGGCGTGTCCTACGTCGGCGAGGGCGAGCGCTCGCGCATCTGCAAGATTGCGCACAACGTGATGCTCGGCGTGGTGATCCAGAACCTCGCCGAGATCACCGTGCTGGCCGAAAAGGCCGGCGTGCCGCGCCACGCGTTCCTCGAGTTCATGAACAACGGCGTGATGGGCTCCACCTTCACGCGCTACAAATCGAACGCCTTCGTCAATCTCGACTGGACCACCACCTTCACGCCCGAGCTGCTGCGCAAGGACCTCGATCTCGGCTTGGAAGCGGGCACCAACCTCGGCGTGGCGATGCCGGTGACGGCGGCAGCGCGCGAGCAGCTGCAGCAGCATTTCGGCGCGGCCAGCCTGCAGCCCGATCCGGAGGCCTACCTGCAGAAAGACTTCGCCGCCACCATCGAGACCATCGCGCTGCTCTCCGGCCTCAAGCTGAAGCCCGAGAACGTGCCGATGCCGACGGGGCTGGAGGACTAGCGTCCTTCGGATCGGCACAGGCGGCTTGTGCGGCCCCAGTGGTGAGCATGTCGAACCACGGCATTGTCTCGGGCTACGCAACTGCCAGCGCCCTTCGACAGGCTCAGGGCGGTGAGGTTGGAGCGAGGTTCCGCCCCTCACCCTAGCCCTCTCCCCATGCAGAATGGGGAGAGGGGACAAGTCGGCCGTTCACCCCAAACGTCATTCCCGCGAAAGCGGGAATCCAGCTCCGAACTCCAACCGAGCATGCGCAGGTGGATCCCCGATAGCCTCGCACGGCTCGGCTTCGGGGATGACGTCAGTTGGAACGCCGGCATCCACCCAAACGTCATCCCCGCGCCGCTCGCGCTGCATCTTCTCCCTCTCCCCGTCCTTACGGGGAGAGGGTCGGGGTGAGGGGCGGCCACGCATCCCACGTCAGCATTCCCAGCCGCCACCCGAACCGGTGCTTCAACTGCATCCGCACCCACGCAGCGGCGTGTCCTGAGCTCCCGCCTTCGCGCGAGTGAAGCCAGCAGTAGCGGGCATGACGCCAGCTTGCGGATGCGGGCACCACCCCGGAACCTCATCCCCGAAGCCGAGCGGAACGAGGCTATCGGGGATCCAGCCGCAGCCTAACCCTTGCGTCTGGATTCCCGCTCTGCGCTTCGCTTGGCGGGAATGACGATCTCAAGCGATCATCTCCGCGCTGACCGGTCGGATACAATCATCACTCAGTGAATGCCTGCTCCCGCAGGTATGTCATGCCAGCGCCGTCGCCGGATTCTCGATGAAGCCGCGGAACGCCGACAGCAGCTCGGCGCCGAGCGCGCCGTCGACGACGCGGTGATCGCACGACAGCGTCACCGTCATCTGTCCGACGAAGACGATGCCGCCGTCCTTCTCCACCGGCTGGCGGCGCGCCTCACCCACGGCGAGAATGGTCGCATGCGGCGGGTTGATGATGGCGGAGAACGCGCGGATGCCATGCATGCCGAGGTTGGAGATGGCGCTCGATCCGCCCTGGTATTCCTGCGGCTTCAGCCGGCGCGCCCGCGCCCGCTCGGCCAGCTCCCTGATCTCCGCTGAAATGGCGGACAGCGATTTCGTCTCCGCCCTGCGGATGATCGGCGTGTAGAGCCCGCCGTCGATAGGGACAGCCACGCCGATGTCGGAATGCTTCAGCCGCAGCATCCGGTCGCCGGCCCACACCGTGTTGGCCGCGGGCACACGCTGCAGCGCCGCCGCCCACGCCTTGATGATGATGTCGTTGACGGTGAGCCGGTAGGCGGCCGTGCCGTCCTTGCCCTTGGGCGCCGCGGCGTTCGCATCCTCTCGCAGCTTCAGCAATGCATCGATGCCGACATCGGCCGACAGATAAAAGTGCGGGATCGTCTGCGTCGCCTCCACCAGCCGTGCGGCAATGGTGGCGCGCATGTTATCGAGCGGCACCTCCTCGTAGGTGCCGGGCTCGTACAGCGCGCGCACCTGATCGGGCCGAACCTCACGCACGGCCTTGGCCGGCGCAGTCTGCGTGCCATTCACGTCACGCGCGAAGATGCGCCCGTTGGGACCCGAGCCGCGCACGGCGGAAAGATCGATGCCGGACTCCGCCGCCAACCTGCGCGCCAGCGGCGTGACCGTCGCACTGCCGACTCTCGCGGGACCGTAATTGCGCTCGGGGGTGCGCACCTCGAAGAACGGATCGAGCGCGACGGGCGCCATCGGCTTGGCAACCGTCGCCGTGCCGCCCGCAACAACGAGCGCAGGCCGCTTCGCCGGTTGCGGCGGCGGCTTCGGCACCTCGGTCCGCGCCAGCGGAGCGGCGGCCGCGCCGGACTCGGAAATCACCGCAACCACGGTGCCGACCGGAACCGTCTCGCCCTGCCCGGCGCGAATCTCGGCCAGCACGCCGGCCGCCGTCGCCTCCACCTCCATCGAGGTCTTGTCGGTCTCGATCTCGAACAACGCCTCGCCGGGCCGAACCGTATCGCCCGCCGTCTTGAACCACTGCGTGATCTTGCCTTCGGCGACCGTCTCGCCGAGCTGCGGCATCAAAACGTCCATGGAACCTCATACTGGGGGCGTGGGCGGGCCCCGATCCTGTCACACTCGTTTCGCGGGCGGCAAGGCCCTGCTGCCGGCCGGCCCGGCAGATGGCTGATTTCCGCATTCCATATGTGCGCCGGTTCGCTTCCCGTACCGGCGATCCCACGCTAACCTCCGGCCGACATCGGGAAGGCCCGTGCGCGCCCACCCCCTGCAACACGCAAAACAAATCAGGCTAGAGAGGCACCCCATGGCGATGGCACAGACCAAGGCCGATACGAACGGCATCCGGCACGCTCAGATGCTGATCGGCGGCGAGTGGACAACCGGTGCATCGGGTGAGGAGATCGGCATCGAGGCGCCCGGCACCCGCCAGCTGATGGGCGCCGTCCCCCGCGGCGGCGTGGCAGACGTCGACAGCGCGGTTAAGGCCGCAACCGCCGCCTTTGCCGGCTGGGGCCGCATGGTGCCGCGCGAGCGCGGCCGCCTGCTGCTCAGGATCGCCGACGCCATCGACGCGCGTTCCGAGGAGCTGGCCCGCATCATCGCCGAGGAAACCGGCAACGCGCTGCGTACGCAGGCGCGCCCGGAAGCCAAGATGTCCGCCGACATCTTCCGCTACTTCGGCGGCCTCGCCAGCGAGCTGAAAGGCGAGACCATCCCGCTCGGCGAGCATGTCCTGAGCTACACGCGGCGCGAGCCGATCGGCGTGGTCGGCGCCATCATCCCGTGGAACGCGCCGGTGATGCTCGGCACCCTCAAGATCGCGCCCGCACTGTGCGCCGGCAACACGCTGGTGCTGAAGGCGGCCGAGGACGCGCCGCTCGGCATCCTGTGGATCGCCGCCATCTGCCACGAGTTCCTGCCCAAGGGCGTGCTCAACGTCGTCACCGGCTACGGCATGGAAGCCGGCGCCGCGCTCTCCGCGCATCCCGGCGTGCGCAAGCTCTCCTTCACCGGCTCCACCGAGGTCGGCAAGACCGTGATGCGCGCCGCGGCCGACCGCATCGTGCCCGTGTCGCTGGAGCTGGGCGGAAAAAGCCCCTCCATCGTCTATCCCGACGTCAACGAGGACTGGGTGGTGGACGGCATCATCGCGGCGATGCGCTTCACGCGCCAGAGCCAGTCGTGCACGGCGGGCTCGCGCCTGTTCCTGCACGCCGACATCTTCGACAGCTTCCTCGGCAAGCTCGAGGAGAAGGTCTCCAAGCTCAAGATCGGCGACCCGCTGGACGAAGCCAACGACATCGGCGCCATCATCAACGAGAAGCAGTTCAAGAAGGTGTGCGGCTACGTCGAGGACGGCATGAAGCAGCCGGGCGCCAGGATGCTGTTCGGCGGCCCGCCGCCCAAGTCCGGCCCGCTGTCGAAGGGCTACTTCGCCATCCCCACCGTGTTCGCCAAGGACGCCAACGACTGGCGGCTGGCACGCGAGGAGATCTTCGGCCCCGTGCTCGTCGCCATCCGCTGGACGGACGAGGCCGACGCCATCCGCATGGCCAACGACAGCCACTACGGCCTCGCCGCCTACGTGTGGACGCGCGACATCGGCCGCGCGCTGCGCGCCGCGCACGCCATCGAGGCCGGCTGGGTGCAGGTCAACCAGGGCGGCGGCCAGGTGCCTGGCCACTCCTACGGCGGCATCAAGCAGTCCGGCATCGGTCGCGAGTTTTCGCTGGAAGGCATGCTCGACAGCTTCACGCAGAAGAAGAACGTGTCGGTGAACCTCACCACGCCGCCGCCGGCCTAGGCCGGGCCACGATCGCAGCATCGGCCGAGCTCCTTCGCCGCCAGGCAAACTGCCTTGCGGAGTGAGCCATCGCGGACGTGCTGTGGGTGCCGGTTGGCGGCGCCCGTACTACAGGATTCCCGCAACCTCGCGCGAAATCCGATACGCCTCCAACCGTCGAACTTCCGACAGGACATCGGCGCAGGTGCCAAACCGTTCACTGCCGTGATGTATTCCCAGCGTTTCGCATAAGGCGCGGTTCTCCCGATCGGTCTGTTCGGCTCGAAGCCGCTCGGCCCGCTCCCGCATGCCAGGCGCGAACAAGACCGCGTGCAGAACCAAAACGCTCACCAATGCGGCCATCAGGGCGAGGGGGA
>CADEEC010000188.1 GCA_902826255.1 uncultured Hyphomicrobiales bacterium | reverse complement strand
CGCCAAGGCGGCCTAAGGCGAGCGGACGAACGTCATTGCGATTTGCAAGGCCGCCCGCACGAGACGGGCGGCCTTTTCGCTTCCGGGAGGTTGCCATGAAAGCGGTCGGTTATCAGAAGTCACTCCCTATCGGCGATGCCAAATCGCTGATGGATGTCGAGCTGCCCAAGCCGGCGCCGGCAGGCCGCGACTTGCTGGTGAAAGTCCAGGCCGTCTCGGTCAATCCCGTCGATACCAAGATGCGCATGCGCGCGGAGCCGCCAGCGGGCGACTGGCGCGTGCTCGGTTGGGACGCCGTCGGCGTGGTGGACGCAACGGGTCCGGAAGCGAAGCTGTTCAAGGCGGGCGATGCGGTGTTCTACGCCGGTGCGCTGGAGCGGCAGGGCACCAACCAGGAGTACCACCTCGTCGACGAGCGCATCGTTGGCCCGAAACCGAAATCGCTCTCCAACGCCGAGGCCGCCGCGCTGCCGCTGACCGCCATCACCGCCTGGGAGATGCTGTTCGACCGGCTCGATGTGAAACGGGCCGTGCCGGGCCCGAAGAACGCGATTCTGATCGTCGGCGGTGCCGGCGGCGTCGGCTCGATTGCCATACAACTCGCTCGCGTCCTGACCGACCTGACGGTGATCGCCACCGCATCCCGTCCCGAAACCATGGACTGGGTGAAGCGGCTCGGCGCGCATCACGTCGTCGATCATTCCAAGCCGCTGGCGGCGGAGGTTGCCAAGCTCGGCATCGGCGCGCCGGCCTTCGTGTTCTCCACCACCGAGACCGGCAGGCACTTCGACCAGATCGCTGAGCTGCTTGCGCCGCAGGGTCGCTTCGGCCTGATTGATGATCCAGACGTGTTCGATATCCGCAAGATCAAGCGTAAAAGCGCGTCCGTGCACTGGGAGTTCATGTTCACGCGGCCGATGTTTGCGACTGCCGATATCCTCGAGCAGAATCGGCTGCTGACGGAGCTTTCGCGGCTCGTCGACGCCGGCAAGATCAAGACCACGCTGGGCGAGACCTACGGCACCATCAACGCCGCCAACCTGAGGCGCGCGCATGCCCTGATCGAAAGCGGCAAGGCCAAGGGCAAGATCGTGCTGGAAGGCTTCTGAGGCTGGCACTTCGTCCTTCGGCGTCCCTTTTCGTATTGGCGGCGCCGCGTTCTCGTGCTGGGATCCATGGCCGATCGTGGCGCTGAAGGACGTGCCCGGCGCGGTCGAGGTGATCCGCGGCGGCGATAACATCGCCTACCTCGGCTACAACGTGGCCCTGCGCCCCTGGATGGAGAAGAACGGCGAAACAATAGAGAAATTCCTCGCTGCCGTGTCGGAAGCCGACAAGTGGATGCGCGCCAACCCCAAGCTGGCCGCCTAGGTTGCGACGCGGTGGATCCCGGTTTTGAAAGTCGACGTTGCCGAGAAGGCGATGGAGTTCAACATCCAGCAGGCGGACCGCAGACTGTCGGCCAATAACTTCCGGGCCCTGTGGGCCGCGCAGGAAGTGCTGAGCCGTCTCGGCGTTATCAAGTCGACGTTCGACGTGAATAAGCACATCAACGCGACGCACATTGTCAACGTGATGAAGAAACATCCGGACCTGTTCTCCGACCTGCCCGCCATCCCGGCGGACGTTGCGGTCGGCCCGGGTTACGTACTCAAGCCGTGACGCTGCAACGGGGCCGGACCCGGTAGGTCCGACCCCTATTGCCGTCAGTAGCGGCGGCCGGTGCTTGGACGATTGGCGTCGAGCTCGCGCAGCGCCTTGCGCTGCTCGGGCGTGGCGGGCATGACGCCCAGCGCCTCGTAGCGCTGGCCGAGGTCCAGCAGCTGCTTGGATGCCGTGGGCACGGTGGCGGCAAAGCCCTGGATCTCGGTTGCGTTCTGCTGCAGGAGCTGGCGTGCCTGCTCGTGCTGGCCCTGGTCGCGCAGCGTCACCGCCTCGCGCGCCCGCGCGCGGGCAACCTGCTCCAGCACCACCTCGCTGACCTTGGCGTCCATACCGGCCTTTATCTCGTCGTCGGAGGCGGTGAAGCGGCCACGTACGGCGGTATCGCGGGTTTCGCGGTCACCGCCGGGCTTGCTGTAGGCGATCTTCACGGTTCCGAGGTCCTGCTCGCCCACAAGTGCGCGCTGCGGATCGACTTCCACCTCCAGCAGCACATAGTGCTCGGTTGCTGCGTACACCTGATTGAGGAGGAACTGCGCCCTGCCGCCGGCGATGGTGCCGTCGCGCGAGACGGCCTTGACGGCGCGTACGCCTGGCAGCAACTCGATATCGACCGACACCGTTTGCGCGCACGACGACAGCACGTCGTTGAACTCGCGATTGAAGATCTGGATCAGATCGGAGGGATCGCGCGCAAAGGCGTGATTGCCGTCGCTGGTGCGTGCGAGCTCCAGCAGAAGGTCCTCGTTGTAGCCGAGGCCGAGGCCAATGGTGCTGACGGAGATGCCCTGTGCAAGCAACGAAGCGCCGAGGCGCGAGAAGTCGTCGACGCGCGAGGGGCCGACGTTGGCCTGTCCGTCCGAGAGCAGGACAACACGATTGAGACGGCCGAGGTTCTTGTTCTTGAGAACTTCGTCGCTTCCGCGTAGCACGCCGTCGTAGATTGCCGTGGTGCCGCCCGTGCCGATGCGCTGCACGACATTGGTGAAGAGGCCCGGATCGCGCACGTGCTGTGCGTGCATGAGAACGTCAACACGATGATCGAAGGCGACCACGGAGGCGACGTCTTCCGGCTTCAGCCGGTTGATGGCGAGAATGGCCGCTTCGCGGGCTTGCGCGATGCGCGGCCCGCTCATGGAGCCCGACTTGTCGATGACGAAGGCGACGTTGACGGGCGGCCGGTTCTGCGCCGGCTCAGGCTCGCAGCCCTTGAGCGCAACTTTCAGGTAGTTCTTGCTCGTCGCACCCTCCTTCATCACGGGCTGGGCGAGCCTGGCATCCAGTATGATGGCCTCGCCCGCGTGCGTAGGCGCCCCGGCGGAGAAAACGGCAATTGCAGCAAAGGCTGCCCGCACAAATCGGTTCTGCATCAACACATCCCACTCCAAGATCATGGCCTCCGACGCCCGGCTTGAGCGTGAGCGGTGGCGGAAGTGGGGAAGCTTGATGACAATCCAGCGTGTTACGTACCGGTAATCTGCATCCGGAGTGCAAGGACAAGATCGGCGCGGCGGCTCTAACTTCGGCTGCGATTGCGTCGCATCTCGCCCTCGCCGGAAAGCACGCCGAAGTCGCTCGACTTGGCGCCGGCCGTTGCATCCTTACCTGTTACGCCCAATCCGCGTCGCAGGATCTCGCGAATAGCCGATGCCCTGCTTGGCATGCGGTGCTTGAACCTGAAATCGTCCAACGCAGTCAGCTCATCGGGTGAGAGCATGATCTGCAGCCGCTCACCGCGCTCCCTCGACGACATGACAACCCCCAAGCAAGACTAAGAGTAAGTAACGAGCAGGCATGTAGATAATTACTAACAAACAGGCAATGGGGGACAGGAGGATTCTTGTGAAATTGCCTAGGGCAACATCAGTTGCGCGCATTGCGGCATGTGCATAGTGTTAGTTAATTCGCTGTTTAATAAGGATAATATTGACACCCTGCGGTGGCGATGTAGTTTGACGCCGTTGCGACCCGCCGGGTCGAAAGCCTGCTTATCGGGCTCACGGGAACCTTATGAAAGCGCGCACAATTTTGGGTGGGGCATCCTACGGGCCTGAGAGCCTGAAGGACATCTACCAGGCGTTCGACGACGCCTGGAAGGCCATCAGGCCGCTCGTGGACGAGACGCCGCTGGCACAGGAAGCCGCCCGCATCAAACTCGCCAATTTCATCCTGAGCATTGCCAAAGACGAGCGCGTGCGGTTGGAAAGCAGCGGCATCTAGCCGTCCGCCCGAGCCGCCACGCATCATCAATTCGCTTGACGCATGTCCCGGCTATGAGCCCGGTTGCATCGCTGCGCGCAAGAACTGCGCAGCATGCCGGCGAGGGGTGACGAAGCGATGATCGTATCGGACGACCTGCTGTGGGCGCTGCTGGTGTTTGTGGTGGTGACGCTCATCACGCCGGGCCCCAACAACGCCATGCTGATGACCACCGGCCTCAATTTCGGATTCCGGCGTGGGCAGCCGCACCTTTGGGGCGTCGCGCTCGGCTTCGCGCTGATGGTGCTGTTGGTGGGCTTGGGATTGGGAGCCGTGTTCCAGGCGTATCCGGCGATCTATACGGCTCTGAAGTATGCTGGTGCGGCCTACCTGCTCTACCTGGCCTGGCAGATCGCGACGTCGGGGCCGGTGGAAGAGAGCGGTGAGGCGAGCGGGCGGCCCATCAGCTTCTTGCAGGCGGCCGCGTTCCAGTGGTTCAATCCGAAGGGCTGGGTGATGGCGGTCGGCGCCGTCTCGGCCTACGCGGCCGTGGCCGTCTTTCCCTACAACGTGCTGCTGATGGCCTTCCTGTTCGGCAGCCTCGGAATTTTGTCGAGCGGGACCTGGCTGGGCTTCGGCAGCGTGCTCAAGTGCCTGCTGACCAGCCCGCGCGCGGTGCGGGCGGTCAACATCACGATGGCGCTGCTGCTGGCGGCCTCGCTGTGGCCGATCGTGAGCGATGCGTGGCGCTGAACGCCAAACCGCCGGATGCGCGAAGCAACCGGCGGTGAGGTTAAAGGCTGCTAGGTGTAAAGCCGATCAGAAGTGGTAGTTGCCGCCAATGCGGATCATCATCCCGTCGTACTCGATGGGCTTGGGGCCAATTTCACGTCCGGTCGCGGTCTTACCCAGTTTGTACACCTCGTCACCAACAGTGTACCACAGGGCTTCGGCCTTGAGAGAGAAGTTGCGGCTCATCCTCCACTCGGCGCCTCCGCCGTAGACAAAGCCAAAGTGTGTCTGAGAGTCGGTCAATTGGTACTGACCGAAGGGACCGAGCGGATCTGCCGGCCGCGTGCCACAGTGCGAACTGGCCACTGCAACCGATGCAGGATCAGGGCACGATTGGGTATAGCTGGCACCGAGCCAGATAGCGCCCGCCGTCACGAACGGCATGAAATTGCCCATCGGCAGACCGAGACGGCCGCGCAAAGTGCCGGTCCATTCGATATCGGTAGTCTGCACGATGTAATTGCCGTCGCGGGCAGTTTCCGAGAGATTGCCGCGCGCATAATCGACCTCAATCCCGACCACGACGCTGCCCGGGAAGTGATACTGGGCGCCGATCTGGCCGCCCAGCATGGCGCCTGACGGCTCATGGCGCGGTGGACCGCAATGCTTGCCGGGACCGAAGGCATTGGAGCATGGCGCAGGCGGCGCAACGTACGGATAAAGTCCGGGGTGCTCCTGGTCAGCCCACATGTAGCTGCCGTGAAGGCCCATGTAGATGCCGGTCCAGCTTATCGGACCGTTCAGGTTCTGTGCTTCTGACGATGTCGTCGTGGAGACGGTGAAGAGCCCTGCGAGCAAAGCAAAGGCGGTCGCCCGAACGGGCGTTGATACGCGACGCAACATGACTACCCCAGCACCAAACGCAAACTTTAACGGTTTATTAGTACCTCGACATGCCTGGGGAGGCTTGTGAGTTGTGTGCGGAAGAAAGACGCCGGCATTGTTGCGTGGCAATCATGCAACGACGAGATCGTCAGCATACGTTTAAGATGGAATAAAACGCACTGCTTCATCAATGCTCTGAGTGAGTATGATCACACGCGGCATCAAGAGGCGATGCGGGTCGATCCGATGTGCAAACACCATCCGTGCGCCGCATGTGGGTTTGCGAGATGACTGAATCTTGAAGCTTGACTGTGCCTCTTGCGCAACGGCATGGTCCCAAGGGGAAACGGCGGGCGCCATTCTTCGCGGAAAATAGCGGTGTGATGGGATGTCCGGGCGGTTTGGACCTTGCCTGAGGCGATCCGAGCGGCTAGGCGTCTGACCGCAAAAAACCGCAAGCCCAAGATATGGAATAGGAAAGAGCTATCCGATGCGCGTTTACTACGACCGTGATGCCGACATCAACCTCATCAAGGGCAAGAAGGTGGCCGTGGTCGGCTACGGCAGCCAGGGCCATGCCCACATCCTCAACCTGCGCGATTCCGGCGTGAAAGAGGTGGCTGTGGCGCTGCGCAAGAGCTCGGCCGGCAACAAGAAGGCCGAGGGCGAGAAGCTCAAGACCATGGAAGTCGCCGAGGCTGCCAAGTGGGCCGACATCATCATGATGCTGACCCCCGACGAGTTGCAGGCCGACATCTACCGCGATCATCTGCACGCAAACATGAAGAACGGCGCGGCGCTGATGTTCGCGCACGGCCTCAACGTGCACTTCAACCTGATCGAACCGCGCGCCGACCTCGACGTCGGCATGATCGCGCCCAAGGGCCCCGGCCATACCGTGCGCTCGGAGTATCAGCGCGGCGCCGGCGTGCCGTGCCTGCTGGCGATCCACCAGGACAAGAGCGGCAACGCGCACGATCTGTTCCTGTCGTACGGCGCCGCCATCGGCGGCGGCCGCGCCGGCATCATCGAGACCTCGTTCAAGGAAGAGTGCGAGACCGATCTGTTCGGCGAGCAGGCGGTGCTGTGCGGCGGCCTCGTGGAGCTGATCCGTGCCGGCTACGAGACGCTGGTGGAAGCGGGCTACGCGCCGGAGATGGCCTACTTCGAGTGCCTGCACGAGGTGAAGCTGATCGTGGATCTGATCTACGAAGGCGGCATCGCCAACATGAACTACTCGATCTCCAACACGGCCG
>CADEEC010000187.1 GCA_902826255.1 uncultured Hyphomicrobiales bacterium | reverse complement strand
GACCTCGAAACCACCCTTGCGCGTTTCCCCGTTGCACTCCTCGCAACGCGCTCGCCATGACGTGAGCAGCAGTCGAGCTGCAAACCCGGCATTTTAGTGGCCTCAAGACGAGATGTGGAGATGCCACGGAAGGAGAAGTGGACGGCATATCGGTGAGACGCTTGCGTTGCTGTCAGAAATGCCGAACCTCCGGCAGCTGCCTGCTTGTTCATCGGCCTTTCCGTCGGGGTGACGTCAGGTCTTGTTGGAAGCAACGGGGTGCCTTGCCGAGCGGATTCGTCGCTCGCTTCCCGTTGGTTTTCTCTTGTCGTGCTACTCAGCCGGTCGCGGCGGCCCGTCAACGGGCAAGCCGTTGCCCTTCTCTCAGCTGTACGACGTTTGAGCTGTCTTCAGGCTCGGCAATTGCGGTTTGCCTCCCTTTGCGAGTGACTGCGCCATCACTTAGCGGATCAGTCACTGGAAATTGCACTCTTTATTCTGCATTGCAGAACAACATACTCCGGATAATAACTGTTTGCTTGTATGGGAAGCGTGAGGCACAATGACATCTAACCCGCAGCATGGTCTGCAATGCGGAACAAGTGCGACGCGGTACGCAAGCTGCGCGGAAATGGGAGAAGCAAATGAGGAATATGGTTCGGGTAGTGGCAGTCGGGATTTTTCTCGCAGTCGCGCTCACTCTCTCGCTGCAGGCCTCAGCGCAGGAAAAGTATCCGTCACGTCCTGTGGAGTTCATCGTGCCGTGGGGTGCCGGTGGCGGCTCGGATCAGACAGCGCGGGCGGTGGCGAAACTCCTGGAAGTCGAACTCGGAACGGCAGTACCGGTCATAAACAGCCCTGGCGGGACGGGCACTGTGGGTATAACGAAGCTGCTGGCAGCTGCGGCCGACGGCTACTCCATCGGCTTGCTGGCGTGGGACACGCTCGCGCTCCTTTCAAGCAAGCCGCAAAAGTGGGGAATCAAGGACTTCTCGGTCCTGGGGATCGTCATACAGCTTCCTTCGGCCTTGTACGTTGCCGAGAATAGCCGGTTCAAGACGTGGAAAGAACTTGAACACGAGGTCAGGTCAAAACCTGGAGCGATGAAGATCGCAATCTCCGGGTTCGGCAGCCCAGACCACATCACGATCAGTTTCCTCGCAACAAAGGGGCTATCCTTCAAGGCGGTGCCCTATGCCGAACCGGGCGAGCGGTACGCATCGGTCTTGGGTGGCCATTCGGACGTCCTCTATTCTCCCATTGGCAATGTCCGCAGCTTCGTAGAAGGCAAGCAAATGCGGCCCATCCTCATGCTGTCGACAGAGAAGAACCCTCACTACCCAAACGTGACGACGTCAAAGGAGGCCGACCTCGCAATTACGCTGCCCCAGAGAAGGGCCGTCATCGTCAAGGCCGGCACGCCGGACGATCGGCTCAAGCGGCTTTCGGATGCGCTCGCAAAGGTGGTGAAGCAAGATGCGTACATCCAGTTTCTGACGCGAGAATTTGCGCAAGCGGATAGCTTCGTCCAGGGCGCGGACGCCGTCGCGCTCATGGGGCAGGATGTCGAGCAAATGCGGGCGATCATCACGCAAAACCGTGGCAAGTAGGACGAAACGTGACAGCTTCACGGCCGGCATCATCCGACCAGCAGACGGACGCAGCCCCGACATTTCAGGATCGCCTCAAGCGCAGCCTTCCCTATTTCTTGATCGTTTGTGTGGGATTGTACTTGTTACACCTCACGCGCGGCTTCGACTATGATCAGGCTGCCGGCTCCATTGGACCGCACGCGTGGCCACGTCTTGTGCTGTTTCTGATGGTGGGTTGTTGCGCTTTCGAAATCCTGCGCTTGGCGCTGTTCTGGAACGGTGACCGCCGCAGCGGCCAGGCCGATGACGATGTCGTCCCGGACCTGACGGAAGACGACGCGGGGTTCGACAACTTGGCGCAGGCATCCGCCGCGCTCGGCGCCATCATTGCCTATCTGCTGACCTTGCCCTACCTCGGCTTTTTCGCCGCGACGGTGACCTTCATTTGGTCCTTCGCGGTCATCGCGGGCTACCCACGCCTTTTCACCGTGACCGTAGTCGCGTTGAGCCTGACGCTGATCTTCATGTTTCTCTTCATGAAGGTCATCTACGTCTCGTTGCCGATCGGCATGGGCCCATTCGCACAGCTCTCGCTATGGATGATGAAGCTGCTGGGCGTGACGTAAGCGGGCGGGAACATGGAAGTATTCGATCTGACGCTGATTGGCCTTACACGTGTGTTCTCGCCCGAGAACCTAGCCATGCTTTGTATCGGCCTCAGCATTGGCATGGCCGTGGGCATTATGCCCGGGCTGGGAATTGTCAACGGTATCATCCTGGCCTTGCCGTTCACCTACAAGATGGGCATCGAACCCTCGATCATTCTGCTGACGTCGATCTACATGGCGGGCACCTATGCGGGCGCCTACACGGCCATCCTCTACCGCATCCCTGGCGAGTCCAACGACATACCCCTGCTTTGGGACGGCTATCGGATGGCGCAGAATGGACAGGCGGCAAACGCGCTTGGATGGGCGCTGGTCGCGGCCCTCGTGGGTGGCTTAGCTTCGACCGCATTCATGGTCGCTCTGGCCAGGCCGTTAAGCGTGCTGGCACTGAGCTTTGGAGCGCCCGAGTACTTTGCAGCTGTATGTTTTGGCTTGTCGACCGTCGTGGCGCTGGGCGGGAGATCGCTGGTAAATGCCATTATCGGTCTTTGCATCGGCCTCACCATTTCGACGGTTGGCATCGACAGCATTTACGGAACCAGCCGCTTCACATTCGACGCGCCCTTGCTGACGGGCGGAATTCCCTACTTGACCGCGCTGATTGGCATGTATGGAGTGGGCGAGGTTCTTTCCCGCATGGGGCGACCGGCACAGGCCGCTGGACAAGCGGTCTCACGTCAAGCTGCGTCGCACTCGCTTACTAAGACTACGCTGCCGAAGTGGAGCGAGTTGTGGGCCTTGCGGGCCACGCTGGGGCGCAGCACGGTACTCGGGACTCTGCTCGGAACCATTCCGGGCGCCGGAGCCACCGTCACATCCTTCGTCTCGTACGGCGTCGAAAAGCAGTATGGCAAGCGCGGGGCTCAGCTCGGCTCAGGTCTGCCGGAAGGCGTCGTCGCACCCCAGATCGGATCAACAGCCTCGGTCGCTGGCCACATGGTGCCGCTGTTGACACTCGGACTTCCCGGCAGCGGCGCCACAGCCATTATCCTTGCAGCATTTCTTCTGCACGGCGTGCAGCCCGGACCACTGCTGTTTGCTTCAGAAGCTTCAAGGATAACGGCCTATACGATCTTTGCCTCTATGTTTATCGCCGTGATCGGCATGTGCCTCATGAGTTTTCTTTGGATTCGCATCACCGTAAGAATGCTGAGTATTCCCACACCATTTCTCGACGCGGCGATCGTCATGTTCTGCATCCTTGGCGTCTACGCGGATCGCAACAATATGTCAGACGTGTGGATGGTCGTGACCTTCGGCGGTCTTGGCTACCTGTTCGAGAAGTTCAAGTTCCCGATCGCGCCCCTGGTGCTCGGCGTCATTCTCGGCCCGATAGCGGAAAGCTCGTTCATGCAGAGCATGCTCAGCTTTGACAACGACTGGACGATTTTCTTCCGAAGCCCGATCAGCGGCACGATAATGGCCTGCGCGATACTGGCGCTGCTCTATCCGGCGGCAAAGCAATACATCGGGCGCAAGCGCGCGTTCGGCACGGCCTGACTACTGGGCCTCGGTCAGAAGCGTTTCGGCAAGGTCGAAGGCGGCCGCACCGTTGGTTGCGGCGATCAACCCGATTGCATAGAGAATGTATGATCGGTCTATGAGAAATCGCGGTTTGGTCGGGCAAAGGGAACCGTCAGCCTTGCTGCCAACGACGCCCTGAAGAGCGAAGCGGGCATGCCGACCCCGAGCGAGAACGCCGCCGACGCCGATGACGGTAGCAACGTTGCTCAAGTCCTTGCCGTACTGGAGAAGCGCCGCGCCGCTGGCTGTAAAGACCTCACGCAGCTTGCCGGCGTGACGCTGCATTGCAATGCAGATTGCAGCATGCGCAAGCCCGGCATCCATCGCCGATTCGGTATCTCCTGAGGGAACGTAGTTCGAATTCGTCCCGAGCCGTTCGACATAGGAGCGCAACTGCACTTCGCTGATGGTCTCGTTGGCAAGCGAGCTCGCCAAAGCCACTACATGTGCCGCGCCGGCGCGCTCGACAATGGTTGCGGCGTTGGCACGCATACCCAGATCGCCTTCCACCGTGCGCTTGAGAAAAAGCTCAGGCAGGCCGCGGGGAATGGCGCCGGGTCGCGTCGGTGCGCCAGTCGCTGCCGAATGAATATCCGTAGTTGCGCCGCCGATGTCGGCGATGACGATGTCGCCCCACCCCTTGCGGCCATTGGCGCCATCGGACAGTAGCTGGCAGGCGGCAAGAACGGCGCTCGGTGTCGGAATGATCTCGCCGATCAGCCGCACCTCGTTGACGACCTGATCGATGCCCTTCGCGCGCGTGATGTGACGCACGAAAAGATCACGAATGGTGGCGTGCACCTTGTCGATTTCGATGCGGTCGATCTCCGGCAGAATGTTAGGCGCCAGTAGCCCCGCTTTGCCGTGTTCGACAAGAAGCTGGTGGCATTCGCCCGATATGCTGTAGTTTCCTGCGACGATGATAGGCGCCTTGACCGCACTTTCTGCCAGCATCCGCGCATTGTGTTGGATCGTCGCTTCGTCTCCACCATCGATGCCGCCCGCAAGTAAAATGAGATCCGGATTCGCGGCTTCGATCTGTCGCAACACCATCGGGGGTAGCTTATGGCCGAACGCGCCGATGATTTTGGCGCCGGCGCCAAGAGCAGCTCGTTGCGCCGCTTCCAGGCTCAGGGAAGGCACCAGCCCTATCACCACCATGCGCAAGCCGCCTGCTGCGCTGCTGCAAACATGGGTCGGCGCCCCAGCTATCGGATGCCGTATGCCGCTTTGCAGCTGGTCGAGCACGGCGCGCAATCCGATCCTGATATCGGACTCGACCGTACTTGGCTGATAAGCCACGCCCAGTAGTTTGCCGCTGGTAACATCGAACGCGGCACCCTTCGTGAAGGTGCTGCCGAAATCTACCGCGATAGCCAATTCCATCGCTGATGGAGCCTATGCTGTCAGGCCGAGGTCCGACTTCAAGTCCGCAATCGCCACGTTGGGTTTGGTTTGCGGCGGATAGACCCTGTGGAAGCCATAGCTCCTGAACAGGGCTTCGGTCTCCGGCCATTCCTCGGGATCGGTCACCAGGATACCGCCGAGGTAGAGCCGCACGTGTCCGATGCCGGCCTCCTCGCATTTTGCGCCAAAATCCGCGCAGTCAATGCGCGCCATGCCGTAGAGCGATGAGACGAGGATGGCATCGGCCGCGCTTTCCTTCGCCGCCGCGATGAATTCCTCGGGTGGGACGACCGCACCGAGGAAAACCACCTTGAAGCCGGCCTCCTCCAAGGCAAAGCGCACAACCGAGCTTCCGACAATATGGGCGTCATGTCCGATCGTACCCAACACGATGACGGGCTGGCGCCGCCCGCTCGATCGCTCACCTTGGCTCATAAGTCCTCCATTGTTCAAACGTCGATGTTGAGAAGGGTGATCCGGGCCTACTGCCGGCCACGGACTTCCTCGACCAACGGCAACGACGCCCAGGTCGCCTCGCGCACGATCCAATTGACGTTCGCCTTTGTACCTTCGCTGTTCTCGCGCTCAGAGATGCGTTGGCGATGATATTCCACCACGTCCTTAGGCAGCGGCATCAAGCCATGGTCGAGATAGCGCAGCGCGCCGTTCCGGTCGCGCACGACCTTGACCTTGCTCTTGAGATATTTGTACGGCGAGAACATAGTATCGAGCGTGCCTGACAGTATGGCGCGTGCGCCACCCGTCGCGAGATCGCCCTCACCCAGTTCGAGAACGCTTTTCATGAGCGCCCGCACTTCCATCTCGATCATGCTGCGTTCGAGCTTGAGTTCATCGCTCTCAGGTAGGCGCTGCCCAGCCACCAAGCGTACAACCTGATTGCAGATGTGCAGACCTTCACGGAAGCCCTCGGCGGTGGGCGTCGTCGTAGCCTCGTCCGGCGATTTGATAAACATGCCGTTGCAACCGGCCAGAGCCGAGACTGCGGCGTTCCAGGCGAGCTGACCCGACATCTGGCCACGTTCGAGGGGCCAGTCCCCCAGGAAGAAATATGTCCAAGAGAAGATTTTTACATCCGAGTACCCCATCTGATCGAGATACTCGCGGGAGAGCTTCTTAAGAACCTGAATAGCAGCGACGTCCTGCACTAGGTTCATGCCGATGCCGAGGCTCAAATCGATCCATTTAACACCCTGGCATGCGGACAATAACACCTCCAGCAGCGACACAGTCACCTTGAAGCCAAGAGAGTCCCAGCCGGGAAGATTGGCCGAAGCCCTGCGAAGGATCGGCACCCCCTGCTCGGTGAAATAGGCTGCGAGCCGATCGATATACTGTTGATTGTGGATGTTGCGATCGACCGGATAGTCGCGCGAGTGCTGGATCAACTCCTCGATGCTCTTGATTGTGCCCCAGGTCCAGCCACCGGCGAGCGCAAACTCCCACGGCAATCGCGCATCCTCGTCATTGTTGTCGGTGCCGACTGCGCCTGCTGACGCCTCGTTGATGGCGCGCGTACCTTTGAGACCGTGCGCAACGAGAGGATAT
>CADEEC010000186.1 GCA_902826255.1 uncultured Hyphomicrobiales bacterium | reverse complement strand
CATTGAGAGGCGGTTCTGCAGGAACCCGCGCTCTCATCCCCGAGGCACGCGCACTCGATCACACCTGCGCGCAAAAATCATCATCCGTCTGCATACATCATGAAACGCAATTCGCTATCCCCGCGTGTAAAAGCTGTGGTTGCGCACAGCGCGTGGCACGCCACGTACCTGCGCAAGCAACCACACCCTTGTATCGAAGTGCACTGGATGCCCGCCTCCGCGGGCATGACGATTGTGGCAGCGGCATCCGCTCTCAATTGACGTCACTCCCGCGGAGGCGGGAGTCCAGGACACCGGGCCGCGAGGGTGCGCGCGCTGTCGCAGGAGCAGCGGCTCACCGCTTGCCGAGCGTACGCAGCTCCTCGTCGTCGACGGCGCGGGCCTCGTCGGAGATCATCACGGGAACGCCGTCACGGATAGGAAAAGCAAGGCGCGCCGCGCGGCTCACCAGCTCCTGCTTGGCCTCATTATAAAAGAGCGGCGTCTTCGTCACCGGACAGACGAGAATTTCCAGCAAACGCGGGTCGGGCCGTGCGGCGCGGGCGGTCGTGTCCTGCGGCTCGTTCATCGTTTTGCCTCGGCAAACCTATTGCAGCGTCCCCGACCCGCCGGCGCCCACAGCCGCAAGCTCCATCTCCGACAGCGCCACCAGCATCTCCGCGCGCGCCTTCAGGGTCTCGGCCTCCAGCAGCGCCTGCTTCTCCTCCATGCCATAGGGGCTGGCGAGGGAGAGCGAGTTGACCAGCATCTCCGAGGAGGAGCGCGATACCGCCGACCAGTCCGCCTTCAGGTTGCGCGCGGAAAGATAGGCTTTCAATGCCTTGAGCAAGGTCTCGCGGTCGACGTCATCCTCGCCGGCACCCGCTTCGAGGTCGCTGCTGAAGCGGCCGTAGTCGACCGTGCACACGCGGTAAGGCTTGCCGGCCGTCTCCTCGCCGGTCACCGTAAACCGCGAGACGCCGGTGAGCGTGACGGCGAAGCGGCCGTCCTCCAGCTCCTCGTAGGCCGTCACCCGGCCCGCACAGCCGATGCGCCTCAAGGGGGCATCTTGCGGCACGAAGCCTTCCTGCTCCGGGCCTTCCGGCTGCACCATGCCGAGCACGCGCGCGCCCGCCATCACGTCCTCGATCATTTCAAGGTAGCGCGGCTCGAAGATATTGAGCGGCAGCGTCGCGCGCGGCAGCAGGATCGCACGCGGCAACGGAAACACGGGGATGCGCTGCGGCAGGTCCGCGGGCTTGCGATAGCGCTCAGACAGGGTTGGCAACGGCCCTCGCAGCTCCTCAGGAAAACAGGATCGAAGACAACTTGCGGCGGCCCGCCAGCGTCGCCGGGTCCTTGGGGCCCCACGCATCGAACAACTGTACGAGCTGCTTCCTGGCAGCCTCCTCGTTCCACTTGCGGTCGCGCCTGAAGCTCTCCAGCAGCTGGTCGGCGGCCTCGTCCTTCTGTCCGGCCGCGGCCAGCGCCATCGCGTAGTCGATGCGCGCCTGGTGGTTGGCGGGCTCGGCCTCCACTGTCGCCTTGAGCTTGCCGGCGTCACCCGCCTTGCCGGCGAGCTTGGCGAGATCGAGCGCGGCGCGCACGCTGGCGATCGGGCCTGCCTCGCGCTTGTCCGGCGGCACGAGAGCGAGTGTCTGCTCGGCACGGGCGACGTCGCCGCTCTTCAGGTAGCAGCGGGCAAGACCGGCTAGGCCGCCCAGGTTCTGCGGTTCTTCCTGCAGCACGGCCGCATAGATGTCCGCTGCGCCCTGCAGGTCGCCGGCCTCCAAAGCTTCGTCGCCGGCCTTCAGCGCCTCCGCCGTATCCACGGCCGCCTCCTCGCCGAGCAGGCGCTCGACGAAGGCCTTCACCGCGCTCTCGGGCTGCGCGCCCTGGAAGCCGTCGAGCGGCCGGCCGTCGCGGAAGGCATACACCGTCGGGATCGACTGGATGCGCAGCTGGCTGGCGATGGTCTGGTTCTCGTCGATGTTGATCTTGACCATCCGCACCTTGCCGTTGTGCGAGCGGACCACCTTCTCCAGGATCGGCGTCAGCTGCTTGCACGGCCCGCACCAGGGCGCCCAGAAATCGACCAGCACCGGCACCTGGCGCGAGGCTTCCAGCACGTCCTTGGCGAAGGTCGCGATCGTCGTATCCTTGATGACGTCGGCCGCAACTGCGCCGCCGCCATTGCCAATGTTCAAGTCCATTTCGGTCTCCAGCCCGCCCAGCGGGCGCTCGTCAGGTTTGCTCTGTCGTCGTCGCGACGGCGATCACGCGCGGCTCGTGTCCGCAGGCGCGGATGAAGGCCGCAAGGTCGTCGCGCTTGATGTTGGTGCTGGCGGTATTCTCCAGCGGGTGGAAGTTGATCGTGTCGTGGCGCATCATATCGGCATCGAGGATGACCGTCACCCGGCGGCCGCTGTCGTTGATGAGGGAGAACGGCGTCACCGAGCCCGGCGGCACGCCCAGAACCTCCATCAGCAGCTCAGGCTTGCCGAAGCTCAGGCGATCGCAGCCCAGCACCCGGTGCAGCGACTTGAGGTCGATATGTGCATGCCCCAGCGCCACCACAAGGAACAGCGCGCCCTTCTTGTCCTTCAGGAACAGGTTCTTGCTGTGCCCGCCCGGCAGCTCGCGCTCGAGCCGCGCGCTCTCGGCCACCGTGAACACCGCTTCGTGCTCGACGGTGGTGGTCTCGATGCCGAGCGCAGCGAGGCGGGCAAACAAATCCTGGCGGGTGGCGGGCACGGGACCGCTTCAGGCTCCGGAGCAGGGGCTGGAGCCGCCCTTATAGCGCCCAAATTCCGGCTTGGCTAAGCCACCCATTGCGCCGCACGGCGCCGGCCGCCGGCGTGGTTGCAAAGCGCCCCTCTTTGCTGCATAAGACCGGCCTTATCCCAGGACGCGGGTGTAGCTCAGGGGTAGAGCATCACGTTGCCAACGTGAGGGTCGAGGGTTCAAATCCCTTCGCCCGCTCCAATCAACTCAGAGGCTTTGGCCTCTCTCCAACAACATCGATTCACAGGCGTCTCGCAGCAGCTTTGTCGAGCGCAGCCTTGGCCCGCGCACGCGTTGCGATGTCCATGCCCTCAAGCAACATGCAGGGCCGGCCCAGCTTCTCCACAGCCTCTCATTTCAGGCCTCCGGCTCGCCACGGTCGGCGCGCAGCCTCGCTGCATGCTGACCATCGCCATCGTCAACGACTGCAGGAACCTGCGCCAATCCTTTGCCCTCCATTTGCAGAACGAAGGCTTCGCGGTGCGCGAGTACCCCGATACCCAGTCCGCCCTGGAGCTGTGTGAGAACCCCACTGACGTCGCCCTCATCGACAGGAACAACCCGCCGTTCGACGGCATCATGCTCTACCGGCGCATTCGCACCTTCCACGGCATGCCCGTCATCATCCTTTCCGCCTGGGCCACCGAGGTTCAGCAAGCGCTCATCAAGCACCGCAGGCCCGCCGAGGCCGCCATCGACCTGCCTGCGTCATCCCAAGAGGTCATCAAGACCATCAAGGCCGTGCTCGCCTCCAAACAGTTCTGACCCGCTCGCTTGTGTGGAGGAGATCTGGTTGAGGCCCATCACTCTGCTCGTGAAGTGGTTGACGACCATGGCGCATCCCAAACCCGAGAAGCCTTCGACATCAGAGCGCGCACGCGAACTCGGCTCGCACAGTGCGTCAACGCAAGATCGCTTGTGCTTCTGAGAAAAGGACTGCGCTTCATCGATCCCACGCTTAAGACGTAAGCGGATAAAAATATTCGCGCGGCGGCGAAAGCAGTTGCGTGCGCGTGCGTGATTAGTGTCACATACCTATCGTAAACGTGGCGTGCGCCAGCTCAGGTTGCTTGCCTGTGTAGAACTGCGCGATTAGCTTTCCCCTCACGAGCCCCGTGCCAGGAAGAATTTCGGCACGCCGCTCACCTCCGGCGGCAACGACCGCTGCGGAGGATTTTCAAGAAAATCACTGCTCGGACCGTTGTTCGCTTCGGCGCGGCAACGTCCGAGTCAGCGTGCAGCACACGCGCGAAGGCCACTTCGCGTGCAGGGGAGGAGTTTGCGCAGCGGCGGCGCGGGGGCGTTCAAGCCGGAAAAAACATCGTCCACTCGCAGCGGGAGACTTGTGAGTATGTCGAACGTACTGAACAGGCGGGACATCAAGTCCATTCTGAAGCGACCCAACGCCCGGCACGGCAGCTTGATGCAGCACGCCTGCTATCGGGCGCTGGAAAGTGATCCGCGGTGCCTGCGTCTTGTGTCCACCTATCCAACCCCGGCACCTGCCAACATCACCCGGGAGCAGTTCGAGGCGCGTGGCCCATGGTTCGAGTTCGTCCTCGTGCCGGAGGTGGCCGCCATTCTCGAGCGCATCGATCGCTGGCTGGCGAAGGCGGTCGAGGACAACGAGCCGTGGACTCGCGAGATGGGTCCCGGCGGACGCATCAAGCACCTGTCGCACATCAAAACGCTGGAGCAGGCGCTCGCGCGCCTGGAAAAGGACGAGAGGGAGGCTCGCAAGCGCGCGTCGGCCAGAAAGGAGCGCGACGACGGCAACAACCCGGCGGAGGTGCAGGTCGCCTGCCGATTTTGTGACGGATCGTTCGCGGTCCAGCTCAAGACGCCGTCGGCGCTAGCCTGGGAAGGGACCCAGATGAGGCACTGCCTGGGCAACTACCGCTACGTTGCACGCCTGCTGCAACGTCGCGCGCAATACTTCTCCATCCGCGACGCCCGGGGCCGTCCGCACGTGACGATCGAAGTCCGCGGCGGGCACATTGTCGAGTGCCAGGGGCGGGCCAACAGCAACCCGTTCCTCTCGTATGGAGCAAAGATCGAGGAGCTTGCCGAAGCGATGCGATGGCGGTGGGCGAGGCTGGATCAGGCACGCCAGCCCGAGCTGCTGGAGCAGTTTGGGATCGATCGCCTGGTGGTGGAAGGCGATCTGACGCTGTCCGCCGACATGCTTCCGCTGGCGCGCACCCTTTATGTCACCGGGTCGATGACGGCGGTTGCGCTCAACCGGCTGACGGCACTGCCTTCGGTGTTGCTCGTCGGCGGCAACCTCATCCTGAGGCGATGCGTGAGCCTTCGCTTCATGCCGCGAAGATTGCGCGTGGACGGAGACGTGATCGTCGAGCGCTGCGGCGCGCTGAGGCATCTGGCCGGCCATTTCTCTGCCGGCGGGTCGGTTGAGCTCAGCGATTGTCCGCTCG
The DNA here is from genome assembly GCA_902826255.1 of uncultured Hyphomicrobiales bacterium. Classification (GTDB taxonomy): domain Bacteria; phylum Pseudomonadota; class Alphaproteobacteria; order Rhizobiales; family Hyphomicrobiaceae; genus AWTP1-13. The sequence continues at coordinate 1,614 of CADEEC010000186.1, read as the reverse complement.
TCGATATCGACCCATTGCGAACCGTCATCGGCGGAGCGCTGGACGTGCGGCGATGCCCGAAGGCCGAGACCTCCCTTGGCGGGCGGGCTCTGAGCGCGCGCGCTTCGCTGGTTCGGCAGGCGAGCGCGGCCGCCTAGTCCTGCCGGGGCGCAGGCGGCAATGCGGGTGTCGCCTGCGCCCGAACATGGCTCGTTGTGCCGTCGCAGGGACGAGCGTGCCTAGGCAGGTGGATCGCACTGAGCCGATTTGATGGCGAGTCTCGCCACCTCGCTGGTCTTGAACGCCTGCGTGTCGAACAGGAAATTCTTCACCAGGTTCACCGCCTCCGGCGCGGCAAACAAGTTCACCTTGTTGGCTTTGCACAAGGCCACAAACTCGGCCTCGCGGCCGCCATTTACAATGGCCTTTGTCAATTCGAACACGTCTTCGACGCGCACCGGAACTGGGGCTGTGCCCTTGTACTCGAATACTTTCATATCTGTTCTCCCGCGCTTCTTAAGAGGAGCCTCAACTCATTCCAGGCGTTCCAACAGGCGCTTTTCGAGCCGCCGCCTGTCATCGATCGCCTTCCTGCCGATTTGCTCATCGATCATCTCGTTGGCGACGGCCTTGGCGCTCTTGCCGGCACCCTTGGCGCCCCTGGGTGCCTCATCCGCCGGCAACGCCAGGGCCACGATCACCTTGTGCACGTCCTCCCGGCTGCCGCTGAAGGAGAGGCCCGCCTTCGTCAGCTGGAAGTCACGCCCCACAGGAGTGAGCTCGATCGTCGGCTTGGCGCTGCCGGAGATCTTGGTCGTGAATTCGATGGTGTCGGCAATGGTGCGGACCGTCTTTCCTTCCTTGGGTGACAGGTTGCCCGACTGATTGAGGTCGAGGAACGTTCCGACCAGCTCGGCCAGGCCGATGTGCCCGGTGATCGGGTATATCCAGTTCTTTTCCTTGGTGGCGTGAACGCAATAGTCGTCGCTCACCTTGCTGGCCAAGTCTCCGAACGTATCCGATATCCGGAAGTTTCTCGTGTTCTGCCGCTCGCGATCCATGCCCGCCGTGAGAGGAAGCTTGAGCGGCCCGCGCGAGAAGGTGCGAAGGAAGTCTGCGCTTCCGCCAACGTCGTTCTTCTCCGTGATGTCGAAGGAGAAGTCATAGGCGATCTCGGCCCGAGCGTAGCGATCCACCAGCTTGAGGGTCTCCGGATCCAGCTGCTTCCTGTCGAATTTGTCGAAGCCGATTGTGCCCTTCTTCAAGGCGTCGGCCAGGTCGGGCCGCTTCTTTCTGATGAAGCTGATCGCATAGCCGCGCACGGCATCACGCGCTTCACACCGGATCTTGCTGACGATCTGATAGGTGTTGTAGCCGGTCACGTCCTGCGGAAGAGGGTGAACCGAACACCCACCGAGAGCCGCCAAAGCAATGGCAAAAACAATCGCGCGCAGCATCGTCGCCCTTTACACAGCTATAAAGACCATCCGCAGGCGTCATATTTGCATGCGCGGCTGGCGTTGGCTGTGCCATTTGGGTGACGCGGCCACAGCCGCGTTCGCTGCCCATTCTGCAAGCGGTCATCTGATGGCTGTCTTACGGTTAGCGGCTGTAAACCCTGCCGCTTTCCCGCCC
>CADEEC010000185.1 GCA_902826255.1 uncultured Hyphomicrobiales bacterium | reverse complement strand
GGTGCGGAGGCGGGCAATCAGGCGGTCGAGGTCGGCGGAATCCGTCACGGATTCCCAGAAGGTGACCGCCAGCACGCCGTGGCGACGCGCGCGTTCCGGCACACGGAGCCAAGCGACGCGTTCGCTGTGCTTCCAAGCCTGGAACGCGGGTGTGCACCAGATGATGAGATCGGCGGCGCGGCAGGTGTTCAGGATCGCCGCCTCGTCTTCCGGCGAGGCGAGGCCGAAGCCGGGCGTATCGACGATGCGCAAACCTTTGAGGCTCGGCCGCGGCAGCCGCAGGTCGAGACGGCTCGCACCGGTAGGATCGCGCTGCCCGATCTGATCGAGCGGGAGCGGGACGCGCTCGCCCGAGGCCATGCGCGACGTGAGAGCCGCCGTCCTGGCGTGACCGATGACGATGGGACAGGGCGTGTGGTGCACGGCGCTTGCCGGCAGCACCTGCGCGCCGACCAGCGCATTGACCAGCGCCGTCTTGCCGCTGTTGAACTCACCGATGACGATGATGCGCGCCGGCCCGCGCCGGCCGTCGGCGGATCGCGCGTGCAACGCCATGGCGCCGGCGTCGGCGGACGTCAGGACGCGCGCGGCCGCAGCCATGCGGTCGGGCGCGTCGACCGTCACGTCGCGTTCTCGGCGGTGTCCAGCACCTGCAGCACGGCGGCAAGCTCGCCGAGCGCGGCCTCGCAGGAGGCGCGCTTGTATTCGCAGGCGTCGAGATGCGTCTGCCGGTCGGTCTCGAAGGCGGCGAAGGACGTTCCGCCGCCGTCGCCGTCGAACAGCGCCTGCTCCCTGGCGAGGTTCTCGCGGCGGCGCTCGATGCCGATCAGGAGGCCGGTGCTGATGGCGTTGATGCGTTGCATGACATAGGCGACGCGCTCGCCGAGCGCCTTGTCCGTCACCGCCAGCAGGTCGTCCGAGACGCGCAGGAATTCCGCCTCGATCAAGCGCCGGAGATCATCGGCGCGTTCCTCGTTGGAACGCCGCGCACTGAACCAGCGGCGCAGAACGGGGGCGGCGAGCACCATGTCGACCCTATCGCTGAGCGGACCGACGGCCGGTGCCTCACGCGATGACCAGGCCGGCACCTCGAGCAGGCTGCCGCCGTAGCCCGGCAGCAAAGAGGCGACGATCACCTTGAGCTGCGGGTACAGGAACTCCTCCACCCGGGTGAGGTCGGAGGCCGCCTGCTCGAAGGACGTCATGTAGGCGGCCAGCAGCTGCTCGCGCAGTGGGGACACATCGCAACGCCATGCCTTCAGGCGGGAATTGACATCCAGGGCGTGCAGCATGGTGTCGGCTTCGCTGTCGGCGAAGGCGCACACCTTGGCGTTGAGATCGTGGCGCAACATCCCGCTCGCCGTGCCGACCAGATGATTGAAGTGGCCTTCAATCTCACCGAAGGACGACTGCAGCATGTCGGCGCGCTCTTCGAAGGCGGCGAGCGAGTTGCGTTCCTCGGCGATGGCTGCGGCATGCGCGTTCGCCTCGCCGCGGCGGGCCTCCAGCATGTCGCTCACCGCCTGGATCTCCGCGCGGTTGCCGGCATCGGCCGCCTTGGCCAGCTCGGCGAGGCAGACGGCGATCTGGCGCAGGAGCATGGCGATGCTGCTCGTGCACATGAGGCGCGTCACCGTGGCGGACACCTCGCGCATGCCCGAGCTCATGTGCATGGCGGTGGCGACGCGCGAACGCTCGGCGGTGGAGAGCTGCGCCGGTGCCGCATCGACGGGCGCCAGCAACCCCGCCTGACGCAAGGCTTTCACCTGGGCCGGCTTCAAGCGCGCATGCAGATCACCGTCGCCGGCCTGCAGACGCAGGTTGCCCATCCAGGCGCTGCCGCAGATGACCGGGATGCGCAGGGCCGGGAACTCCAGGCGCAGGCGCTGCTCGACGGCGCTCTTGATCACCGCCGTGTCCGCAATGGGGTTCGGAAGCTGATCGGCGCGGTTGATGAAGACGACAATGCGATCCTTGTGCAGCCCGTTCAGCAGCCGCAGCATGGCGATGTCGGCCGGCGACAGGGGCTGCAGCGCGGAAATGACGAAGATGTAGATGTCGGGCGTCTCGAGGCTGCGCCGCGTGATCTCGTCGCGTACCAGGAACGGATCGTTGGTGCCGGGCGTGTCGATCAGCGTGATCGGATAGGCGAACGGACTGTCGTTGAAGTAGAGATCGGCCGAGCGCGTGATGTCGGAGTAGAGGCGACGCTTACCGGCTGCATCCGTAGCCGCAGTCTCGTCACCCGCGCTGACATAATCTGCGAGGATTTCCGGCGTGATCTCCTCGTAGCGATGGACCTGGCCCAGCAGCTCGCCGAAGCTTGCGCCGAGACGACGCTCCGCGCGCTTGCGCATCACCTCGAGCTGCGCACGCAGCAGGTCGGGCTGGAAGCCCGGCACCAGGCGCTCGGTCAACTCGCGCAGGCGCCCGCGGCCCTCCGCGAGCTCCTTCCACTCATCGGCCGAGAACAGGTGGAACTCGGCGACATGATCGGGCGGCGTCTTCGAGCTGCGGAAGTGCATGGACGTGACGACGGCCGTCCACGGATTGATATCGGCAGGGAGAAAATCCGGACGCTCGGCAAGCGCATTGATGAAGGTGCTCTTGCCGGCCTTGATCTGTCCGACGACGGCGATACGGCAGGCGCGCGCCTCGAGCTGGCCGCGCGCGGCTTCGAGCAGAGGCGCGGCATACTCGCCGAGCACGTCGCCGAGATCGTCGATCATGGCGAGCAGGCGCAGGCGCACATCTTCAAGCGGCGCGCCGATGCGGTCCTCGCGCACAACCGGACTGTCGCCGGCCACAACGTTGCTAGTTTCGGCTTGCGCCACGGCCGGTGCTTCGAACCCCATGCGTTGTCCAGTTCTCCGCGTCTCGTCGCACGTCGGACGGTGCCTCGTGCACGCTTCGACGGGAGCCATCGATGACGATAGCTGACGGTCGCGCCCGCAGCGCGCGCGGAGAGAACCCTGTCACTTGAACAACATAGGTCAATTGACAGGGTGAATATCGGTTAACCGTGCGGGGCCGGCCGGCGATGGTGGGGCAGCGCGGATTCCCGCAATCGTTGGCGTTGCCGGGGCCGATAGTTATGGATTATAACAATTGCCAGACATTGCAAAATTGCTCTTTTGCCGAGCAATAGAAGCCGGAACAGGGCCCCGGGGCGATTGCCGCGGAGCATACAGACCGGTCAGACGTGTCCTAGAAGCCAACACCCGCTTCTCGTCAGGGAGGACTGAAATGACGTTTACCAGGAAACTGCTTGGGTCCACGGCCGTGCTCGCCGGCGCGCTCGCGCTGTCGCAAGCCGCGCTGGCCGAGGTCAAGGTCGGCGTGACCATCGCCGCGACGGGGCCAGCCGCCGCGCTCGGCGTGCCGGCCAAGAACACGTTCGCGCTGTGGCCTTCGGAGATCGGCGGCGAGAAGCTCACTGTCATCGTGCTCGACGATGCAGGCGATCCGAACCAGGCCACGACCAACGCGCGCCGCCTCATCACCGAGGACAAGGTCGACGTGATCGTCGGCTCGTCGACCACGCCGCCGACGCTGGCTGTGGCCGGCGTCGCCTTCGAGAACCAGGTGCCGCACTTCACGCAGGCCCCCGCCGAATTTCCGGCCGGCCGCGAGAAGTGGTCGTTCGTGATGGCGCAGAAGGTTGCGCTGGTGGCACAGCCGGTGTTCGACCACATGAAGGCCAACGGCGTGAAGACCGTCGGCTATATCGGCTTCTCCGACAGCTGGGGCGACCTGTGGGTGCGCCAGTTCAAGGCGCTGGCCGAGCCGATGGGCCTGAAGATGGTGGCCGAGGAGCGCTATGCACGCGCCGACACGTCGGTCGCCGGCCAGGCGCTGAAGCTGGTTGCCGCCAAGCCTGACGCGATCCTGGTCGGCGCGTCCGGCACCGGCGCGGCGCTGCCGCAGCTGGCGCTGCGCGAGCGCGGCTTCACCGGCAACATCTACCAGACGCACGGTGCGGTGACGAAAGACTTCATCCGTATCGCCGGCAAGTCGGCGGAAGGCGTGATCCTGCCGTCCGGTCCTCCGGTCGTTGCCGAGCTGCTGCCGGACAGCCCGCAAAAGAAGGTGGGGCTCGAGCTGTGGAAGCTCTATGAGGGCAAGCACGGCGCAGGCACGCGCACGCAGTTTGCCGGCCACGCCTGGGACGTGCTGCAGGTCCTGAACCGCGTCGTGCCGATCGCGCTGAAGAAGGCGAAGCCCGGCTCGCAGGACTTCCGCAACGCGCTGCTGGCGGCGCTGGAGTCGGAGAAGGAAATCGCAGCAAGCCACGGCGTCTATAACTTCACGCCGTCGGACCACTTCGGTCTCGACCAGCGCGGCCGCGTGCTGCTGACCGTGAAGAACGGCGACTGGGCGCTGGTGAAGTAAGCGCCTGCTGCCTTGTTGGTCTCAAGCCCTCTCCCATCGGCGATGGGAGAGGGCTTTTGTTTGCGGCCTTATCCCCGGTGGTGTCGGAGTGTGCGATGATATGCGTGCCTCGGATCAGGGGCGGTGCCGAAGCGCAAGGCATTGCTCCGCTAAAGTCCGGGGGTCGCAGTCCGCAGCCTGACCGGACGTGGCCGCCAGACCAGCGGATCGTCATGTGCACGGGCCCGGATGCGGCACTGAGCCCGGGCGTTCGCCGCCCATACGCATATTCAGGTCATCGGGCTGCAGAGCGCCCGGGTTGCCTGCCCGCAATGCCCATACCCTCGAGGCGAATGGCGCCTGCGGGGCAAATTGTGCTGAACGCGCTGCACCTCGCCGGCACGAAACGCACCCGCAGCCCGGTGTCTGGATGCCCGCCTGCGCGGGCATGACGTTCGTGGTGACGGATGCGCTCTCAACTGGCGTCATCCCCGCGGAGGCGGGGATCCAGGTCACTGCGCAACGAAGGTGCGCTCCAAGACCGATCGCGTCATCGCCGGTGCGCGCTGGAGGGCCGGCGGCTCTAGTCTTCGCTCATGCCGCGCCGGCGCAGCGTTTCGGCATCGTAGTTCTCGCCGATCGACATGGCGCAGATGCGCGAGAGGTGGGTGTAGGGCAGTCCCGTCTCCTTGGCCCAGGCGTTGAACTGATCCTGCACCTTCTTGAGGTCCTTCTTGGAGGTCGGATTCTCGGCGATGTCGAGGCCGGCGTCGCGCAGACAGGTGATCACATCGCCGGAGACGACGAACGCATCCTTGCCGATGAAGCGCAGGAAATACTGCCCCGTGCGGCCGCCGAGACGCGCGCCGCGTTTCGCCAGAAGGTCGAGCAGGCCGATCTGATCGCTGGCCGGCCAGGCGGCGAGGAACTTGCCGAAGCTGCCGTGCTCGCCGGCGATGTCGGCGACGAAGCGGGCATTGGCGCGCACCGCCATGATCTTCTGCGGGTTGCGCACGATGCGCTTATCGGCGGTCAGCTGCTCCCAGAATTCGTCGGACTGCGACAGCAGGCGCTTGGTATCGAACTTGAGGAAGGCGGCCTCGAAGCCCGGCCACTTGCTCTCGATCACGCTCCACACGAAGCCGGCAGAGAAGATGCGCTTGGCCATTTCCGCCAGCATGCGGTCGTCGCCGATGCGGGCGAGCTTGCCGGCCGGCATGACCTCGGGAAGAAGCGAGGCGAGCTCTTTGTCGCTGCCTTTGCGCTTGGCGGCACGGGCGCGGATGGACTTGAAGGTGGGCATGGGATCGGGCTCGACCGTTCAGATGTCCTACGGTCGAGCCGGGACGATCTCACGTCAAGCCGCTTTCGGTGACCGGCGATCCTCGATCAACACGAGCCCCGCGAACACCAGGGCCGCACCGGCGACCTGCGCGAGCGACAGCGGTTCGCCGAGGAAGATGAAGGCCAGTACGGCACCGAACACCGGCATCAGGTGGATGTATTGCCCGGCGCGACTCGGCCCCATCTGGGCGACGCCGTAGGACCAGAACAGAAAGCTCAGGACCGTGGAAAAGATGGCGATGTAGGCGATCGCGACGCCGATCGCGGGCGAGATCGTCATCGCCATCGTCGAGCCGGCAACGTACGTAAAGAGAAGCAGGATCGGCAACGCCGGCACGATGCTGGCGACCAGCGTGACGGTCGACGACAGATCGGCCGGACGGCGGCGCAGGAGCAGGGAGTACACGGCCCACACTACCACCGCGACCAGCATGACGAGATCGCCGATGTTGAAACCCGCGGCGATGATGCCGGCGACATCGCCCTGCGTGATCAGCACCACCGCGCCGAGGAGGGAGATCGCGGTGCCGCCGATCTGACGCAAGGATGGAGCGGCGCGCGCGATCAGGCTAGCCCCGAGCATGATGGCGACCGGCGCCAGCGACAGCGTGATCAGCGCATTGGTGGCCGTGGTGTATTTCACGGCGAGGAACACGAGCGGATGGAACAGTGCCAGGCCTGTGAAGCCGAGCGCGGCGATGAGGCGCCACTCGCGACGGATGGCGGGCAGGCTCCGCCACAGCTCACGCCAGACGAACGGCATGAAGATCAGCAGGGCGAGGAACCAGCGCACGAGGGTGATGAAAACCGGGTCGACGTCATCGCGAACCGCGCGGGCGACCACGAAGTTGCCGGACCAGAACAGCGCCGCCAGAGCGAGGGCGAGAGCGGGCGAGCGCAGCAGGCTGCCGCCTGTGGAAGACCGGGCCGAGACCGCCATTGCCATCATTATTCTCCACGAGCGGATGCTTAACGTGAGGGCATGATGACCGCCGCCGGCGCTTCAGGCTTTGACAGGGGCCTGATTTATCCTTGAGATGGCTTTGATAATCCGATGACGTCATCGCGCCCTTGCCGCGCGGGGGATCTAAGTGCCTTTCCGGTTTAGTCATTTTGCGCTGGATATTGACCGACGCGAGCTGCGGCGCGGGGGCGACCTCGTGCAACTCGAGCCG